>WJJG01000390.1 GCA_014729815.1 Candidatus Eiseniibacteriota bacterium
ACCCTGGGGAGGTCTGGAAGCGGAGGAGAGGCTTGCTTAGGGGTTTGCGATGGTGGGGCTCAGTTGGTTCGTGAAGGCGGGCTGGTCGTCGATCGATGGCGACTGGCGCTGGGGCCCCGCTCCCTGCGGCGGCGTTTCTGGTGGGGAGTCATGGCGCCCTTGTGACGGAGAGATGCGTCGGTGGTGAGAGAGGTGCCGAGTGCGTGGGCGATCTGGCGGAGCGCGGCGACTTCGCGGCAGAGCCGGGCGATGGGGAGGAGGAGATCGGGGCGGCGGAGCCAGCAGGAGGTGCGCAAGGAGGTGGCGTAGATGCGACGTTGGCAGGGAGTGTACGCGTACTCTCCTGGGGACGCCCTCCCGGTGGCGCCCTGGATGCGGGAGCCTAGGCGCAGGAAGCGCCGGGCGCGGGGTTGGAGGTGAAAGGGGCAGCGCGGGTTGGGACAGCAGGGGGGGCGAAGACCAGCGCGTTGGCGAGATGAGAACGTGGAAGATCGGAGGTGATGGATCATGCTCAAGGGAGTAGCCTGAGGCGGGCCAGGGGATCGGGTCGAAGGTGGTGGCCGGCGGGAGACCGGTACTGGGCAAGCCCAGGAGCAACTGCCCACGACGGATGCCGAATCCTCGAGCCACAACCCAACCAAAGAGCTTGCCTTGATCGGCAGCCTGGTCTAACGTGCTTCGCCGATCTGGCGCAACTGATGGAACGGAAGGCATCTCGGAACTGCGCCTCCGGGGCAGGGTATCCGCTGGCGGGGCGCAGGGAGAGGGCAGATGGCGGTTCGCCCCCAGCAAGTCACAGCGCAGCTCGGGCGGGAATGGAGTGCCCATCCCGGGCACGGTCGAGTATCGGTCGGCCGCATCGGATTCTATCTTCGATCGTTGCCCGTGCTGCTCCTGGCCGATGCCCTCCTGCTGATGATCTCCTTCTGGGCTGCCCATCGCTGGATTCTGGGTGGTTCCCCCGACCTCGGCAGCGCTCTCGCGCCACACATCACAGCCATGACGTCCGTGCTGACTCTCCTGATGCTAGGCTTCCTGGTACTGGGAGGGATGTTGGGCCTCCCGGATGCGCGAAGTTGGCCCGACCCGCGGCGCCCCCGAGAGCTGGCTGTGCGTGCCCTGCGCTGGGCTGCAGCACTGGGCGTCGGCCTGATGCTGCTCCTGGCCCTCGAGGCGTCACAGGGCCTGCCCGTTCGGATGCTGCAAGCACTTCTCTTCTTGGGACTTGCCGTGACGAGCGCGCCGCTTCTGGGGCGAGTGGTGGTGCGCGCCGCGGCGCACGACGCCCCGCTGCGCCGCCGGGTACTCATCGTGGGGGGCGACATGGGGGCCCGCCGTGTGGCCGGGCTGCTCGACTGGGAGATCGGGGGGGCGCGCGAGCTCGTGGGCCTGACCGATCTGCGCATCGATCGTCGGCGCGGGCGCCGCTGGCCCCGATTCGCGATCGATGGCTGGGAGGACGTTCCGGCGCTGGCCGGGGCCCTGGCGGTCGACGAAGTGATCCTGGCCAGCGGGGAGCTTCCTCGGCGGGCCGGAGCCCAGATCGCGCGACGATTGGCGCGCGCGGGCATCGAGACGGGCGTCGTGCCCCATCTGACAGACGTCTACGTTCATGGGGCGCCCGTGCATTGGTCGGGAAGCCTGCCGCTGGTACATCTGGGTCGCCCCGGGGATGCGACGCTGGGACTGCGTCTGAAGCGCGCCTTCGATCTTATTGCAGCGCTTTGTGCTACGCTGCTGCTCTCGCCGCTGATGTTGGCGATCACAGTGGCTGTGAAGCTCAGCTCCCCAGGCCCGGTCTTCCATGCCCAGCAACGGGTCGGCCGCGATGGGCGCCGCTTCTACATGTACAAATTCCGCAGCATGGTCGCCAGCAACGACGATGCTCGACATCGGCGCTACGTGGCCTCCCTGGTCCGCGACGGCGACGCGGCTGGCGTCGACGAGTGCGGGCGCCCAGTCTACAAGATCCTCGACGACCCCCGCATCACGGCCGTCGGAAGGCTCTTGCGTCGGATGAGCCTCGATGAGCTGCCGCAGCTGTTCAACGTGATCCGCGGCGAGATGAGCCTGGTGGGCCCGCGGCCCCCCTTGCCCTTCGAGTACGAGCTCTACGAGCCGTGGCAGCGCGTGCGCCTCGATGCCACGCCGGGCATGACGGGCCTATGGCAGGTATCGGGGCGCAGCTATTTGAGCTTCGAGGAGATGGTGCTGCTGGACCTCTTCTACGCGGCCAATTGGAGCTTTCTGCTAGACCTGAAGCTCATCTGGCGTACCATACCGGAGGTGTTCTGCGCGCGAGGGGCGCGATAGCAGGCGCGTCGGCCGATTCCCTGAGCGATGCGCTGCGGCCGCCGGCCGCGGTCAAGGAGTGACGTAATGGTCAAAGTGGCCGTCATCGGTGTTGGGTACTGGGGACCGAATCTGGTCCGCAATCTCGTCGAGAGCCCCCTCTGCTCCGAAGTGGTCGTCTGCGACTCCGAGGCGCAGCGGCTGCGACACATCTTGCGCCGCTACCCGGGCGTGCGTGTGACCACGGACGCCCAGGAGGTCTTCGGCGCACCGGACATCGATGCGGTCATGGTCTCGACCCCGCCCAAGACCCATTACGACCTTGCGGCAGCGACCCTCCGCTGCGGAAAGCACGTCTTCGTCGAAAAGCCGTTCACCCTCTCTTCCGATCATGCCGTGCGCCTGATCGACCTGGCCCGCGAGCAGGGCCGCACGCTAATGGTGGGACACACGTTCGAGTACAGCCCACCGGTACGTCGGATCAAGGAGATCGTCCAGTCGGGCGAGCTGGGGAAGATCTGCTACATCAGCTCCACCCGGGTCAATCTCGGCCTGCACCAGAAGGACTCCAGCGTGCTCTGGGATCTGGCTCCGCACGATCTCTCCATGTTGCTCTACTGGCTCGAGGAGACGCCCCGTGAGGTGATGGCGACCGGCAAGGACTTCGTGCAGCCCGGGATCCCGGACGTGGCCTTCGTCTTCATGCGTTTCGCTTCCGGAGCGATCGGCCACATCCAGGTCAGCTGGTTGGCCCCCTCGAAGCTGCGCCAAACGACGGTCGTTGGCGGCAACAAGATGCTCGTGTACGACGACACGCAGCACATGGAGCAGGTCAAGATCTACGACAAGGGTGTCAAGTATCGGGACCCGGATACATTCGGCGAGTATCATCTGAGCTACCGGATGGGGGACATCGTCTCCCCACAGATCGAAACCTACGAGCCGCTGCAGGCCGAGGTCACCGACTTCCTCGAATCGATCATCGAGGGTCGTGATCCGGCCACCGGAGGAGAGCAGGGACTGCGCGTCGTGCGCGTCCTCGAGGCGGCCGAGCGTTCCCTCTCGAATAGCGGCCACGTCGAAGTACTTTCGCGGGAGGCGGCCTACGTCTAGCCCGCCTTCCGCGCCCACCCGCTGCGAAGCCCGGCGCCGCGCGGCGGCCCCCTGCTGCGTGCCCCGCAACTCTCCCAAGCGCTTGCGCCCGGGTCGATTGACCGCTCCGGCGACGCTCTGCTAGGGTGGCGGCCCTGCGGGTGTCCGTTGCGCCGCAGCCGAACCGCCGGGGCTGCGGGAAGCGAAACCGATGCCGTCGGCAGCGAAGTCCGTATGACGACGCGCGCCGCTTGCACCGAGGAGATGCCGATGAAGGAGATGCCCAAGGCTTACGATCCGAGCAGGTTCGAGCAGCGCTGGTACGAACACTGGCGCCGCGCCGGGCAGTTCCGGCCCCGCGAGGCGGCGCAGGCGGGTCGCTACGCGATCGTCATTCCCCCGCCCAACGTCACCGGCGCGCTGACGATCGGGCATGTACTCAACAACACGATGCAGGACGTGCTGATTCGCTGGAAGCGGATGCAGGGCCTGCGCACCCTTTGGCTGCCAGGCACCGATCACGCGGGCATCGCCACACAGAACGTGGTCAAGAAGCATCTGGCCAAGGAAGGCATCGAGTATCAGGACCTGGGACGCGAGGGGTTCATCGAGCGCGTCTGGGCGTGGAAGCAGTCGTACGGCGGACGCATCGTCAAGCAGCTCCAGATGCTGGGCTGTTCATGCGATTGGGAGCGTGAACGCTTCACGCTCGACGAGGGTCTCTCGCGAGCCGTCGAGGAGGTCTTCAAGCGTCTCTACCGCAAGGGGCTGATCTACCGCGGCGAGTACCTGATCAACTGGTGCGCCACCTGTCACACGGCGCTCTCCGACGAGGAGGTCGAGCACGAGGAGCTCGAAGGGCATTTCTGGCACATCAAGTATCCGGTCAAGGGATCGGATCAGGGCGTGGTCGTGGCCACGACGCGTCCCGAGACGATGCTGGGCGACACGGCCGTGGCGATCTACCCGGGAGACCCGCGCTATCAGGAGATCAAGAAGCGCACGCTCGTGCTGCCGCTGATCGAGCGCGAGATCCCGATCATCGAGGATGAGGCCGTCGACCCGGAGTTCGGCACCGGGGCGGTCAAGATCACACCCGGGCACGATCCGAACGACTTCGAGATCGGCCGGCGCCACGGTCTGCAGGTCATCTCGGTCCTCGACGCCGAGGGGCGGATGAACGAGAACGCCGGGGCGTTCGCGGGGATGGATCGCTACGAGTGCCGCCAGGCCGTCATCGAGCAGCTCAAGAAGGAGGGGCTGCTGCTGCGCACCGAGTCGCACCGACACGCCGTGGGGCACTGCTATCGATGTCATCAGGTCGTCGAGCCGATGGTCAGCCAGCAATGGTTCGTCAGAATGAAACCTCTCGCCGAGCCGGCGATCCGCGCCGCGCGCGAGGGGGCCGTGCGCTTCATCCCCGCCCGCTGGGAGAAGACCTACCTGCACTGGCTCGAGAACATCCGCGACTGGTGCGTCTCGAGGCAGCTCTGGTGGGGCCACCGCATTCCGGTCTGGTACTGCGCCAACGGACACATGGTCCTCTCCGGGGAGCAGGATCAGCCGTGCCCGGAATGCGGCGATGCGCACTGGCGGCAGGATCCCGACGTGCTCGACACCTGGTTCTCGTCCTGGCTGTGGCCGTTCAGCACGCTGGGCTGGCCCGAGGAGACCCAGGACCTGCGCGACTTCTATCCGACAGATACGCTGGTGACCGGCCCCGACATCATCTTCTTCTGGGTCGCGCGCATGATCATGGCCGGATACGAGTTCATGGGGGAGAAGCCGTTCACCGACGTGCATCTGCACGGGATGGTGCGCGACGAGCAGGGCCGCAAGATGTCGAAGAGCCTCGGCAACTCGCCGGATCCGATCGATCTGATCGAGGAGTACGGCGCCGATGCGCTGCGCTTCACGATGCTCATGCTCACGCCCACGGGGGGCGACATCCTCTTCGGAAGGAAGAAGGTCGAAGTCGGTCGCGACTTCGCCAACAAGCTCTGGAATGCGGGACGCTTCATCCTCTTCAATCTGCGCGACGGGCAACCCCCGGACGAACCGCAGGGCGAGGCGGCTCTGGAGGATCGCTGGATCACCAGTCGCCTGCAAAGCGTGATCGCCGAGACCGAGCGAGATCTGGAGGAGTATCGGTTCAACGACGCGGCGCATTTGCTCTACGATTTCACCTGGAAGGAGTTCTGCGCCTGGTATCTGGAGATGGCCAAGGTGCGCATCCAGAAGGGCAGCCCCGCGGAGGCGGATCACGCCCGATGGGTGCTGCTCCGCACCTACCGGCAGATCCTCGCGATGCTGCATCCGCTGATGCCCTACATCACCGAGGAGATCTGGGATCACCTCCCGGGCAAGCGCGCCGAGCTGATTCTCGGACCCTGGCCGGCGTTGGCGGCCGACCCGCGCGACGAGGCTGCCGAGGCCGAGATGGCGTACTTCCAGGAGGCGGTGGTCACCATCCGCAATCTTCGCTCGGAGATGAATATCCCGCCCGGAAAACCGGTGCCGGTGGGCGTGCGCGCCGATGGAGAAGAAGCGCGCATCCTGGAGCAGATGTCCCCGGCGCTGCGGGCGCTGGCGCGCATCTCTGCTCTGGAGGTCGATCCCGGCTACGAGAAGCCGCACCATGCCGCATCGGCGGTGGTGGGCGCGGCCGAGATCTACGTGCTGCTCGAGGGCGTGATCGATCTGGAGGCCGAGCGCGCACGTCTGCAGAAGGAGCTCGGCCGCGTGGCCGACGCGCTCGATCGATCGCGCAAGAAACTGGCCAACCAGGACTTCCTAACGCGGGCCAAGCCGCAGGTGGTCGATCAGGAGCGGCAGAAGCAGGGCCAGCTCGAGGCGACGCGGGAGAAGATCGAGCGGGCGCTGGCGGCGCTCGAGGATTAGCGCGACGCTCGAGGACTGGCGCGGCGCTCGAGATCGCCCCCCCACGCGGACGACGCGATCGAGAGCAGGCGCGAGCGAGCGGGCGCGAGCAGGCGCCGCAGAGGAGGAAGGGCAATGACAGTACGAGGCAGAGAACGACGCGCCGGCTGGTTGCGGGTCCTCATCCTGGGCGGGGCTGTCCTGTGCATCGCCCCCGGGATGTCGACCGAGGCACAGTCGACCGAGACACAATCGGCGGGGGCGCAATCCACCGAGGCGGCATCGCCCGAGGCGGCCGAGCGCAGCCTGTCGCTGACGGTCTACAATCAAGACCTGGGGGTCGTGCGGGAGACGCGCGAACTGCGCATTCCGGGCGGCACCGGCTGGGTGCGCTTCCGCGATGTGCCGGCGCGCATCGACCCGACTTCGGTCCACCTGCGGCCGGCCGACGACCGGGCGCTGACCGTGCTCGAGCAGAACTACGAATACGACCTGGTCAGTTCGGAGAAGATCCTCGAGCGCTACCTCGATTCGCCCATCCAGGTCATCCTCGAGGAGGGACGCCTCTACGAGGGCACCCTGCTCAGCGCGCGCGGCGGATCGCTGGTGCTCGGGGAGACCTCCGCCGGGGAGGGCGTCGTGATCCTCTCGCGCGAGAAGGTCACCGACATCCAGTTCCCGGCGCTGCCCCAGGGGCTGATCACGCGTCCCACGCTGGCGTGGCTCCTCAGCGCACCCTCCGGGGATCCCCGGCGCAGCGTCGAGGTCAGCTACATGACGTCGGGCATGAACTGGCACGCCGAGTACGTGGCGATCATCGCCCCTGACGACCGCTCCCTGGACCTCGGGGGTTGGGTGAGCGTCGAGAACCAGTCGGGTGCCACGTATCCGGACGCGCAGTTGCAGCTCGTCGCGGGCGATGTGCGCCGGGTGCGGGACGCCCCCGTGCGCGGCATGGGGCGCGCGATGGCGCTGGAGGCGCAGGCCGCCGCGCCGGGCTTCGAGGAGGAACGCTTCTTCGAGTACCATCTCTATTCGCTCGGCCGGCGCACGACGCTGCACGACAACGAGACGAAGCAGATCTCTCTCTTCGATCCGACGGTCACGAGCGTGACGAAGCTCTTCGAATGCAATCCGCGCCGCGATGGGCAGAAGGTGCGCGTGGTGCTCGAGACCGAGAACCGAGAGGCCACCGGGCTGGGCCTGCCGCTGCCGGCCGGGAAAGTGCGCGCCTACAAGCGCGATGCCGGCGGGCAGCTGCAGTTCGTCGGTGAGGATCGGATCGACCACACGCCGCGCGGCGAGAAGGTGCGCGTGACCGTCGGCAAGGCGTTCGACCTGGTCGTCGAGCGCACCGAGCTGGCCACGCGCAAGCCGGGTCCGCGTACGCGCGAGGTCGACGTCGAGATCGAGCTGCGCAATCGCAAGGAAGACGAGACGGTGACGATCGTGCTGCAGGAGGATCTGCAGGGGTACTGGGAGATCCGCCAGTCGAGCCACGAGTTCGAGCGCACGTCCGCCACTCGGATCGAGTTCTCCGTGACAGTGCGCCCGGGCGAGACGCGCACGGTGACCTACACGGTCCGCTACAACTGGTAGGCCAGCGTCCGGGGAGCGCGCGGCAACGACGCCGGCTGCGCGAACCGCAGCCCGGAGAGGAGCGCCCCGGTGGAGACGGAACGCAGACTGGAGCTGGTGTCCGGCTATCAGCCGTTCGGCGACCAGCCGCAGGCGATCCGCGAGCTGGTTTCCGGCCTGCGGCGCGGTGACCGCCACCAGACGCTGCTCGGCGTGACCGGTTCGGGCAAGACCTTCACGATCGCCAACCTGATCGCCCAGACGCAGCGCCCGACGCTGATCATCTCGCACAACAAGACGCTGGCCGCCCAGCTCTTCGGCGAGTTCCGCGCCTACTTTCCGCACAACGGTGTGGGCTACTTCATCAGCTACTACGACTACTACCAGCCGGAAGCCTACGTGCCGCAGACCGACACCTACATCGAGAAGGATGCCACGGTCAACGACGACATCGATCGCCTGCGCCTGCGCGCCACGGGCCTGCTGCTCGAGCGGCGCGACGTGGTCGTCGTGGCCAGTGTCTCCTGCATCTACAGCCTGGGCGCGCCCGAGGACTTCCGGGCCCAGACGCTCATGCTGCGCACCGGAGAGGAGATCACACGCGAGGCGCTGCTCGAGCGACTGGTCGCCGTGCAGTACGAGCGCAACGACCTCGAGCTGCGCCGCGGCTGCTTTCGGGTCCGCGGCGATCTGATCGAGATCTTCCCGGCGCACCTCGAGGAGTATTACCGCGTCTCGCTCTTCGGCGACGAGATCGAGTCGATCCACGCCATCGATCCGGTCACCGCCCGGCGCCGGCGTGCGCACGAGCGTCTGGCGATCTTCCCCGCCACCCACTTCGTGATCCCCGGAGAGCGGATCCGCCGCGCGCTGGGCAGCATCCGCGCGGAGCTCGACGAGCGTCTGGCCGAGCTGCGCGACGCCGGCAAGCTGCTCGAGGCGCAGCGCCTGGCCATGCGGACGCGCTACGACATGGAGATGCTGCGCGAGCTGGGCTACTGCGCCGGGATCGAGAACTACTCGCGGCACCTCTCGGGACGCGCCCCGGGGCAGCGACCGCACTGCCTGCTGGACTTCTTCCCGGACGACTTCCTGTGCGTGATCGATGAGTCGCACGTCACGCTGCCGCAGCTCCGCGCCATGTATCGCGGCGATCGGGCGCGCAAGGAGACGCTGGTCGAGCACGGCTTCCGCCTGCCCTCGGCGCTGGACAACCGTCCCTTGCGCTTCGAGGAGTTCGTGGACCTGGTCGGGCAGACGATCTACGTCTCGGCGACGCCGGGAGAGTACGAACTGGAGCAGTGCCAGGGCGTCGTGGTCGAGCAGGTGATTCGACCCACCGGTCTGGTGGACCCGCCGATCCTCGTGCGTCCGATCGAGGGGCAGATCGACGATCTGCTCGAACGCATCCGCCTGCGGGGGGAGCGCAACGAACGCACGCTGGTCACGACCCTGACCAAGCGCACGGCCGAGGAGCTGACCGACTACCTGATCGGCGTCGGCGTGCGCGTGCGCTACATCCATGCCGACGTGGATGCCATCGAGCGGGTCGAGATCCTGCGCGGTCTGCGCCTCGGAGAGTTCGACGTCCTGGTGGGGATCAATCTCCTGCGCGAAGGTCTCGATTTGCCCGAGGTCTCGCTGGTCGCCATCCTGGATGCCGACAAGGAGGGCTTCCTGCGCTCCGAGCGTTCGCTGATCCAGACCGCGGGCCGCGCGGCGCGCAACGTGCGCGGCGAGGTCGTCCTCTATGCCGACGTCGTGACCGACTCGATGAGGCGCGCCATCGAGGAGACTTCCCGCCGGCGTGAGAAGCAGCTGCGGTACAACCGCGCGCAGGGCATCACGCCGCGCTCGATCGTCAAGTCGACCGACGAGATCATGGGCGCCACCGTGGTGGCCGACGCGGAGGAAGCGGAAGGGCCGACGCCCGACGAGCAGGATCTACTGCGCCGCGTCAGGGCGGGGAACGTCGACCCCCGCGCGCTGATCGAGGGGCTGCGGCGGGAGATGCAGCAAGCCGCCGAGCGACTCGAATTCGAGCGGGCGGCCAGCCTGCGCGATCGCATCTACGAGCTGCAGCTCGAGCTCGACCCGTCGCCCGCCCGCCCCCCGCCGCGCGGGCGGCCGGGGAGCGGGAGGCGATCATGAACGGAATGGACAAGCGCGAGTACGAACCGGCTCTGCAGGGCCTGGTGGCATGGGCGCTGCGCGAGGACGTGGGCGGGGGCGACGTGACCACCGAACGCACCGTGGCGCCCGAGCAGCGCGGGCGCGGGCGGATCGTGACGCGCGAGCGCGGGGTGCTGGCCGGGTGGGACGCCGCCGAGGCCACCTTTCGGGCGGCCGACGCGGAGCTGGTCGTCGAGCCCCGGCACGCCAGCGGCGAGGCGCTCGCCGAGGGGGCGTGCGTGGCCACGATCTCCGGGCGCCTGCGCGGAATCCTGATTGCCGAGCGCGTGGCGCTCAACTTCCTCCAGCGCCTCTCGGGCATCGCCACGCTGACATCACGGTTCTGCGACGCGCTGGCGGGCACCGGGGTGCGCGTCCTCGATACGCGCAAGACCACGCCGGGCCTGCGCGGGCTCGAGAAGGAGGCGGTGCGTGCCGGCGGGGGCTTGAACCATCGCCAGGGCCTCTACGACGCCATCCTGATCAAGGAGAACCATATCACCGCGGCCGGGGGGATCGAGACGGCCATCCGCCGGGCGCGCGGCCTGCCGCGCGAGGAAACGGGCGGGCGCGCGGCGCAGATCTCCGGGCCGCTGATCGTCGAGGTGCGCGATCTCGAGGAGGTCGCCGTTGCGCTCGAGGCGTCGGTCGATCGCATCCTACTCGACAACTTCGACCCCGAGACGCTGCGTGCGGCCGTGGCGCGGATCACGTCGGTCGCCCCACCCCGCCCGCAGATCGAGGTCTCCGGTGGCCTCCGGCTCGAGAACGTGCGCGACTTCGCCATCCCCGGTGTCGATTACGTCTCGATCGGCGCCCTGACCCATTCGGCCCGGGCCCTCGATCTGGCGCTCGATGTCGAGGTGGAGGCCGAGCCTGCCTGAGGACGCGATGCAGGGATCCGGCGAGCAGTCCGCAGCGGGCCTCCCGCCGCACTGGCGCGACAGCTCGGGTCTGGTGCGCCGCTGGGTCTGGCGCGCCGTGGTGCCCTCGACCCAGAGCCTGGCGCGTGAGATCGCGGAACGGGAAGGCCCCGGGATTCTGGGCCTGGCGGACCGTCAGGACGCGGGCCGCGGGCGGCGGGGGCGCCGCTGGCACTCCCCGCCGGGCGGGCTCTGGGTCAGCCTGGCGCTCGCCCCGCAGCGGCCGCTGCGAGAGTGGCCGCTGCTGACCTCCCTGGCGGCCCTGGCCCTCCGCGATACGTTCGCGCAGCAGGCCGGTTTGACGACCGGGATCAAGTGGCCCAACGATCTCACCGTACGCGGCCGCAAGATCGCCGGGATCCTGGCCGAAACCGTGGCGGCGCGCCATGCGCTGCTCGGCATGGGCGTGAACCTGGCGCTGACTCGCGAGCAGTTTCCCGCAGAGCTGCGAGCGGCGGCCACCTCGGTGCGCATCGAAGTCGGCAGCGCGCCCCCGCGATCGCAGTTCCTCTCACGCCTGCTCGAACGCCTGGCGGCCTGGCTCCGGATCTGGGAGGGGGAGGGGCCCGCGGCGCTCGCCGCGCCTCTGCGGCGTGCCTCGCTTCTGCTCGACCGGCGGGTGGTCATCCGGGCCGATCTGCGCCTTGACGGCTCGGAAGCCGGGAGCCGAGAATCGGCGGCTCGCGGCTCGGTGCGGGGCCGCGTCGTGGCGCTCGACCCCCTCGGTGGCCTGGTCCTCGAGACCGCCGAGGGGCGGCGGCGATGCGTGCGTAGCGGTGAGGTGGCGGAGATCGATCCGCCGTTGGAGGTCATGGGCACGCCGCCTGTGAGGGAGTAGGAGCGATGCGCTGTCCCAAGTGCGGTCACGAGGGGGATCGCGTCATCGACTCGCGCAGCGTGCGCGACGGCAAGGGGGTGCGTCGACGCAGGGAGTGCGCGGCCTGCGCGCAGCGCTTCACGACATACGAGTACGTCGAGCCGGCCGCCTTCCTGATTGTCAAGCGCGATGGGCGGCGTGAGGCCTATCAGCGTGAGAAGCTGCGCCGCGGCATCCTGCGCGCGTGCCAGAAGCGTCCCACGGCCGCTGCCGAGATCGATGCGCTCGTGGAGCGCATCGAGCTGCGCCTGCTGCGCACGGTGGGCGAGGAGATCGCCGCCAGCCAGATCGGACGCTTGGTGCTCGAGGAGCTGCGAGGGCTCGACCAGGTGGCCTACGTGCGCTTCGCCTCGGTCTACCGCCGCTTCGAGAGCGCGGACGAGTTTCGCGAAATCATCGACTCGATGGCCGTCCGGGCCCCCGAGCCCGGGCCGCGAAGCCGTCCCCCCGAGTTCGACGAGGAGGAATCCGAATGAACGCGCTCTGGAAGCGTCTGGCCGGATCGTTGCGCAAGACGCGCGGGGTCTTCGCCGAAGGGCTCGCGGAGGTCTTCACGCAGCGCAGCGAGCTGGACGAGGAGTTCTACGAGCGGCTCGAGGAGGTCCTGCTCGCGGCAGACGTCGGCCTCGAGACGGCCGAGGAGATCCTCTCTCGCCTGCGCGATGCGATCCGTCGCGAGGGCGTGCGTGAGACCGAAGCGGCTCGCGCGCAGCTGCGGCAGGTCGTCGTGGACGTGCTGCGACACGGGTGGCAGCCCCCGGTCGAGCCGGAGCCGAATGCGGCCCCCCATGTGGTCCTGGTCGTGGGCGTCAACGGCGTCGGCAAGACGACGTCGATCGGCAAGCTGGCCTGGCACTACCACCGGCAGGGTCGGCGCCCCCTGGTGGTGGCTTCGGAAACCTACCGCGCCGCCGCCCTCGAGCAGCTCGGCGTGTGGGCCGAGCGCGCGAATGCGGAGCTGATCCGCAGCCAGCCGGGTGCGGATCCGGCGGCGGTGGCCTTCGACGGCGTGCGCGCCGCCCATTCGCGGGGGGCGGACGTGGTGCTGATCGATACTGCGGGGCGCATCCAGACCAACGTCAATCTGATGGAGGAGCTACGCAAGATCCGGCGCGTCGTGGCCAAGGCGCAGCCGGAGGCCCCCCACGAGTCGCTCCTGGTGCTCGACGCCACGGTAGGACAGAACGGGCTGTCGCAGGCGCGCCAGTTCGCCGACGCGGCGGAGGTCAGCGGCATCTTCCTGGCCAAACTCGACGGCAGCGCTCGGGGGGGCGTGATCCTGGCGATCGCCCACGCTCTGGGGATCCCGGTGCGCTACGTGGGCCTGGGCGAGCAGATCGACGCGCTGGCCGAGTTCGATCCCGAACCATTCGCCGAGGCGCTGCTCGAGCCGATCGGCGCCGCCCCCTAGCACAGCCCGCGCGCACCGGTCGCATCGACGGAACGCCTCTTGCACGACTGCCGCGCAGGAGGTGTCCGATGGCGAGACGACGACGCGTCTGCTATCTGGTTGCGGAGGATCTGCCGCGCAGCGCGCCGCCCCCGCGCGGCGCACCGCGGTCGCTCAGCGACCTGGAGCTGGTGGCCCTGGTGCTGGGGGAAGGATCGACCGAGGACCAGCCGATCGCGCGCGCCGCGCGCCTGCTCGATGGGGGCCCGGCCGCGGTGCTGCAGCGCCTCACGCCGCGGCGCATCCGCAGTCTGGCAGGCGAGCGCGGCGGGACCCGCATCTGCGCCGCCCTGGAGCTGGGCCGCCGCATCCTGCAGGGTACCGGCTGCGGCGTGCTCTCCTCTCCGAAGCATGTGCTCGAGTACGCGCGCGCCTATGCGGGCGCGCAGAAGGAGCACTTCCTGGTGATCCATCTCAACGCGCGCCACCTGCCGAGGCGTCTGGAGGTCGTCAGCGTGGGGACACTCTCGGCGAGTCTGGTCCATCCGCGGGAGGTCTTTCGGGAAGCGATCAATCAGGGCAGCGCGGGGCTGATCCTGGCCCACAATCATCCCTCCGGTGACCCGTCTCCCAGCGCCGACGACATCGAGATCACCTCACGCCTCGCGCGTGTGGGCGAGCTGGTGGGCATCGAGGTCATCGATCACGTGATCCTGACGTCCGAGCGCTACTTCTCCTTCCGCGAAGAGGGGCTGCTCGCGCCGCCGCCGCCGCGCCCCGATGCGCCGCGCGAGCGCCCCATCCAGGCGTAGAGCGCAACGACCGCTGCGAAGCAGAGCAACGAGGCGAGCGCGCCTCCGCGCCAGTTGGGAAGCAGGGTCGGCGCAAGCGTGATCGGGATCGCCAGGCCGATGCCCAGCAGCGCTTCGCCGGCGATCAGGCCGGAGCCGAAGAGCACGCCGCTGCCGGCGTCTTCGCCGGAGCGGACCGACAAGACCGCCCCTCGCGCGGCCCTGCTGCGCAGCAGCGCGCGGAGCAGCCCGCCGATCAGGATCGGGGCATCCAGGGACAACGGAAGGTAGATCCCCACCGCCACCGGCATCAGATGCGCGCGGAAGCGCACGCCGCGGCGTGCCAACAGCCGGTTGACCGCCAGCAGACCGATGCCGATCGCCACTCCGATGGCGATCATGCGCACCGGCAGCGCACCATCTCCGAAGAACCCCTCGGCCAGGCTGGCGAAGAGCGCGGCCTGGGGCGCCCGCAGACTCCCCGGCTCGCCGGTTCCGATTCCGTAGGCGCCATGTAGCAGCGCCAGGATCGGGGCGAAGACGAAGGCCGGGATGATGGCGGCGATCAGTTCGGTCCACTGCTGCCGGGCGGGCGTGGCGCCGACGAGCAGACCGGTCTTCAGATCCTGCGCCACATCGCCCGATGTGCAGGTGGCGCAACAGACCACCCCGGCCACGCCGAGCGTCGCCAGGATGGCGGACTCGCCGCGGATGCCGAGCGCCAGCAGAACGCCGGCAGCGATCAGGAGCGCGCAGATCGTCATGCCCGAGACCGGTGAGTTGGAGGAGCCGACCAGGCCGGCGATGTACGTCGCCACGGCGACGAAGAGGAACGCGGCCACCACCATCACGACCGTCGTGATGGCGGCCAGCTCCATGCGGCCGATCAGTGAATCGTAGAAGAGGAAGGTGCCCAGCGTGGTCGCCAGGAAGATCCCCAGCAGCCAGGGCAGCGGCATATCGCGCGCGGTGCGCGGGGGGACGCCGGATGGGGCGTCCGTCGCCGCGGTCGCACCGCCGCCCCGGCCGGCTCCGCGACGCCCGCGCAGGCCCGTGAGGCCGGCCGAGATGCCCTGCCGCACGCTCCAGATCGAGTGCAGGCCGCCGACCAGCATGGCGCCGACGCCGATGTAGCGCACCTGCTCGCTCCAGAGCGCCCAGGCCAGATCGAGAGGCACGGCGCCCGGCGAGGCCCCGCCGAGCAGCGGGATGGCGATCAGCCAGCCGATTGCGCCGCCGATCGTGATCAGCACCGCGATCTCCAGATCGACGATGTAGCCGACCGCCAGCAGGGCGACGCTCATGTCGCTGCCGGCGTAGAAGAGGCGGCGGCCCCAGACCACGGCCCCCTCGACCGTCTCCTCGATCAGATGCACGCCGCTGACTAGGAACTTGAAAAGGGCGCCGGCGCCCAGTCCGAGCAGGATCGCACGGATTCCGTGCCCCCCGCGCTCGCCGGCCACCAGGACTTCGGCGCACGCCACCCCTTCCGGGTAGATCAGATCCGGCCGATCGACGATCAGCGCCCGGCGCATCGGAACCATGAAGACGATCCCGAGCAGCCCGCCGAGCAGGATGATCAGGGTCGTCGGCCAGAAGCGGAACTGCTGCCAGGCGCCGATCATCACCAAGGCCGGCACGGTGAAGATCACGCCCGCCGCCAGACTCTCGCCCGTCGAGGCCATCGTCTGGACGATGTTGTTCTCGAGAATCGTGCCGCGGCGCAGGATCACGCGCAGCAGGGCCATGCTGATGACCGCCGCGGGGATCGAGGCGCTGACCGTCATGCCCGCATAGAGCCCGAGATAGGTGTTCGCGGCGCCCATCACGATGCTGAGCAGCACGCCCAGGATCAGGGAGGTGGCGGTGATCTCCCGCAGTCGCCGCCCGGCGGGCACGTACGGCCTGGTGATCGATGGGGAGGGCGGCATGCGATCCTCCGCGCGCCGCCCCGACCGGCGACGCAGCCGCGCGCGTCCCGCGAGCAGCGGGCGCGCCCGGCGACACCGTAAAAGACTACATAGCAATAAACTACGAGGTCGCTATCTTTCCTGCGGGGTGGGCGCGACGCACCCCGGATCCGCGCGCGAATCCTAGAGCGCCCGCCGTCCAGCGGCAACCGCCCTCCGGCAGCTCCCGGATCGTCCGGCGGACGGCAACGCCCGGCGGGACATCCCGGGAGCGTCGAGCGGATGCAACTGCCCATTCGACAAGCCGATCGATCGGTTGGGAACGACCCGGGCCGGCCGATAGAAGCACTAGGAGGGGGCCGTCCTGCGCCCAGGGAGTGCGGAAAATGCCGGGAGGATACCTGCGGACCATGGGGACGAAGCCTGCCGAGAGCGATCGGATTCTGATTGCCACCGCCGATGCGGAGACGGTGCGAAGCTTGCGAGAAGGCGTCGTGCGGGCCGACTGCCGAGCGGAGCAGACCGACTCGCTGCGCGACTGGGAGTCGTATCTTCGCAGAAGCGACCTGCGAGCCATCGTGCTTGATCTCGAGCTGTCCGGATCTTCGCTGACGGATCTCCCGAGCGCGGAGGACCCGCAGTGGCCCGGTCCCATCGTGCTCGCCATCGTGCCCCCCGGGGACGTCGTGCAGGCGGTGGCCGCCTTGCGCGCGGGCGCCGCAGCCTGCCTGCGCAAGCCGGTCAGTGCGGAGGAGATCGCGGTCGTGCTGCACAACCACCTCCAGCGCCAGGCGCTGCTGATCGAGAATCGCCGGCTCTATGAAGAGGCACGGGGCGAGCTCGCGGAGCGCCGCGTTGCCGAGGAGGCCCTGCGCGACTCCCAGGAACGGTTTCGCACGATCTTCCACTCGGCGATCGATGGCATCGCCATCACCGATCCCGCTACCCAGCGCTTCTGCTCGGTGAATGCCGCCATCTGCCGGATGACCCGCTACACGCAAGCCGAGCTGTGTGGCCTGCATCTGCGCGATCTCCATCCGCAGGAGGATCTGCGGCAGCTCCGCGCGACCTTCATGCAGCAGCTCAGCGGTGAAAGCAGCCTGGCGCGCGGTATCCGCGTCCGCCGCAAGGACGGCTCGACCTTCTACGCCGACATCAACTCGGCCCCGATGGTTCTCGGCGGCAAGACCTACCTGATGGGGCTCTTCCGGGATGTGACGGAGCAACGCAAGACTGAGGCGGCCCTGCAGCGCGCGCAGCGACTCGAGGCGATCGGGACCCTCGCCGGCGGGATCGCGCACGACTTCAACAACATCCTCTACGCGATCGTCGGCTACGCGCGACTGGTGCTCGATGAGCTGCCCGAGGAGAGTGCATCGAGGCAGCATCTCGAGCAGGTCCTGGCAGCTGCCGATCGGGCGAGCGATCTGGTGCGGCGGATCCTCGACTTCGGCCGCCAGACCATCCAGGAGCCGCGTGTGATGCGCCTGCAGCCGGTGGTCGAAGAGACCGTGCGCTTCACGCGCGAGACGCTCCCGGCGACGATCCGCATCGAACGTCGCATCCAGGCCGCGTGCGGCGCGGTGAAGGCCGATGCGGCGCAGATGCAGCAGCTGCTGCTGAATCTGTGCAGCAACTCGGCGCGCGCGATGCTCGTGGCCGGCGGCCAACTCACCGTGGCGCTCGAAGAGACCGAGCCGACGCGCGAGGCGCGGCGGGCCTGCCCGGGCCTGCGCCCGGGCCGCTACGCGCGCTTGATGGTATCCGACACGGGGGGCGGGATGGACGATGAGACCCTCGAGCGCATCTTCGAGCCCTACTTCACGACCCGCCCCCATGGGGAAGGCACGGGATTGGGATTGGCGGCCGTGCACGGGATCGTGCAGCAGCATGGCGGCGCGATCCATGTCGAGAGCCACCCGGGGCAGGGGACGCAGTTCGCGATCTACCTGCCGATCTGTGCGGAGGCGCCGTCGCGGGAGGGGTCGTGTGGAGAGATGCGCGCGCTGCCCGACCGGATGGGCGGCCGGATCCTGGTGGTCGATGACGAAGAACCGCTCGCCGAGCTGCTGCGCACGGCGCTCGAGCGGATGGGCTATGACGTGGTGGCCCATACGCGCGGCGAGGATGCGCTGGCCGCATTCCGTGACGATCCGAGGAGCTTCGCCGCGGTGGTGGCCGATCAGACCATGCCCGGCCTGACCGGGGCGGATCTGGCGCAGGCGCTGCTGGCCGAGCGCCCCGAGTTGCCCATCGTGCTGTGCACCGGATACAGCGAGACGGTTCGCGAGGAGGATGCCGAGGCGATCGGCGTCCAGGCGTACATGATGAAGCCTGTGGACATGGATGTCCTGGGCCGGACGCTGCATCGGCTGATTCAGCATCCGACATGCGTGGAGGGATGAGCTGTGGCACACATCCTGGTCGTGGACGATGACGAACAGATCCGCCGGCTCCTGGCGATCACCCTGGAGCGGGCCGGACACGAGGTCACGGAGGCGCCCGATGGCCGCATCGCGGCGCGCCTCTACCGCGAACGTCCGGCCGACGTCGTGATCACCGACATCCTGATGCCCGAGATGGAGGGGATCGAGACGATTCTCAATCTGCGTGAGGACCATCCCGATCTGAAGGTCATCGCCATCTCGGGCGGCGGACGCCTCGGGCCCGACGTCTACCTCGATCTGGCCGAACGTTGCGGCGTGCTGCGCACCTTCCCGAAACCGATCGATCGGCAAGCGCTGCTCTCCGCGATCGATGAGGCGGTAGCCGCCTAAGAGCGTTGCCGCTGGCCGTTCCGTCCCGTACGATCGCTTGCGCGCGGGGCGTTTGGATCCGCGCGGGAGGAGCGTGATGCGGCATTCGATCGAAGTCGGCTTCAGCTTCGGTCTCACCTCGGGCACGATCACCACACTGGGCATGATCGTCGGTCTGCACGCCGGGACCCACTCGCGGACCGTGGTGCTGGGGGCGATTCTGCTGATCGCCATCGCCGACGCGATGTCCGACGCGCTCGGCATCCACATCTCCGAGGAGACCGAAGAGCACCACACCCATGGGGAGATCTGGGCGGCGACCGCCGCCACCTTCCTGAGCAAGTTCCTCTTCGCCCTGACCTTCGCCGTGCCCTTCCTGCTCCTGCCCCTGACGCTGGCGATCTACGCCTCGGTGGCTTGGGGACTGCTGATCATTCTGGTGACGAGTCTGCTCCTGGCGCGGCGGCGCGGTGCGCGACCGCTGGGGGTCGTGCTCGAGCACCTGGGTACGACGTGCGTGGTGATCCTGCTCACGCAGCTCGTCGGGCAGTGGGTGGCGACGCTCGACTGACGCCCGGCCCCGCGCAGCCAGCCGTCGGGAACGGTGGGCGGTGAACACCCGCGCCCGCCGATCCGTCTCCGAATCTGGATGCTCTCTGCGCCGGCGCATGCCAGGCTCTCGATGGACGTCCCGAGCGCCCGGCGTCGGGTGCCATGCACGAGAGGGAGGGGAAGCCCGTGAGAGTCGCCTCGATCGCCGCTACGACCGGTCTGGCCGCTGCGCTGCTCCTCACTGCGGCGGCGGAGCAGGCAACAGAGTCGTTCGATCGCGCCGCCCGCCTGGAACTGGCCGGGGAATACGAGCAGGCGCGGGATCTCTACGAGCGCGTCGCGCGGGAGGCGCCCCAAGGCCCACATGCACCGCTGGCCGCCTATGCGGCGGGCAACCTGCGCTACCTGCAGCTCGACGACATCGAGGGCGCCGCCGCGGCCTACGCCGGGCTGGTCGCCGACTACCCGCAGAGTCCCTACGCGGCGGAGGCCGCGCGGCGGCGCGGCGAGTGCCTGGTGGCTCTGGAGCGCTGGTCGGAGGCGGCGGAGGCCTACGGGCAGGCCCTGGCCCTCGGTGGGGCGGCGCAGGCCGACGTCTCCCCGGAATGGATCAACGAAGTCTCCCTCGCCGCGGCCGACTGCTACTACGAGCTGGGCGACCGCGGGCGGGTCATCGAGGTCTACGAGCAGGCCCTCTCCGCCGCGCCCGCGCCACCGGTGGCCGCCGCGCTGCGATTGCGGTTGGCGCACTGCCATGAGTCGGAAGGCGAGGCTCCTGCGGCGGCGCGCGAATACGCGCGGATCCTGCGCGAGCATCCCCATGCGCCGGCATTCGACGAGGCGATCGCCAAGCGCGCCCTGATCGAACCCCACTGCTCGCTCGACTGGGCGCCGCTGGAGGCTTACGCGCAGACGTCCCGCGACTTCCGAGCGCGGGACTTCTCCGGGGCGCTGGAACGGTGCGAGCAGGTTCTGGCCGAGAGTGAGAACGAGGCGCTGCGCACCTGTGCGCGCTACCGGCAGATCCTGGCGGAGACCGTCGTGCGCGGCGACTTCACGACCGGGGCCCAGCGTCTGGCCGATCTGCTCGAGCGGCTCGACGACCCGCGGGCCTTGCCGAATGCCGAGCAGCGATTGGCCGGGCTGCGGCGTGTGGCCGGGCTGGAGGCGGAAGCGCGGGCCGATTCGGCCGACGCCGGCGTTCTCACGGCGCTCGGCGGGGCCTACCTGCACGCCGGGGCCGTCGCGCGCGCCATCGAGGTGCTCGAGCGGGGGCGCGCAGAAGCGCCCGAGGAGGCCGACCTCCTGCGACTGCTCGGCACGGCCTACTCGCTCGCCGGGCGCCGCGAGGAGGCGCGCGAGGCCTTCGATCGCTATCTGACGCAGAATCCGGACGATACCCAAGCGCTCAACAGGGTCGGCTACGCCTGCCTGCAGTCGGGTGATCCGGAGAGCGCGCTGACCTACTTCGAGCGCTACGTCGAGCTCGCGCCCGAGGAAGCCAATGCCCACGACAGCTACGGCGAGGGGTTGATGAACGCCGGACGCCTGGAGGAGGCGGTGGCCCAGTACGAGCGAGCCGTCGAGCTCGATCCGAGCTTCTACAACGCCTGGTACATGTTGGGGGATCTCTACGCTCGGCTGGGACGCAGCTCCGATTCGGTGGCGGCCTATCGGCGCGCACTCGATCTCTCGCCCGCCGATCCGCGTTCGGCGGCGGCCGAGGCGGTTCTGAGCGGCGCGGAAGCCGAGGGGGCTTCGGCGACCGGGGGGACGACTCGGTAACTCCGGCCGGGAGATGCGGCGCGCGGCGCGCCACTCCCGGGATCCAAGCGGCCCGAGACAGCAGACCGGGGAGGCAGCATGCAGCCCGTCACGCGACGCAGATTCCTGCGGACGTCGGCCATCGCCGGCGCCGCGACGTTCCTGACCTCGGAGGCCTGGGCATCGGCCGGGGCCCCTCTGATGCACCGCGCCGCGCCCGCCGTCGACCTGGCCGTGGCGCGGGGGGACTCGCCCGAGCGCAACTGCCTGGCCGCGGTGGAGGCGCTGGGCGGCTTCGCGCGGTTCGTGCGCCCGGGCGACTTCGTGGTCATCAAGCCCAATCCGATCGGCACGAGTCCGCCCGAGGCCGCGCTGCACACCCACCCCGCGATGCTCGCGGCGGTGATTCGCGCGTGCCGGGAGGTGGGCGCGCGGCGGATCGTGGCGCTCAGCCACGACAGTCGGCGCTCGATGATCGTCAACGGGACGGCGGCGGCGGTGACGGAGGCCGGCGGCGAGCTGCACGCGCTGGAGCGCGAGGAGGAGTTCCGCGAGGTCGTCGTACCGCGCGGGCGGGTGCTGCGGCGCGAGCGGATCGCCGCCGAACTGCTCGAGGCGGACGTCTTCATCAATATGCCGATCGCCAAGCACCACGCCGGCAGTGAAGTGACGCTGGCCATGAAGAACCTGATGGGCGTGAACTGGGATCGGATCACCTTCCATCGCACCGACCTGCAGCGCTGCATCGCGGAGCTGGCCAGCGTGGTCCCGCATACCCTGGTGATCATGGACGCCAATCATGTCCTGCTGACCAACGGACCCGGCGGGCCCGGGGAGGTCCGCGCCGGCCGGCAGGTGATCGCCGGCGTCGATCCGGTGGCTGTGGATGCCTTCGCCACGCGGGCCTTCTTCACCGACCCCGCACGCATCGGCCACATACGCATCGCGCACGAGCTGGGTGTAGGGGAGGTCGATCTGGCGAAGTTGCGCATTCGCGAGTTCGAGGCCTGATCGCTCCACCGGCAGGTGACACGTGCCGGCGTCCCGTGCGGCTTGCTCCGGCGGCCTTCCTGTGCTCCACTCTCTCCCTGCGGAACGGCCACCGCAGTCGTCCGCGCCGGCGCTGCGCGTGCCGACGGAGAGGGAGACCACGATGGACGACGCTGCCCGCATGGAAGCGCTGCTCGATCGATGGCCGGGAACGCGTGTGTTGGTCCTCGGCGACGCGATGCTCGATCACTACATCTGGGGCGAGGCGGGACGCATCTCCCCCGAGGCGCCGGTGCCGGTCGTCGGCGTGCGCCGGGAGAGCTCGCGTCTGGGCGGGGCCGCCAACGTGGCGCACAATGTACGCGAGTTGGGGGGGGAACCGCTGCTGGTCTCGGTGATCGGCCGCGACGAGGCCGGACGCGCGCTGCGCCGCGAGCTGGCCCTCCGCGAGATCGCCACAGAGTCCCTGCTGCTCGATGCGGACCGCCCCACGATCAAGAAGACGCGCGTGATCGCGCGCAGCCAGCAGATCGTGCGCATCGATCGCGAAGACCTCTCCGAGGTGACCGGCGCGACGCTCGAGGCCCTTTCGGAGCGCATCGCCGACCTGCTGCCGCAGGCCCAGGGCGTGGTCATCTCCGACTACGGCAAGGGTGTGGTTTCGCGGGTGCTGATCGAGACCTGGCTGCCGCGCTTCCGCCGGCAAGGGCTGCCGGTCTGCGTCGATCCGAAGGAGACGCAGTTCCACAA
>WJJG01000391.1 GCA_014729815.1 Candidatus Eiseniibacteriota bacterium
CGGCGACGAGCGAGCAGATCGAGGCGGCCCTATGCAAGCGACTGGAGAGCATACGGCTCTCTCGCAACACCACCCAACAGCAGCTCGCTGAGGAGGCCGGGGTTTCGCCGAGAACCATCGGCAGACTCGAGAAGGGACAGGGGGTCTCGCTCGATACGTTCATCCGAGTCCTGACGGCTCTGCGAATCCAGCACAGCCTCGAGAGCCTCCTGCCCGATCCCACGGTGAGACCCATCGAACGCGTCGGGGCGGGAGCAGGAGAGCGCAAGCGTGCCCGCCCCGTTCGGCCGGGACGTGAACGCCCTGCCTGGTCGTGGGGCGACGGGGAAACCGACGGTGAACAATGATGCACGAGTGATGCTCTGGGGGAGCCTGATCGGCGCCGTGACCTGGCTCGAGGATCGGGAGCTCGCAGTTTTCCAGTATGCGCCCGCCTTCCTGGCCAGCGGCATTGAACTCGCCCCCATCGCGATGCCCCTCGCGGAGTTCCCCTACGAGTTTCCAGCGCTCGCCAGAAACACCTTCAAGGGATTGCCTGGACTGCTTGCCGATTCCCTCCCGGACAGGTTTGGGAACGCAGTCATCGATGCCTGGCTCGCATCGCAGGGGCGTACTGCCGCGAGCTTTCACCCAGTAGAACGTCTCTGCTATGTCGGGCGTCGCGGGATGGGAGCCCTCGAGTACGAACCCCCTGCTCTGGGCCCTCCCGGAAGCAGGCGGCCGGTCGAGGTGGCCAGCCTCGTCGAGCTGGCCAATCGAGTTCTCGAGATGCGTGCAAGTCTCGGCGGCGTCTTCTCCGGTGCCGATGATCAAGAGGCAATCAACGACATCCTGCGCGTGGGGACGTCGGCCGGAGGCGCAAGGGCCAAGGCGATCCTGGCCTGGAATCCATCAACTGGAGAGTTCCGGTCGGGGCAGATTGATGCCGGAGAGGGATTCGAGCACTGGCTCATGAAGTTCGACGGGATTCATGGTCCCGGGAACACGGAGATCGCAACTCCGGTGGGGTACGGCAAGATCGAGTACGCGTACTACCTCATGGCTCTCGAAGCCGGGATCGAGATGATGTCCTGCCGCCTGCATCACGAGGGTGGCCGTAGCCACTTCATGACCAAGCGATTCGATCGCACTCCGCAGGGGGGCAAGCTTCACATGCAATCCCTCGGCGCACTCGCCCACTTCGACTACCGGCAGCCGGCCAGCTACTCCTACGAGCAGGCGATTCAGACGATCCAGCGACTTGGACTCCCCCGCAAGGATGTGGAGCAACAGGTTCTTCGCGCGTTCTTCAACGTCGTGGGCAGGAACTGCGATGATCATGTCAAGAACATCGCGTTCCTCATGAATCGGCGGGGCGAGTGGTCTCTATCTCCGGCCTTTGATCTATCCTATGCATGGAACCCCACGGGCGCGTGGACGAGCAGACATCAGATGAGCGTCGGCGGGAAACGGGAGGACTTCGTGCGCGCGGATCTGCTGGCACTCGCCGGCCGGGCGGGGATCAAGCAGGCGCGCGCCGCCGCGATGCTGGATCGGGTGGTTGCAGCCGTGCGCCGCTGGCCCATCTTCGCCGCCAAGGCGGACGTGTCGGATGAACGAATGGACGAGATCCGGCGCCACCAGCGCATCGATCTCTGATCTGCCTACGGGAACGGAGGAAGAAGCCGGGCCAACGAGTGCTACTCATGGCCCCCCTGGGGCCTGTTCTCCCCGCGACCCGGGTCCTCCCGTCCCTTCGCGCCCGCCGGCGTGCTCTCCGCCCGACCCGACCGCTCCTCCTCATAGAGCTCCGCCATCACCGCCCGGATCTGCTCCACCTTCGCGCCCCGCCTGGTGCGCACCTTCGCGTATTGCTGCACCGCAGCGGCCATGTCGCGCGGACGTCTCCCGGTGATTCGGAACGAGGCCCGGTAGATCCGAACGGCCGCGCCAAGCAACCTCTCGGCCTCCTCCAGATCCGGCTTCTCGTCGGTCTCGGAATCGCGGCGCTGGGCCATGAGCACCGTGCCGAGGTTCGCCATGGCCAGACCGGTCTCGACGCTCTCGGGCCCGTAGACGCGTTCCTTGATCTCGAGCACGCGCCTGGAGATCGGCTCGGCCTTCTTCGGCTGACTCGTGCGAACCAGCACGCTGACCAGCGTCTCGAGCAACCAGGCGATGCGCGGATGATCGGGGGGATAGATGGCGATGGCCAGGTCCAGGGTCTCGCGCAGCAGCGTCTCCGCCTCCGCCCAGAGAGCTTTGGCCGTCTCTATGTTGTCCTTCCCCGAGACGGCCTCGACGAGAGCCCGGCCCTCCATCGCCACCGCGCGGTGTCCCAGGGCGGCGACGAGGCCCTCGCGATCCGGCGGGTTCTGGGCTTCGGCGATCCGCTGCGCACGGCGGGCGACAGATTCCATGCCTGCGTAGATGGCTTCGACCTCGGTCCGGTGCTCCCAGGTTGCGAACCAGCTACTCAGGTGCCCACGAGCTCGCAGCAAACGGCACCAGAGAATCAGCGCCGAGGCCAGGGCCGGGTGGGACTCGCCCTGATGCTCCTCGCGGAGGTCGATCACCTCGCTGACCAGCTCATCGGCCTCCTTGAGCCGACCATGATCGAGCAGGAACCCCGCCAGCGACTCGTGCACTTCCGCCCACAGGATCGGCTCCGTCTGCCGATCGACAAGGCCAGCCGCCTCCTCGAGCGCCGCCAAGGCCCCGGGGATATCGTGCGCCGCTTTGGCGGACTCGTGAACGAGCAGCAGCGCGTTCTGCGCGCGCTTCCGATGTGTGCCGGCATCGACCGCATCCGACTCGCGCAGCTCCAGGGCCAGGTTCGCCGCCCGTCGCCCGGTGAAGCGCGCCGCCCTGTAGTCGCCCAGGGCGAGCTCGGCGAGGGCCTGCTCGTAGAGCGCCTTCGGTGTGGGCCGGTGGTCGGCGGCCGCGCGCATCTCCTCTTCGTGGCGCGCGGCGATGCTGACGATCGCCGCCTGATTCACCAGCCAACGCTCGGCGGCCGATCGCACCGCTGCCACGAACGCCGCCGTATTGGCCGGATCGCGGACCGGGGTGAGGCGTGGATCGGGACGGCGGATCGCCTCGGCCAGCTGCCGCACGATCTCGGCCTGACCCTCCCAGGCGGCCGAGAGCGCGCCCTCGGAGGGCTCATCGGGATCGACCGATGGATCGATGCGGAAGTGCAGGAACGAGCGGATCGCCTTGCGGGCCACGTCGGCCTGATCGTGGAAGGGAGCGCGGTGCCCGCCCGAGATCTGGATCCGCTTGCGGTGCGCATCCTGGAGCGCCGCGTCCGCATCTCCCGGCGCGAACTCCGGTGAGCGCGGGGCGCCCGGCTGGGCGTCGAAGATCAGCCGGTGGACGCCGTGATGCAGCGCCAGGTAGTACTCCCACTGCGTGTAGGGGATCGCCTCGCTCGCGCCAACCGCGTCGCGCAGCTCGGGGTAGTCGGCCAGGAAGCCGGGGTGCCGTCCATGCAACCGCCGCACCTCGCTCGCCACGGGCGCCCACCCGGCCTGATCGCCGACCAGATGGATCAGGACCAGGGCGCGGGAGATCTCGAGATCGAGCGTCTCCAGCAGATCCCCTGTGCCCACCACCAGGTCTTCCTGCAGGACGACCTCGAAGTGGGGGGCCAGGACCCGGAAGGCGCGCGCAAGCGCATCGCGGTAGGAGTGGAACGGAGGCTCTTGCCCTTCGGGCGAGCGGTGGAACTCGCCGCTGACGGCCGAGACGAAGATGACGTGGCCGGATCCCATCGGTGTCGAGTCCCTCGCAACATCCTGCCGGCCAACGCCCCCATCGCCGGACGAATGGCGAAGCGGGGGAGGAGTACCCGCTGAGTGGTGGTGCGCTTACACGAACCGGTGGGAACGTATCAGGAGCCGCCCGTGCCCGCCAGAGCCGCCCACCGGCCTCAGCCGCCCATCTCCCGGAGCCGATCGGCGAACCCCACGATCATCTCACAGTGCGACAGCCGATCGAGCCACGCCTGAGGAATCCCATCCTCGCCATAGAACGCGCCGGCGATCTGCCCGCAGACGGCCGCCGTCGTATCGGCGTCGTCGCCGAAGTTCGCGGCCGCGAGCACCGCTTCGCCGAAGGAGGCGGTGCGATCGAAGCACCAGAGCGCCGGAGGTGGTGTTGCCGATATCGAAGCAGCGGCCGGTGCTGCTCAGGTGCCCTTCCCGCCATCAGCGGCAGTAGCGCTCCATCTGGTCTCGGGGATCGAAGCGGCCTTGCTCGATCAAGCTCTCGGCCAGACAGAGCGCCAGGCTGGCATCGTCGGTCCACTGGCCCGGCTCGAGGTGGAAGGCCCCCCCACCGACCATCTCAGTCACCGGCTCGAAAGAGCCTCGGGGACGGAACTCGACCGTGGTCCCGACGGCATCGCCGCAAGCCAGGCCGAGCAGGCACCCCCGGAAGCGCTTCTCGATGGAGGGGCCCTCAATCATCCACCATCCTCCGATGCCCCTCCGGACAGGTCCCATACGTGCAGTCGTACCACCAGCCGTCTTCCCAGATGTCCTCGAGCTTCCAGTGCTCGGCGCAGTAGACCCGGTCGCACTTGGGGCAGTAGGCATCCAGTCCGACGTCCGCCTTCCAGAACGGCTTGATGATCTCGTGCACGCCGCCGATCGAGCCCTTCTCGAGCTGCTCTAGGATCTGCTTCTCGGTGCCGGGCGGCGCGAGGCGCTCGTGGACGATCCCGCGGATCACGAGGCCCTCATCGCCCCAGAAGTCGCCCCACCAGAAGATGAGGGCCACCTGCCCGCAGACCGCGCAGTGGGCGCGCGCAATGATCTCGGATTCGTCGAGTTCCTTGGGGATCATCTCGTCACCCGCACCGGCTGCAGCCTCTATCGCACCACCAACACTCGCCCCGCGGCCGGTTCACGCTCGTCAGCCATCACCCGATACCAGTAGGCGCCGCTGGCAGCCGGCGATCCGTCCGTCAACCGTCCGTCCCAGATCGCCGATCCCGTTCTGCTCGCCGTCGCCACCACCGGCCGCAGCGTGCGCACCCGTCTTCCGGCCGCGTCATGGATGATGACGGCAGTCGCGATCGCGCCTCCCGCGGGCGCCGACCAGGAGATCGTCGTGCCGCGCGTGAGCGGGTTCGGCGTGACCGAGACGGAAAGCCCGCCATGCGACCCACGCGCCGCACGGCCCTCTCGCTCCTCCGCGATCTCCTGCGTCTCCCAGCACCCCACCGGCCAGGCGCCGATGATCCCGCAGCCCTCCTGATGGCAGGGCGAGTAGTTCCACAAGTGATAGTCGCCCAGGGCCATGTCGCAGAAGCAGGGATCGAGCATGCGGTTCTGGCGCACGAAGAGCTGATCGCCGATCGGTCCCACCCAGTCGCCACCCTCGTTGCCGTACAGATCGCAGCACGAGAGCTCGGCCGTGCTGGAGGACCAGCACTGCATCGCTTGGCCCTCGACCGAGAAGGCGATGATCGTGCCGTAGATCTCGGGAGTGGAGTAGTCCCAGCACTCGATCCCGCCGGCCGCGCCCATGCCCAGACCGGCCTGGTTGCCCGAGAGCGTGCAGTTGCGGATCACGGGCGAGGCCAGCTCGCAGTCGATCGCCGCACCATGCTCGGCATGGTTGTGAATGATCGTACAGTGATCGATGCGCGGCGAGCTCATGAAGCAGCTCAGCCCACCCCCATACGCTGCGGAGTTGCCCGCGAGCAGACAGCCGATGATCGCCGGTGACGACTGGGCGCAGCGGATCCCCCCGCCGCGTCGATCTGGTCCGGGTGCATGTCCGTTTACGATCTGGATGCCGCGCAGCACCGAGGAGGAGTCCTCGCCGGCGTGGAACAGGAACCCACGATGCGGATCCGCCGCGCTGCCCTCGCAGTCGATGATGGTGTTCTCTGGATTGCCGCTCCGCGAGCGGACGGTCACCGACTTGCCTCGGAAGTCCACGTCGCGGTTGCCCTCACCCTGGTAGGTGCCCCGGGCGAGGGTGATGTAGGTCTCATCCGCCACCGCATCGAGCGCGGCCTGGATGGTGGGGTAGTCTCCGCTCCCGTCAGGGTGGACCAGACACCCTTCCGACCACCAGACGCCGATTCCCATGCTGTTCGTTGTCCCCCAAACGATGCTCGGATCTTCCCAGCCGGTCGGATAGCCGATGCCGGGGGCGATGCAGGTCCAGGGATCTCCACCCGAGCCGTTGTAGTCGGCGCAGGCATACCATTGACACGCCTGGTCGGAGTTGTCCGCCCACCAACCGATCGTGAACTCCCCATCGACCCAGCAGTCGATCTCCACATCGGAGCGCTCGCAGGAGGGCCAGAACGGGATGCTCTCGGGCACGATGCCGGGCAGCACGCAGAGTACCGCGCTGGGGTCCTTCGTCACACCTCCCTGCCAGATGTAGCAGTCCATCGATCCGCCCGCGAAGTAGCCGATCTGGGTCAGCCAGAAGGCGCCCGCCTCGACCATGCCGGGGCCGAGATCGAAGGCTTCGCCGAAGCAGCCGTAGTAGGGGGGTGCGCTGCCCGCGAACTGCCAGCAGAAGCCGCCCTCGAAACCGTCGTCGTGGTTGTAGAGCAGTTCGCCATCCAATTCACTCGGGTCGGCAGCGGGGACGGTCATCGACGATGCGTGGCTGCCGACGCGAGCGGTGGGGTGGTTCGCCGGTCGTGCAGCCGAGGGAGCGCTTCCCAACATCAAGCAGGCGAGCGGGATCCATGCGGCAGAGCGCATATTCGTCTCCCATCAACGCAACCTGCGCGCGCGGCGGATTCGAAACAGTGGCTGCCAGCGATTCTAGCACATCCGGCTCGCGGCGGTGACCGGCCCGGACTTGTGGGCTGCAGGCACGGCAAGATGGTCCCGAGATGAGCGACGACTGTCTGCGGAATTGAATGGTTCGGTTCGCCAACGCTACTCTACTTGGAGCACAGATCGGCCCCGCGCCGGTGAGGTCTGCGGGGCTACGGGGCCCCGGTGACGCCTGGACGTGGTTGCCGCGAGAGCACGGCAGCCAGCGGCCTCGGCGCCGAGACCGGGGGGGCGCGAACCGCAGGCCGGTGCCGCATCGGCCCGAGAGAGGATTGGATGGAGCTCAGCGCCCAACAGTTCGGCCGCGCACGCGAACGTGCCCGAGAGCTTCATGCACAAGGCCGGTACAGGGAGGCTGCCGAGGAGTTCGCGAAGGTCCTCGGCGCTACGCATCGAGGCCAGCGGATCCTCGACGGATCGGATCCGCGCCGGCTCATCTTGGAGTCCGGCTTGCTGAGCCTGCTCGCCGATTGCCACCGTCGCCTCGGCCAGCCCGACAAGGCGCTCCCGCCCGCGCAGCGCGCTCTCTCCCTGGATTTGACGCTGCATGGCCCGGAGCACAACAACATCGCCGCGGACCACCTCGATCTGTCCCTGATCTCCTACGATCTGGGGGATCCGCTCGCCTCTGCGCAGCATGCCCGCGAGTCCCAGCGCACCGATCGCACGCTCCCCACCAAAGCCGTACCCAACGGAGTGCGCGAGTACCGGCAGATCGAGACCGGGACCATGCTCGCCAGTGTCGGATACGCGGACGAGGGGGCGGCACAAGTGTGCGAGGGACTGAGCGGCGTCCGCGCATGCTCGGATGCGCGGCTCGTCGCCATGGCGCTCTCGGATGCATCCGACACGCTGATGGAGGTTGGACATCACATCGATGCCGAGGCGCACCTTCGCGAGTCACTGCGCCTCGAACTGAAGCACAGGGGTGCCGGCCATCCCTTCGTCGGCATCCGACAGTCGAATCTGGCCACGCTCTGTCACGAAGTCGGCCGCTTCCCGGAGGCCATGGCCGCCCAGCAAGCCGCCATCCAGTCACCACCGCCCCCCGGCAATCCCACAGCGCTCCAGGCGCGCCGGGCGTACCTGCGCAAGATCCGCGCCGATGCCCAGAACATGAAGACGTGGGCCCGCCGGCGCTGCCAGCAGGCCACAGCGGACTGCGTGCCGCACGACTTCTTCATCTCGTATAACACCGGTGATGGGGAGTTTGTGGAGTCTCTGGACGAAGCGCTCACGCGCCTCGGGCTGGATGTGTGGACTTTCGGCAAGGATCCCTCATCCGCGATCACGCGGCCGGACAATACGATCGTTCCCGATCTGGCGCCGCACATCGCGGGTGCGCGCGTCTTCGTGGTGGTCTGCTCGAAGACCTCGCTGACCTCGGTCTTCGTCTACGAAGAGATCGAGGTGGCTCTGCGCATGGGCCA
>WJJG01000392.1 GCA_014729815.1 Candidatus Eiseniibacteriota bacterium
CCCCCCCAGTCTCTCCAACCTCCAGCCTCAGACTACGACCAGAGCCCCCCCCTGCGCCTCGCAGGCCCTTCACCAATCTTCGGGTCACAACGTACGGGCGAGAAGCGGTGGCTAAGGAGGGGGGAAGATGTGGCCGATTCATTGAAGAAGGTGCCCCGCGCGATGCGAGGCCCATGTCTTCGACAACGCTGGAGGTGGCAGGTGAGCACCAGCGACTTCGCGATCCAGGCGCGCGTCCAGCGTCTCTTGGCTCGCCACTGGATCCGCACCGACTGTCTCGAGGTCGGCACGACGCAGGGTGTGGTGGTGCTGAAGGGGCGCCTCGAGTACCTGCTTGGCGGTTCTCTTGGAGCTGAGTGCGTCGCAGAGCAAGCGAGCCAGGCTCTACGGGCCGCGATCCGCAGACTGCCGGGCGTGGTCGACGTGGCCATGCAAGTGCGTGAACCCCAGAAAACGGAGCCGCCATGCACGGGAACCGCAAGCTAGCGAGCGATGGCGCTCGCCAAGTGCGATTGATACTCGACGCCTCGCGCGAAGCCGAAAGGGTCCTAGAGCGCGACGCGCAGCTGCACCCGAACTACGCAGACATCCGCCACCGTCTCGGTCTTCTGCGCCTCGCGCGACGCGACTACGAAGGGGCGCAGCGCGAGTTCGAGGACGCGCTCGGCATCCATCCGGGATATCGCGCCGCCCATTACGCCCTGCGTCTCACCTGGTTGCTGCAAGGCCGGTGCCCGGACAGCGACCTGCCCAAGGCGGGGGCGGAGTGGGCGGCACGGGAGGAGGTCTGCTGGTCTGCAGTCGATCAGGCCTATCGCCTTCGCCTGGCCGAGAAGGACCCGGCCGAGGCGCTACGCGGGTTGGATGCCGATTGGGCTCCCGAACTGGGCACCCACTACCTGGCTCTCTTCGCCCTGCGCGACGGAGCCGTCGATGTGGCGCGTAGTGCGTTCGAGGATGCGGCCGCGCGGAGTCAGATCGCCGGCGATGTCTTGCGCAGGTTGGGTTTGGTTCCCTGGTCCGAAGAGTCGGAGGAAAGAGCCTACGCGCTGAGCGGCGGCCTCGTCTGGAGTCCCTTGGCCGTGGATCTCTACACCTACATCGGACGCATCTACGCCTCCCATGGCCTGCGTGAGGAGGCCCTGCGTTCGTTCGACCACGCCTACCTGGTCTTTCCACGGGAGGCGCAGCACGAGCTGTATCTCAGCGAGCTGGCCTCCAGCGCGGGGGAGGAGAATGAGGCGCTGGCCCATCTGCAGCGCTCGGTGTCGTCCGACCCGGAGTGCACCGAAGCGCAGATCGCCCTGGGATTCGAGTACGCCTCGCAAGGGTTCGCCGATCAGGCTCGCACAGCCTTTCGTCGGGCGGTTGAGCTCGCGCCGAACTACGCTGACGTGCACTACAACTTGGCACTGCTCTACGTTTCGTCCGACGAACACGACGCAGCGCTGCAGGAATTCGCGCAGGCGCTCCGCTTGAATCCCTCCTACCTACCGGCGCGCCATAGCATGGCCGCCCTGCTGTGCCGTCTGGGACGGTTCGCGGACGGCTTGCGTGAGTATGAGACGATCCTCCGGCAGGGTTTCCAGTCGGCGGACATGCTGGCGCAGATGGGACGGGCGGCCCTGGCCTTGGATCGGCCCGACTCGGCGCTACACTACCTGGAGCGGGCCAAGTTCCAGAATCCCGAATACCACTTGACCTACTACTATCTTGGTCAAACCTATCGGCGGAAGGGACTCCGCAACAAGGCTCGCTCGGCCTGGCGCCGCTATCTCGACGGTGCCGCCGAGTGGCAACCGCAGCCCCCCCCGGGGGAGATCCCGGAAGACGACGAGATCGGCTGATCCGGCCCCCGATCTCATCCGGCCCCGATCGCATCTGGTCTTCGATCGCACTGGACCGCTTCTGGCTACGGATGATCACCCGTGGCCTCCTCCTTCCTGCAATCCATGGCCCCCGGTGTCTGGGCTTCCGGAGCCTTGCTCCTGGGCCTGATCCTCGGCAACCTGGGGGCAGCTGGCCTGGCCCCATCCTGTCTGCTGGGCTCGCTGGCGGTGCTCGGGGGGATACTCCTCTTCTCCCTTCGTTGCCACGAACGCGGACGCGGTGGCACATGTCCGATCCAGGTTCTGCTGCTGCTCGGGCTGTTCGTCCTGCTGGGGCTCGCCCGCGGAGGGGAGGAGCATCAGGCCTGGCAAGCCGGGCAGGCGCAGCTGTCCGACCAGTCCGGTACCGCTTGGATCTGTGGGTCTCTCGATCCAGGCTCGATGCATCGTTCGGCGCGGATTCGTGTCACCGCGGTGCGCTGTTGGCCCGATGAACGGGTCTGCCCGCTTGCGGCACCCCTCTGTCTGCTGATCGGGGCGTCGCGCGAGGATCGCGCGGCAATGGCTCGATATCCATCCGGCTGTGCGGTCGAGGGCTTCGTGCGCATCGAAGCGCCGCGCGGCCGGCGGCTGCCCGGCGGATGGGACGATCGAATTTGGCTGCGCCTCCAAGGCACGGCCGGTTGGCTCAAACCGCTTCTGCTCCGCGCGCGAGCCATTCCGGTCCGTGCGACGCGTCAGGAGACGCACGGCAGCGGTCCGGGGGCCATCCGGCAAGCCTGCGAGCAGAGCGGGTCGCCGTTGGATCGCTGCCGGATCCGGTCACCGCTGGATCGATCTGAGATTCGTGCACGGCTGGAGCGCTGCGGAGTTCGCGGCGCGGACTGGGTCGCCAGACAGATCGGGGGGGCGGAGGGCTGGTTGGCAGCGGCGCTGCTGCTCGGTCGGCGCGCACTTCGGGCCGGTGGTTGGAAGCAGCCGGCGCAGGCCGCAGCGCTGCGGCGCGCGGGAGCGGGGCATCTGCTGGCACTCAGCGGGCTGCATGTCGGTCTCGTCGCGGGCACGCTCAGCCTGCTCTTCCTCCCGCTTCCTCTGCCCCGCTCCGCGCGCTGGCTGCTCCTGGCGATGGCGATGATCACGTATGCCTGCGTGGTGGGGGGCGGCACGGCGGTCGCTCGCGCGGCCGGCGGAGGCGCCCTCTGGTGTCTCTTGCGGGCCGCGGGTCGCGCGGCGCGTCCCCTCCATCTTCTGTGCGTGCTCGCCGCGAGCCTGATCTGGATCGAACCGGCCCTCTGGCGCAGCGCGGGCTTCCAACTCTCCTTCCTCGTCACCGCAGCGCTGCTGGTCGGCGTATCGTCGCGGCGCGGCTGGCGGGGCTGGCTGGCCGCACTGATCAGCGCACAACTCTGTGCTTGGCCGCTGACGCTGGCGCACTTCACCGTGGCCAGCCCACTCTATCTGCTGACCAATGCCGTGCTGCTGCCGCTCACCGTACTGCTCATGCCGATCCTGCTGCTGGGGGTGGCCCTGGAGGCCAGTGGGCTGGGCCCCGCCGGAGTCGCTGTGGCGCTACCACGCGTGCTCTGCACGCTGCTTCTGGAGGGCGGGTCACTCCTCGGACAACTCAGCGAGCGGTTGGCCGTGGCCGTTCGACTACCGATGGGCTGGGGCCTCGCCAGCAGCCTGGGCCTGGTCTGGATCCTCGGGGCGCGAGGCGTCGCGCGTCGACTGCGCGCCACCGCCGCGCTGGTCTTGGTTGGAGCGGTCACACAGATTGCGCTGCTGCAGGGGCCCGACATCCGGATCTACATGCTCGATGTCGGGCAGGGAGAGAGCTGGTTGTTGCTCTGGGGCACAGAGAGTTGGGCGATCGACCTTGGTCCCGGCTCCAGCGGACCCTTGGCCCACGCCGGTGGAATGCACGCCGTGCTGCACCCGTGTGCCCGCCGGCGCATCGATCGCCTCTTCTTCACCCATGGGGATGCGGATCACGTGAGCGGGTGGCACGCACTCGCCGCGAGCGGGATGCGTCCGGATCGCATCTACCACCCGGAAGGCTGGCGACCCCCGCCGGCGTTGGCAGACTGGATCGCCGAGCTGCGGGAGCGCGGGAGCCAGGTGCGAGCGCTCGCTGCCGGGGATCGGCTTTGTCTCGGCGATGGCCCTGCAGACTGTGATCGCGCGACCGTTCTCCACCCCCCGCAGCGGGATGGCGTGCGGCGGGATGCGCCGACCGGGGCGCAGCGGGTACGGAATGAGAACTCGCTCGCGCTGCTTCTCGAGGCGGATGGCCTGCGCCTGCTGATCAGCGGGGATGCGCCGGCCCACGCCGCCCAGGACTGGGCAGCGGCGGGCACCTGCGGTCGACTCGACCTGCTCTCTGCGGCCCACCATGGTAGTGCCGATGGAACGCCCGCGCCGCTGCTCGAGGCCGCGCGGCCGCAGGCCGTACTCGCCTCGGTCGGGTCCCACAACCGGTACGGACACCCGAGCCCACAGCTCTGCGCCACGCTGCACGAGATGGGGATCCCCCTGCTGCGAACCGACCGCGAGGGCAGTCTTTGCCTCGCCCGCGATCGCTTCGGCTGGTGGATCGAAGGCAGTGCGTCGGGACGTGTATGGCCGCTGGCGCCCAGCCTTTCTTGTCGTCACGTCCGTCCCGTGCTATAAGGGCTCATCCTTCCAGATCCGCCGACCACGCGATCACAGGAGGCTGCGATGTCTTCATCCACGCCCGGCGCTTCGCGAACCGGGAGTCAAACGCCTTTCATGGGGCTGGCCGAACTGGGCATCGAACCCGATCACCATGGCAAGGTGCGGGAAATCCTCGATCTCGGCCGCGAGCTGTTGATCGTCACCACCGATCGCATCTCCGCCTTCGACTACGTGCTGCCCACCGGAATCCCGCGCAAGGGTGTCGTGCTCAACCGCATCGCCACCTACTGGTTCCGCGGCCTGACCGAACACGTGCCGACCCACTGGCTGGCCGGCGCGGCCGGCGATCTGCCCGAGCGCCTCCAGCGGCACGCCGAGCGGCTGCAGGGGCGCGTGATGCGCGTGCACAAGGCCCGACGACTCCCGGTGGAATGCATCGTGCGCGGCTGGATCACCGGCTCGGGCTATGCGTCCTATCAGAAGACCGGAGAGATCTGCGGCGTCGAGCTGCCGGCCGGTCTCGCGGAGTTCGACCGGCTTCCCGAGCCGATCTTCACGCCGACCACGAAGGCTGATCAGGGACACGACGAACCGATCACCTTCGAGCAGCTCGCCGGCGAGGTGGGACGGGAGCGTGCCGAGGAGCTTCGGCGACTCAGTCTCCAGATCTACGGCTGGGGCGCGGCGCACGCCCAACAGCGTGGGATCATCATCGCCGATGCGAAGTTCGAGTTCGGACTGCTCGGCGATCGCCTGGCGGTGATCGACGAACTGCTCACGCCCGACTCCTCGCGCTTCTGGCCGGCCGAATCGGTGGGGCCGGGACGTCGGCCGGTGAGCCTGGACAAGCAGTTCGTGCGCGACTACTTGTTGCGCTCGAAATGGGATCGCCAGTCGACGCCGCCCGAACTGCCCGAGGAGATCGTGCGCCGGACGCGGGAGCGCTACGAGGTGGTCGAGCGACTCCTGATCGGCGGCCGGCAGCTTCCCCGCTGGCCGTCTCCGCCGGGCGAGCCGTCGCATGGGGAGGGGCAGAGGTGATCCGTATTCGACGAGCCCTGCTCTCGGCATATGAGAAGGATGGCCTGGTGGAGCTGGCCGAGACGCTCGTGGCCGCCGGTGTCGAGATCGTCTCCACGGGAGGCACCGCGCGCACGCTGAAGGCCGCCGGTGTGGCGGTGGTTCCCATCGAGCAGGTCACCCGGTGGCCGGAGATGTTGGCCGGACGGCTCAAGACCCTCACGCCGCAGATTCATGGCGGCCTGCTGATGCGTCGCGGAGAGGCCACCGATCGTGCCGAGGCGGAGGCCCACGGCATCGCGCCGATCGACTTGCTGTGCGTCAATCTCTATCCGTTCCGCGAGACCGTGGCCCGGGAAGGCGCGAGGCGCGAGGAATGCATCGAGATGATCGACATCGGGGGGCCGGCGATGATCCGGGCGGCGGCCAAGAACCACCGCGATGTCGTCGTGATCACCTCTCCACGCCAGTATGCCGGGATCATCTCCGAGTTGCGCAACGGGGCGGGGACGATCACCCGGGAAACGGCGGCGCGTTTGGCGATCGAGGCCTTTGCCGCCACCGCGGCCTACGACGCATCGATCCTGCACTACCTCTGGTCCACCACGCCGATCGATCCGGATGCCGGGCGGGTGCGCGACTGGCCGCTGCACTGGGCGATCGGGGGGCTGCGGGGCACTGCGCTGCGCTATGGGGAGAATCCCAATCAGAGTGCCAGCATGTATGTCGGGGCTTCCGGCTTCTGGACCGCCATGCAGCAGCATCAGGGCAAGGCGCTTTCCTACAACAACCTCTCCGATCTCTGGGCAGCTTGGAAGCTGATCTGCGAATTCGATGCCTGTGCCTGCGCGGTGATCAAGCACGCGATGCCCTGCGGGGTGGCCGTGGGCGCGAGACCCCTGGAGGCGTTCCAGCGCGCGCGGCTCGGCGACCCGCTTTCGGCCTTCGGCGGGGTCGTGATCCTCAATCGGCCCGTCGGAGAAGAGGTCGCCGGCGCCCTGGGCGAGATCTTTCTGGAAGTCGTCGCTGCGCCGCGCTGGGACGCGGACGCGCTCGCCCGACTGGAGAAGAAGCGCAATCTGCGTCTGCTCACGATACCCGACCCAGTGGCGCAGGCGCGCTGTCCGGAGACGTTGCAGGCCAAGAGCCTCGGGGAAGCGCTCCTGCTGCAGGCCGCCATGCCGGCCAGCGCGCCGGCCTCTGGCTGGGAGCAGGTCGCTGGCGCCCCCGTGGCCGCCGAGCTCCTGGCCGGATTGGATTTCGCCTGGCGCGTGGTGCGGCATCTGCGGTCGAACGCCATCGCTCTGACGCGCGGCGGCCAAACGATCGGCCTGGGCGGTGGCCAGACGAGCCGTATCGACGCCCTGGAGATCGCTCTTCACAAGGCCGCGCGCAGCGAGCATGCCGCGGCCGGCGCCGTGCTCGCCAGCGACGCCTTCTTTCCCTTCCGAGATGTCGTCGACCGGGCCGCGGAAGCCGGCATCGCGGCCATCGTCCAGCCCGGCGGCTCGCGGCGCGACAAGGAAAGCATCGATGCCTGCAACGAACATGATCTGCCGATGTTCTTCACCGGGGAGCGGGTTTTCGCCCACTAGTCGCACGGCCATTCGTCTGTGCATGCTGATCCTGCTGCTGGGGTGGACCGCGGTCCCCCTGGCGGCTGCGACACCCTCGGCGAAGCCAGACCGCGTCTCCTGGGCGGATCTCGAAGCGCGCGGGGCCGCGTTGGAGACCCGCCTGCGGGAAGCCCGCGTGCGACTCGATCCGCGAGCGACGTTCGCGGCGGAGTCGACCTACGCTCGATTCCTGGCGCACGCCACGCAGCGGCTGACCGACACGCCCCCCGAATCCCTGCTGGCCTCGGCACGACTCGTCGATCTGATCGAGCGAGTCCTGGTCACGCGCGACCCGGCGCTGCGCGGATGGATGCGATCCGCGTGGCGTGACTGCGGGCGTCTGGATCCGAGCGGAAGGCTCTGCTTCTGGTGCGGCATAGAGGCGTTCGAGAGCCAGCGTTGGGATCAGGCGGTGGCCTGCTTCTCCGGCCATGTGGCGCCCTGGCTGCGGCTTTATGCCGACTGGTTGCGCGTCTCGGCCCTCGAGGAACTCAGCCCATTGGCCGCGGCGGAGACGGCGCTCTCGATCGCCCGCGCGGCGCCGGGCCATCCACTGGCCCAACGCCTGGTAGCCCGCGCGCTGGTCCTCCTTCTGCAAGCCGATCGCCAGGCGCGCTGCGCGCGCGTCGCCACGCGGTGGCTGGAGAGCGAGACCGTGGAGGGAGAATCCCGCGCGGTCGGCGAGACGGTACTGGCCGAACTCGCGCGCCGGGCCGGGTCGTACCCGCGGTGCTTGGCGCACTTCGAGCGCGCGAGCGAGGCCGCCTCGGGCGCGCCGGGAGCGGAGCGCTGGCGCCGGGAACAGGCGCTCTGGCTTCTGGAAGCTCCGAAAAGATTGTCTTCCAGGCAGTTCACACGTTTCGTTGAGATGGCGTCGAATCTCGGGGGTGCCGCGGCGGCGCTGCCGCGTTGGGAGAGGGGTGCTAGGGGACTGACGTCCATCGACAGCCTGCGCAGCTCCGCGGCGCTCCTGCGCGGACTCTACGGGCAGCGCGATCATGGGCCGCTCCTGCGCCTCTGCGACGCGCTGGCGGCCAGTTCGCCCGGCATTCGTCAGCTCGCGCAACTGCATCGCGCGCGCGTGGCACGCCGGCACGGTGATCTTCCCGCGCTGGTCTCCGCCTATGCCGCGGCGGCGGCTGGAGGCGCGGAAGGGGACGCGTCGCGCGAAGCCCGGGCGGCGACCGCCCTGTGGGAGCTGGGGCGGGAATGGGAGGATGCCCGCCGCTGGCATTCGGCCGCGCGGACCTATCGGAATCTGGCCCGCCGATACCCCGATGCGCGGGACGCCTGGGATGCGCGCCTGCGGATGGCGCTCTGCCTGCACCGTGCAGGCGAGGACTCGGCGGGGCTGGCCATACTGGATGCCATGCGCGAGACGGCGGCGCCCGACAAGCGGGCGGGCCCGGCGCTCTGGAGCGCGCTGCTACGTCCGCCGCAGGCGCGGCCGGTGTTGCTTGCGGAGGCCGCCGGGGAGTCTAATCCAGGTTACTTTGCCCTGCGGGCTGCATGGAGTCTGCGCCTCGCTGCGGATGCAGCGCATCCGGATCCGGAGCCGCGGCCGGGGTCTCCCGGCGCGCTGGGGATCGCGGATTCCGCTTCGATGGCCTTGCCCACGAGCGATCCGTTCTGGGTGGAGATCTGCCGCGAGATCCGTGATGCGCAGAGCTGGGACTGGCCGGCGAGCGAACGCTTCGACAACGTCGCGGCGGGGCGAGGACTGCTGCAGATGATCGAGGGCGCTCCGACGGTGCGGAGCGCCCAGCTGTTGCTGGCCAACGGCTATCGTGGCTGGGCACGAGCCCTCTGGTCGCGTCTTGCGGGATGGGAGGGCTGCAGCGGGTCCGAACGGGCTGCGCTGTTGCGCGCGTTGGGGGATTTCGGCGGAGCGCTGCGTCTCTCCTTCCTGGAGTCGGACCGCCGGGCTCGCTATCCGGTGGCCTACACGCAGCAGATCGAAGCCGTCGCCACGCGCTTCGACTTCTCACCCGCCTTCCTGATGGCGGTGATGCGGCAGGAGTCGCTGATGGATCCGATTGCGCGCTCGCCGGCGGGCGCGCGAGGGCTGATGCAGCTGATGCCCGCCACCGCTCGGCGCATGGCCGATTCGCTGGGCTGGGGGGATCGCTTCGATCTCATCGATCCCGCGGACAATCTGCCCCTGGGCGCGGCCCACCTCGCCGAATTGTGGCACGCGACCGGCGGCTCACTTCCGGTGGCGCTGGCGGCGTACAATGGAGGTCTGGAGAACGCCGTGCGCTGGATCGAGTCCGGCATGAGCTGGGATGACTACATCGAGCGGATCGCCTACGGGGAGACGAGACACTTCGTCAAGAGCGTGCTCATGCACTACTGGTTCTATCGCTGCTGTTACGCCGGCGAATCGGTGGGGGCGGCGAATGCCGATCGGGGGGGCGGCGCCGTGTGCCGCTGCGATTGACAGCGCGCGCCGCGCCGTGTGCCCATGCGATTGACAGCGCGGGCGGCTTTGCGTCACGCTGCTGCGTTCGGCCGGAGGGCGACTGTGGTACCCTCCTGCGTTCGGCCGGTCGTGGGAGGTCCTCAGAAGGTCCGGAGAGAGGCGATGCGCTGGGTCGGGGAAATCGGACGCAAAGCGATCCATCTCTGCGCGCTCTCGATTCCGATCGGCTACTACTTCATGTCCGAGACCCTGGGCCGCAGCATCCTTCTGGGTCTGACGCTGGCCAGCTTCCTGATCGACGTGATCCGCCTCAACGAGCCCCGCATCCGGACCTTCTTCTACCTCTTCTTCGGGCGCCTGGTGCGCGATCACGAACGCTACAATCTCCTGGGAGCCACGTACCTGCTGCTCTCCAGCCTGATTTGCGCATACGCGTTCGCCAAGCCGATCGCCGTGGCGGCTCTGGCGTTTCTGATCCTGGGCGACACGGCAGCCGCCGTCGTCGGACGGGCGATCGGGCGCGTGCGCATCCTCGGCAAGACGCTGGAAGGATCGCTGGCCTGCCTGGCGGTCTGCGTGGCTGCCGCCTGGGTGATCCCCGGCCTGAGCTGGCCGCAGCGCCTGGTGGGGGCGGCGATGGCCACGCTCTTCGAGTTGCTGCCGGTACCGCTGGACGACAATCTGCGCATTCCGATCGCCGCGGGGTTCGCAATGACGCTCCTGGCCTAGGGGGGCCAAGGAAGGCGCGCAGTCGGCGCCGCTCCGAGCTGCGCTGGCTGCTGCGGCAACGGCGCTCATGGCGGGGAACTTCCGGATTGGGCTGCGGTTGTACGTCCCCGCACCCGCGGTAAACTCTCCTGGACGGCTCCGGGGCGCTTTGCTAGCGTTTCGCGGCACTATGCCGTGATGCGCGCCCCAGATCCCCGCGCGGGAAAGGCGGATCGAGAGAATCATGTTCCAGCCGATCAAATCGCTGGTCACTCGAGGCCTCACCAAGGCGTTCGGCACGAAGCACGAGCGCGATCTGCGCATACTGCAGCCGCGCGTGGCCGAGATCAACGAGGCGTACGAGCAGCTCGCGGAGCTCTCGGACGAGGCGCTGCAGGCCAAGACCGAGGCGTTCCGCGCGCGCCTGGCTGCCGGCGAGACCCTCGATGATCTGATGGTCGAGGCGTTCGCCGTGGTCAAGGAGGCTTGCCGGCGGCATGTGGGGCAGAGCTGGTCGGTCGTGGGGCACGAGACCCTCTGGGAGATGGTTCCCTACGACGTACAGCTCATCGGCGCCATCGTCCTCCACGAGGGCAAGATCGCCGAGATGGCCACCGGGGAGGGCAAGACCCTGGTGGCCGTGATGCCGCTCTATCTCAACGCCCTGGCTGGCAAGGGATGCCACCTGGTGACGGTCAACGACTATTTGGCCCGCCGCGACAGCGAGTGGATGGGCCAGATCCTGCGCTTCCTGGGGCTCCGCGTGGGTGTCATCCAGCACGACATGGACCCCGCCGCCCGCCGCGCGGCCTATGCTTGCGATGTGACCTACGGGACCAACAACGAGTTCGGCTTCGACTTTCTGCGCGACAACATGGCGGTGCGCAAGGAGGACCAGGTCCAGCGACCCCACTTCTACGCCATCGTCGACGAGGTCGATTCGGTGCTCGTCGACGAAGCGCGCACGCCGCTGATCATCTCCGGTCCGGTTGCGGCATCCGACCAGCGCTACGACAGCCTGCGCGATCCGGTCGATCGGCTGGTGCGCGGCCAAACGCGCCGGGTGACCGAGATCCTGGGTCAGGCCGAGACGCTGCTCGGGGAGGCCCAGGCCGCCGCCGAACGGGGCGAGGCGAAGCTGGCGGGGGACAAGGAGTACGAAGCCGGCGTGCGGCTGCTGCAGGTACAGCGCGGCGCACCCAAGCACAAGCGTTTCCTGAAGCTCGTGGCGGACGAGAATCTCAAGCCGCTCATCCAGCGCGTCGAGGGCGACTTCATGCGCGACAAGCGCCTGCATACGCTGGATGACGATCTCTACTACTCGATCGACGAACGCGAACACAGCATCAACCTCTCCGACGAGGGACGCGCCGCCCTGCATCCCGGGGATCCGGACTACTTCGTGCTGCCCGATCTCTCCGAGCGGGTCGGCGCGGTGGACGCCGACGAGTCGCTGAGCCCCAAGGAGCGCGTGGCGCGCAAGCAGGAGATCCACCTGGCATACGCACGGAAGGCCGACGAGCTGCATACGATCCATCAGTTGCTGCGCGCCTTCTGTCTCTACGAGCAGGATGTCGAGTATGTGGTGCAGGACGGCAAGGTGATGATCGTCGACGAGTTCACCGGTCGTCTGATGCCGGGGCGGCGCTTCAGCGAAGGGCTGCATCAGGCGCTCGAAGCCAAGGAGCGCGTGCGCGTCGAGGGAGAGACGCAGACCTGGGCGACGATCACCCTGCAGAACTACTTCCGTCTCTACGAGAAGCTGGCCGGCATGACCGGCACGGCCGAGACCGAAGCCTCCGAGCTCTGGGAGATCTACAAGCTGGATGTGGTCGTCATCCCGACCAACGAGCCGATCCGGCGCATCGACTACAACGATCAGATCTTCCGCACTCGGCGCGAGAAGTACAACGCGATCATCGAGGAGATCTCGTTCGCCCACCAGCAGGGACGCCCGGTCCTCGTCGGCACGGTCAGCGTGGAGGTTTCCGAGACCCTCAGCCGCATGCTCAAGCGTCGCGGGATCAACCACGCGGTGCTCAACGCCAAGCAGCATCAGTCCGAGGCCGAGATCGTGACCCGCGCCGGACGGCCCGGGGCGGTGACCATCGCGACCAACATGGCCGGCCGCGGGACCGACATCAAGCTGGGCGAAGGGGTCGTGAAGGGACGCAAGTGCCTCATCGAGTCGGGCCCCGAGATCGGCGATTGCGATGCCGTCGACGATCCGGCGCCCTGCATGGCCGAGATGCCCTGCGGACTGCACATTGTCGGGACCGAGCGTCACGAGTCGCGGCGCATCGATCGACAGCTTCGCGGCCGCAGCGGGCGTCAGGGCGACCCCGGTTCGAGCCGCTTCTTCCTCTCGCTCGAAGACGATCTGATGCGTCTCTTCGGCAGCGATCGCGTCTCGGCCTTGATGGAACGGATGGGCGCCCAGGAGGGCGAGGTCATCCAACACGACTTCGTCACCAAAGCCATCGAGCGCGCGCAGAAGCGGGTCGAAGCGCGCAATTTCGAGATTCGCAAGCACCTCCTCGAATACGACAACGTGATGAATCAGCAGCGCGAGGTGATCTACGGGATCCGCAACCAGATCCTGGCCGGGCAGAATCTGGCCGAGGAGTTCCGCGGCTTGATCGAGGAGACGGTCGAGTCGCGGCTCGATCCGGCTCTGGAGCTCTGGCGCGGGCGCATCCCGGATCTGGACGAAGTCGGCGGCGTACTGCAGGAGACCGGCGAGGAGCTCGAGCGCATCTTCCTGGCGCCGTTTCCGCTGCTGGATTGGGCGCGAGAGGCCATGGGGGGCGCTGCGGCGGAGGATGGCGTGGCCGAGCGGCTCGCCCAGCGCGCGCTGGCCACCGCGCGTGAAGCCTACGCCGGGCGCGAGGCCGAGTGGGGGGAGCAGATCGCGCGCGAGATCGAACGGCGCGTCTACTTGCGGGTGATCGACGATCACTGGAAGGATCATCTCTACGAGCTGGACCTCTTGCGGGGGGGCGTGGGCCTGCGAGCCTACGGCCAGAAGGACCCCCTGCTCGAATACAAGGGCGAGGCGTTCCGCCTCTTCGAAGCCATGATGGGACGCGTCTCGGAAGAGACGTTGGTGATGCTCTTCCG
>WJJG01000393.1 GCA_014729815.1 Candidatus Eiseniibacteriota bacterium
CCTGCGTCCGTTTCTGCGAGAAGCAACCCTCCACACCACGGGAAACGTCTGGTTTCTCTTTCGTATTTCGGGCGCGGAAGCCTGGGTGCATCCCATGCTGCCACCGATCGTCTTCGCCCTCTTCGTGCTAGTGCTCTACATCCGTGTATGGAGAGTGTCCCTTGACCGATGGAGGAGACTGGCGTCTCTATCATCAGTGCTCAGCGTGACTTTCCTGGGCTTCATGTTGCTCAGCCAGAAGAGCCATAGTTTCTACGCATCGATGTGTCTGTTCCCACTTCTCGTAACCAGCGCCAGAGATCGGCGCTGGCGTCTTCCGATGCTCGGCCTGCTGCTGTTCTCTTCTCTGGGGGTGTCTTGGGGTGTGTCGCGGAAGCTATGGCATCTTGAAAGGGCTGGATCCCTTGACTCGTCTGTCTGGTGGCCCCTCTTGCATGAAACGGCCTATCTCGGCGCACTGGGGCTTCTTCTTGTGCACGCAATACAGGATCTCACGAGAAACAGCCACGCCGCCCCTCCGGACGCGGGGGCGGCGTGACAGGCTTGCCTACTTGTCCGAGTGGCGACAAGCGATGTCCTATCGAATTACCAGCATCTTGCGCGTCTCGCTGAACTCCTCCGCATCAAGTCGATAGAAGTACGCCCCGCCGAGCAGCTGCCGGCTGGCCTCTCCGGCCAGAGAGACCGCATGCCGTCCGGGCGGATACGTACCGCTCGCCAGTGTGGCCACCAGGCGCCCCGCCAGATCGTAGACGCGCAGGCGCACATGCGCCTCGCGCGGCAGATCGAAGGCGATCGACGTCGCCGGACGCGCTGGGTTGGGGCTGTTCTGGTAGAGGGCGAAGCAGGTCGGACGCAGCTCCCCACCGCTCACCCCGGAGGCCGAAACGGTCGCCTCCTCGCCCTCGTTCCCCGCCACATCGGTCGCCGTGCAGTGGAAGTAGGGGTAGTGTTCGGGGATCGCTAGGGTCGTGTCGGTCGTGGTGCCGATCGTGACCGCATCCTCGTCGAGGTAGGGCGCGTCGGACCCGTAGACCGTGTAGAAGTCGAGATCCTCCTCGAGATTGGCGTTCCACATGAGGAGCTCCTGCGACTCGAGGTGGAAGTTCTCCGGCGCCGCCGGTGCGAGGTTGTCGACCGAATAGCCGCTGTCGGGCGGGGTGTCGTGGAAGGTCTGGGGATCTTCGGTGACCGCGCGCACGAAGAAGACCGACCAGCAGATGCCGCCGCCGGCGGTCGAGTCGCACACCGTCGGCGCCGCGCATTCGTACAGCGAGTCGCCGCTGGCCGCGATCGAGCCAACCAGATCCCAGCCTTCCTCGCGCAGCCGGTCCTGCCGGCGGTAGATCTCGTAGCCGGTCACGGACGAATCCCCGCCCCCGTCGCTCCAGCAGCGCAGCCAGCCCAGCAGCACCTCGCCGCCCTGGTCCTCGGGCACGTCGGTGATGCCGGTGATGAAGTAGTGCGGGCGGATGCTGAAGGCGCCGTCACTCTCGTCCGCTGCGCCACTGTCGAGATCGCGCACACGGATCCGGTAGCCGTCCACGTGGGTCTCGCAGGGCGCCGCGGTCCAGGTGAACGTGCCGTCGTTCTCGGTGCCGGACGCGATCATCTGGCACTCTGTCCCTTCGTGGAGTAGCGCGATTTCGACCGTCATGCCGCAGACGCCGGGGGCGTCCCAGGTGATGGTTACGTCCTCGTCGATCGTGAACGCCTCACCGCCGTTGGGACTCAGGACCTGAACCTCACACGGCGGCCAGATCTCGAAGGTGCCGTCGCTCTCGTCGGAGGCCGCCGAGTCGAGGTCGGTGACGCGGATCGCATAGCCGCCGGTGGCCTCCTGGCACTGCTCGGCGACCCAGGCAAAGCTGCCGTCGTTCTCCGTGCCCACCGCGATCGCGAGGCACTCTTCGCCATCGCGCAGCAGATCGATGTCGACCAGATCACTGCAGCACTCCGAGGACGACCAGCGGATGGTCACTTCCTCACCGATCAGGTAGAGCTCGCCCCCGTTGGGCGACTCCACCGCGAGCTGGCAGGAGGGGTAGATCGTGAAGGCCGCGTCGCTAGCATCACGGGCACCCGAATCGAGGTCGGTGACGCGGATCGCGTAGCCTTCCTCGAAGTCGTCGCATTGTTCAGCCGACCAGGCGTAGCTGCCGTCGTTGGGCGTCGAGACGGTGATGACGGCACAGACCTCCCCATCACGCAGCAGGTCGATCGCCACCTCCGAGCCGCAGGCCCCAGAGCTGTCCCAGAGGATGTCGATCTCCTCGCCGCTGCAGAATGCCGCACCGCCATTGGGTGCCGTGACAGTGACCTCGCAGGGCGGCCAGATCTCGAAGGCGCCGTCGCTGTCGTCGGAGGCTGCCGAGTCGAGGTCGGTAACCCGGATCGCATAGCCGGCGGTCGCGCTGTCACACCGCGCGGCGATCCAGGTATGCTGCCCGTCGTTGGGCGTGGAGGAGGCGATCGTCGCGCAGACCTCACCGTTGCGCAGAAGCTCGAGGGAGACATCGGCGCCGCAGCAGTCGCTGTGCGACCAGCTGATCGAGACGTCTTCACCGACCAGGAACGACTCGCCGCCGTTGGGCGTCAGCAGAGCGACGCTGCAGGCGGGGTGGATCGTGAAGGGATCGTCGCTGTCGTCTGCGGCGGCCGACTCGAGATCGGTGACCCGGATCGCGTAGCCCTCCTCGAAGCTGCCGCACTGGGTGGCGAGCCAATCGTAGCTGCCGTCATTGGCCGTCTCGGCGGCGATGGTTGCGCAGACCTCCCCGTCATGGAGCAGCTCGAGACGCACGTCGGCGCCGCACGCGCCATCGGCGTCCCAGGTGATCGAGACCTGGTCCTCGGGACAGAACGACTCCCCCCCGTTCGGGTAGGTGAGGGACACGTCGCACGGCTCCCAGATCTCGAAGTCGCCGTCGCTCTCGTCGGAGGCGCTGGTGTCGAGGTCGGTGACCCGGATCGCGTACCCGCCGGTCTCACCGCCGCACTGGTCGGCCGACCAGGTGTAGGCGCCGTCGTTGCTCGTCGAAGAGGCGATCGTCAGGCAGCTCTCGCCGTCGCGGAGCAGTTCGATCGAGACCTGATCGCTGCAGCAGGTGCCGTGACTCCAGCCGATCTGGACCTCCTCGCCGACGAGGAACGACTCCCCGCCATTCGGTGCGCTGACGGTGATCGTGCAGGCGTCCTGGATTTCGAAAGCCCCATCGCTGTCGTCGTAGGTGCCCGAATCGAGGTCGGTCACGCGGACCGCGTAGTCATCGGTGTGGCCTCCGCATTGCTCGGCTGTCCAGATGTAGCTGCCGTCGTTGGCGGCGCCGGCGTCGATCGTCAGACAGACACTGCCGCCCTGCAGCAGTTCGAGGCTCACGTGGGCGCCGCAGGAGCCGCTCTGATCCCACAGAATCGTGACCGCATCGCCTGGGCAGAACGACTCGCCGCCGTTGGGAGATGTCAGGGTCAGTTCGCAGGGTCCGCCGGCGACGACCTCGAGGTCATCGGTGGCCGGCAGGTAGTCGGTCTTGATCGTCTTCAGATAGAGCGTCATCGGCGACTCGGGGGCGGGATCGAGCTGCACGACGCCGCTGCCGTTGGTCTCGGCGCTGTCCCAGATCGTGAAGTCGTCGCTGTAGACGGTCACCGTGGCGCCGGAGATCGGGCTGCCGCCCGAGGTCACCGTGACCTGGTAGTCGCCCTGCCCGATCTCGAACGTACCAGTGTGCGTGAGCGCGAGCGTCCCGTTGACTTCGTGCCACTGCGGCATGGCCGGGTCGCCGAAGAGGCACAGCTCGTAGTGGCACCAGCGCAGCCAGTCGCCGATCTGCCAGACGCAATCGGCCTTCGAATCGACGTTCATCCAGCCGGCCGTCGTGAAGCTCTCGCCCAGCCGCGCATCGACGAACTCGCGCTCGTAGTGCTGTGAAGGGCCGCACTCGCTGCCGCGGATGTACCAGCCATAGCGGCTGTTGGCGATGAAGGCTGCCGAGGCATTGTTGTCGTTGACCATCGTCTCGACGATGCAGTCGGTCGAGCCGTTGTCGAAGTCGCCCGAGTAACAGCCCTGACTGTAGTTGAACATGTAGGTGTGGTTCACGCCATCGTTGGTGAAGTACTGCACGTCGGAATTCTCGAGCTTCATGCAGTAGGTGGTGTTGGAATGACCGAGATGGTGGGTCGTGGCGACGCCGTCGTTCATCAAGTTGATCAGATCCCACTTGTCCCAACTTCCATCCCGCTCGTAGAGGCGTTCGCGGTCGTAGCTGTTGTCGTAGCCGGTCGTCGAGTAGTTGCAGGCGTTGCTACTACTGCGGATGTCATCCATCGAGTCTCCGCCGTAGGTCATCCAGTCCAGCTGCTCGCCGACGAAGAGCGCCTTCTGGATCTCGGCGACGACCGGCTGTTCGGTGTACATCTGGCTCTTGTGGAACCAGTTGGTGAGCTCGGAATTGTTGCCGATGCTCGCGCGTCCCACGGCGATCTCGCCGACCAGGTCGGCCTCGCCCGGCTCGCCCCAGCGGCTGTCGCCGTCGTCGTTCCAGGTGCCGTCGAGTCCCTCGAAGTAGCAGTCGCCGGGGAAGCGATCGGTCGTGCCGCCGGCGTTGACGTAGAGGTCGCGTTCGGGCACGACGTCATGGTCGCCGCCGAGGAGCACGTACTCGGTCTGCCAGTTGGCATAGGCATCGATGAGGAAGTAGCGGATCGACTCCTGCAGATCCTCGTAGCCGGGATAGTCGGCCGCGATCTGTTCGGTCGTCACCACGATCGCGCGCAACCCGCGGGTGGACTGGAAGTCCGCGACCTCCTGGAACGCATCGGCGAACTGCTGGGGGGTGACGATCACGTAGGGGTAGTAGTCGGGATCGAGGCGTGAGTCGGCCGGGTCGGCCGGACCGGCGCCCGTATAGAGCACCAGATCCTGCGGGTTGAGCGCCAGCTCCTCGAGGCGGCCGAGCGCGCGATCGTTGCGACGCAGGAGCGGGATGCGCTGCGGATCGGCGCCGGCTTTGGGCGACGTCTCGACCTCGATCGTCACCCGCTCGTACCAGGTCAGTTCGCCCGAAGCGGGACGGTAGGCGACCGGGTAGACGCGCAGGAAGGCCAGGCCGTGCCCCCAGGCGAGCTGCTCGGTGATCAGGCGCGCGGCCTCGGGCGGATAGGCCGCGTCACTGCCGTAGACCGCCGGATCGGGCGCGGTGGGCGGAAAGGGCCCCTCGGCGCTGATCGGGCGCGGCGTCTCCGCGTGGGCCACTGCGTAGGTGCCGTCGAGGGCGTGTGATCCCTCGGTCACGACGCGCACGGCCGCGACCTCCTCCCCCGGAGGCAGCAGGACGACGGCCTTGCGCGCCGGAAGGAGCGGAAGACCCGGTTCGTTGAAGGTCACGCAGTCGGTGGCCTCGACCGTGACCGCGCCCTCTCCCGCGTCGACGATTTCGGGGGGGGCGAACTCGAGCGTGACGCGGAGCGTCGCGGCACCGGCCGGAGCGGCCAGGGGCGCTGCCGTCAGAAGCAGCAGCGCGCTCAGCGCGACGAACAGGACCGCTCTGGATGCGTTCGGGCGGATGCGTAGGACCTCTTCCGGGTGCATTGCTCTCCTCCTCCAACTCCGATGGCGAGGGGTCGTAGTCGACCCGTGAGGTGAGGCCTTGCCGGAACGGTCCGTGGAAGGTGGCCGGCGCACTCGGCGGCGGCGATCAACAGGCGCTCGCCGAGCCGGCTGCTCAGCAGGATGCGTTGGCGGTGCAAGGTGGACATGACTGATGGCGTCCCCACACGTCTTCCCCACATCCATGATACCGAAGTCGGCAAGCTTGCATCAAGCAGACGGTTAACCGGCGCTTCTGATGCACGCTGCGTGGAGGCGCTCCCGGAGGCGCGTGGAGGCGCCGAGGGCACGGGCGATCTGCCGGAGAGCGGCGCCCTCGCAGATAAGGCGATGGGGAGGAGGAGCTCGGGACGACGGAGCCAGTAGCAGGTTCGGAAGGAGGGGGCGGAGAAGCGACGGCGGCCATGGGAGCAGGCGTACTGCTGGAGTCGTCGTCCGGAGGAGCGCTGGAGGCGGGATCCGCGTCGGACGAAGCGCCAGGCGCGGGGACGGAGGTGGAAAAGGCAGCGGGGGGTGGAAGCCGCCGCGGTGGCGGGTCGGGAGGGCCGCGGATCGGAGGATGTGGATCATGCCCGTGGGGAGAAGCCCGCAGCGGGCCAGAGCGACGCGATCGAAGGGGGCAGCGGTCAGAAGCCCGGCACTAGCTGACGCCTGCAGCTCCTACGCCCTCCCCATGCCGCATCCTCGTGCCACAACCCGCGCGGGACACGGCGCTGAGCCGGCCCATTCCGACCACCAGCCGGGACGGATCCGATCGTGGCTGCTACTCCACCGTCACGCTCTTGGCCAGATTCTTCGGCTGATCGATCGGGCAGCCCCGCAGCTCGGCGAACTCGTAGGCGAAGAGCTGCACGGCCACGGTCGTCAGGAAGGGGGTCAGGATCTCATCCGTCTCGGGCAGGACGATGACCTGATCCGAGTAGTCGGCCAGCTCCTCAGTTCGCTGATCGCCACAGGTGATCGAGAGCACCGGGCCCTTGCGGGCGCGCACTTCCTGCAGGTTCGTGAACGTGCGGCTGAAGACCGAATCGGGTGGAATCACGAAGACCGAGGCGAAGCTCTCGTCGATCAGCGCGATCGGACCGTGCTTCATCTCCGCTGCGGAATACCCCTCGGCGTGCACGTAGGCGATCTCCTTGAGCTTCAGCGCGCCCTCCATGGCGATCGGGAAGGAATAGCCCCGGCCCATGAAGTAGAAGTTGTGCGAGTCGGCGAAGTGGCGGGCGGCCTCGCGGAAATCGCCCCGCAGGACCAACAGCTGACGGATCTTCTCGGGGAGTTGCTCGACCTCCTCGATCAGCTCTCGACCGCGAGCCAGGGAGAGATCGCGCATGCGCCCGACCAGCAGCGCGAAGAGCAGCAGCGCCATCATCGTATTGAGCATCGTCTTGGTCGACGCCACTGCATACTCGAAGCCGGCGTGGATGTAGATGCCGGCGCCGGTTTCACGGGCGATGGTGCTGGCCACCCGGTTGACGATGCCCATCACCCGGCCGCCCTTGCGCTGCACCTCGCGCATGGCCATGATCGTATCGGCCGTCTCGCCCGATTGAGAGACGCCAAAGAAGAGCATGTTGCGGTCGACGATCGGGTTGCTGTAGCGGTACTCGGGCGCATACTCGGCGGTCGTCTCGATGCGCGCCAGGTCCGTGATCATTCGGGCACCGACGCAGCTCGACATATACGACGTTCCGCAGCCGAGCAGACGCACGCGGTCGATTTGCAGGAAGTCGCGAGGCTCCATCTGCAGCCCGCCCAGCTTGGCGGTGCCCGAATCGCGCTGGATACGCCCGCGGAAGCAGTCCTCGAGCGCATCGGGCTGCTCCATGATCTCCTTGAGCATGTAGTGCGGATAGCCCTGCTTGTCGGCCACCGTGGGCGGAAGATCCAGCGCGCTCCAGATCGCCTGGTGGTTCTCTCCCCCGGCCAGACGCAGGATGCGATGTTCGTCGCCAATGAGCACCGCCAGGTCCCCATCCTCGAGATTGACGACCTCGTCGGCCCGGCCGGCCATGGCCACCGCGTCGGAGGCCACGAAGGAGCCTTCGTCGCCCACGCCCACGATCAAGGGCGAGCCGCGGCGCGTGGCGACGATCTTGCCCGGCTCATCGGCCGACATGACCGCGATGCCATAGGTTCCCTCGACGAGCCGCAGCGCCGTGCGCACGGCCTCTTCGAGGCTGCCGTTGCAGTGCTCGGAGATCAGATGGGCGAGCACCTCGGTGTCGGTCTCGGATCGGAAGACGTGCCCGCGCTTCTCGAGATCAGCCTTCAGACTACGGAAGTTGTCGATCACGCCGTTGTGCACCAAAGCGATGCGCTCGGGGCCGTCGGTGTGCGGATGGGCGTTGGCATCACTCGGGGATCCATGGGTCGCCCAGCGGGTGTGCGCGATCCCCGCGCGCAGCATGACCTCCTCGGGCAACTCGTCCCAGAGCTCGTCGACCTTCCCGGCGCGCTTGCGCACGCGCAGCTTCGCGCGTAGCTGCCAGGCGATCCCGGCCGAGTCGTAGCCGCGATACTCGAGGCGCTTGAGTCCTTCCATCAGGAGGCGCGCCGGGGCGCGCTTGTTTCCGCTGAAGCCGATGATCCCACACATGCGTTTCGATCCTCACGGTTCGGAAGATGGACGACTAGCCGTAGACGATGCGGCGGATCTGCCGCTCGCTCAGCGGCGCGGGGCGCACGAGAATGCCGCGTGCCTCCTGCCGGATGCGGGCGAAGATCTCGGGATTGCGGAAGCCGGAGCGTTGCAGCTCACGGTGGCGCGCGCGCACCCAGGTGCGCAGATCGCGCGCGTACCAGGCGCGCACCTCATCGACGATCTTCTCGAGGCGCGGGCGATCGAGCCCCGTGACGATCTGCAGGTGGGCGAGTAGCTCCGTATCGGCTGTCATGGCTCTCGCTCCGGTATCCCCCGGGATCAAGGCATGGCGCTCGAGCTGCCACTTGCCCGCGAGTTGCACTGAGACTCCCACACGGGCGATGCGCCACCGGGGCCCCGCGCGAGATGGGTGGCGCTTCGCGACCAGGGCCGGGCGGCACCGTTTGGGCCACGGTCCGACGAATAGGATCGGCCTGCAGAGGGAAAAAGTCAACATATCTGCCCGCTATCGGGCAAAGTCATGCCAAATGGCGCATATGAGGCATCTTTCCCGACGGAGATGGGAGGGATGGCCCCGCGGAGATCGGCTCATCACTCCCCGGGGGGGGTGAAGACGGCCGGCAGGGGGCGGACGAAGGCGTGCGCGGTCCCTCAGGCGCTGTTGCGCTCGTTGCGATTCATCGCCCGGCGCACGCTGCGCTTGAGCGCGTAGTAGCCGCCGAGCATGCGGCGGTACTTGTTGATCGTTCGGCGCTGCACGTCGTACCCGCGCTCGCGCATCATCTGCCCGAGCTGCTCGTCGGTGTAGGCTTCGCCGTCGCACTCGGTGTCCATGATCTCCCGCAGCGCCTCGCGGGCGGCGGCGCCCGAGGAAGAACCGACTGCCTGGGAGAAGAAGCGCGAGAGCGGGATCGTACCCTGCGGCGTCTCGGCGAAGCGGCCCTTGATCAGGCGCGAGATGGTGCTCTCGTCGCGGCCAACGGCATCGGCGATCTCGCGTTGGGTGAGCGGACGCAGGTAGCGGATCCCGCGGTCGAGGAATTCCCACTGCCGCTCGACGATCGCCTCGGTGGTCGCCAGGAGCATGCTGCGGCGATCGTCGCGGACCTGCTTGAGCCACTTGGCCTGCTGGATCTTCTCACGAAGGAACTTGCGTTCTTCCGGCGGCAGGGCGTCGCGCCGGCGGGCGAGATCGATGATCTTCGGATTGAGACTCAGACGGATCAGGGAGCTGCTGTTGTAGCGCACCTCGTACTTGTCGGCGCCGTGCCGCTTGGGGTGCTCCTTGACGATGACGACCTCGGGGCGCACGCTGCTCGAATCGAACGCATCGTCGGGCACACCGACGGTGGGTACGAGATTCAGTTTGGCCAACTCGTCGAAGACGAAGGACGTATCCACACCCTCCTTCGAGCAAAGGCGCTGCAAGTCGCGCTCCTTCCCCGCGCTGAGCAACTGAAAGGCCTGGACCAGAAAGTCGGCCCAGTTCTCGCGTCCCTTGCGGCGGAGCTGGATGGCGATCGAATCCTCGATGCCCGAGGCGCAGATCCCCGGCGGCTCGAGGGTATCCTTCAGCAGATCGAGGACCTGCTGGAGTTCCTGCTGCGCGACCGGCTCGCCGAGGTAGGCGGCGACGTCGGCCGCGAGCTCGCTTGCCGGACGAGTCTGGAAGCCGCGCGAGTCGAGGTCCTGCACGATGAACTCGGCCATCCGCTCCTGCTTGCCCGAGAGATTCAGATGGACCTGTTCGAGCAGATCCTCGCGCAGGGTCTTGGTCGGGCTGAGGCGCAGGATCGGATCGGTCCAGTCCTCGTCGCGCCCGGCGCCGCCCCCGGCCCAGCTGCCGCCGCCCTGATTGGGATCGTCGGCCAGCTCGGCGATGCGCTGCAGGACGCGCTCGTCCCACTCCTCGCCCGGGCCCTCTTCCTTGCGCTCGCGCACATCGCTGGCGCTCGTCTCGGTGGGATTGTCGACATCGAGGACCGGGTTGTCCTGCGCCAGCTCCTCGATCTCCATGTTGAAGTCGAGCAGGGGCAGGGTCAGCAGATTCATGGTCATGACCATCTGCGCGGAGATCTGCAGCTCGAGCCGCTGCTGCATGGTCTGGTGCAGTTGCGCGGACGGTCTCATCGTCTCTGCCCTTCTCGTGCGTACGTGACTTCCAGACGGCCCTCTGCACTACTATGGATCGGCTTGCCCGCAGGCGGCTTGAGGCGCATCTGGCGCGCCCTGGGCGAACGCGAGGGGCACCGCCATCGAGCGAGCACCAAGGAGAAGGCTACTGTGCGCGGGGCGGTGATTCAAGAAGGGTTCGCGGAGGAGACGTCGATGCGGATGTCGCCGGCGCCGTGCGGCGAGCGATCCCCGTGGGCTACGGCGGGGTCCCCGATTCCGGGATGGGGCGCTGCGTGGCGAGCGCGACGTGCCGCGTTGGACATGGCACCGCGAGGTCGCTGCAACCCCTGGGGTCGCATGCCGCGACGCGCGGCGGTTGACTGCTCGGCAGGCGGGTCCCAGAGTGATGGGGCACACGGCTGCTGCGCGGCACACGCCGCGCGCCTTCGGCGCGCGGCGGACGGAAGGATCGAAGGGCATGGCGATGGCGATCTCCCGCGTGCGATGCGGCGTGTTGTCATGGTTGGCGATCGGCGCACTGCTGCTCGCACTTCCGGGATGCAGCGATACGCCCTGCGACTGCGAGCAGGGGGAGGCGCAGCCCGATGCCGACATCGCGGCGCTCGAGGAGAGCGAGACCGATCTGCTCGGTCTTCACGCCTTGCCCGGATCCGCTTCGAGTTACGGAGCCTTGATGGACGCCGGAGCCAGGGTCGTCAATCTGACCGAGGCGGGCACCTTCTTTCTGATCTGGGTTCCTCAGGACTACGCCGAGTTGCCGGAGCGTCGGGTGATGATCGCCATGCACGGCACGGCCGGGACAGCCTACGCCGAGGCGGGTGCGGAGCTGGCCCTGGCGCAGGAGCATCAGTATGCGATCCTGGCGATCCAATGGTGGCTGGCGCAACCCGAAGCCTATCTCGAGCCGCCGGCGGTCCTGGGGATCATCGATCTCGGCCTGCGCTACCTCGAGTACTACTACGGCGCCGAGCCGCGGCGGTCGGCCTACGAAGGATTCAGCCGGGGCTCGGCGATCGGCTACGAGGTGACCTTCTGGGACCGGCAGCTCGGCACGAACTACCTGGCTCTGACCATCGGCCACTCCGGCGGCGTGCCGCTCGAAGGCGGGCGACCCTTCTTCGATGACCTCGCCGCCGGCGTCTACGGCGACAGCGCCTTCGCCGGCACCCACTTCTTCCTCTACTGCGGCCTGCAGGACGAGGTCTGGGGCGAGCAGCAGTGTGCGCACATGCGCAACGCGCGCGACATCGTGCGCGCGCAGGGCGCGACGATCGACTCATTCATTCAGGATCCGCATGGTTCGCACAACGGATACCATGCCGATCCGGAGAATCACGAGGCTGCCGTCGCGCTCTTTCTGTCCCTGACCGCCGAGCGCTGAGCCGAACGCGCCGCGCGACCGGCAGGGGAGAGCGACCGACGATGATCGAGATCACTCGTGATGTGGCCATCGGCGAGGAAGAGCTGCAGTTCAGCGCCTCGCGCAGCAGCGGCCCCGGCGGCCAGCACGTCAACACCTCGAGCACGCGTGTGACCCTGCGCTTCGATGTGCGTTCGTCCCCCAACCTCACCGATGCGCAGAAGGAGCGCATCCTCGCGAAGCTCCCGACGCGGATCTCCAAGGAGGGCGTGCTGCTCGTCTCCGCACAGCAGCGCCGCAGCCAGGCCGCCAATCGGGAGCTGGCGCAGGCGCGTCTGGTCGAGCTCCTGCGCGGGGCTCTGCGCCGGGAGCGGCGCCGCAAGCCGAGCCGTGTGCCGGAAGCCGAGAAGCGGCGGCGCTTGGAGGAGAAGCGCCGGCACGGGCGGAGGAAACGCGCGCGCGAGCGGCCGGAGCTGGATGATGCCTAGGGACTACGTCCCCTCCTCCACCCACAGCTTGGCGATCTCGACGATCACCTGCGTGGCCTTCTCCATCGCCTGCAGCGGCACCCACTCGCGCACCGAGTGGTAGTTGACACCGCCGGTGAAGATGTTGGGTGTCAGGATGCCCATGTAGGAGAGGCGGGCCCCGTCGGTCCCGCCGCGGATGACGCTGGGCTTCGGCTCGATGCCCGCGCGCCTCGCGGCCTCGAGCGCGATCTCGACGATGCGCGGGTTTTCGTCGACCTTGGGCCCCATGTTGAGGTAGCGCTCCTTGACCTCCAGCTCGATCTCGGTCTTGGGGAAGCGCGCGCGCACCTCGTCGACGATTCGCTCGAGCAGCAGGATCTTCTTGGCCGACGCATCGATGTCGAAGTCGCGTACCAGCAGATGGATCGTGCATGCATCCACGCTGCCGTTGATCAGCCGCGGATGCAGGTAGCCCTGGCGCCCCTCCGTCGTCTCGGGCCGCGCGTCCTCGGGGAGGCGACGGATGATCTCGGCGGCCGCATAGAGCGTGTTGACCATCTTGTCCTTGGCCTGCCCGGGATGGACGTTGTAGCCCTTCAGTTTGAACGTCGCCGAATGGGCGTTGAATGTCTCCTTCTCGATCTTGCCCAGCTCCCCGCCGTCCATGGTGTAGGCGATGCGCGCTCCGAAGCCGTCCACATCGAACTGGTCGGCCCCGCGGCCGACCTCCTCGTCGGGGGTGAAGCCGATGCAGATCGGCCCGTGCAGGATCGACGGATCGCCGATCATCCGCTCGACCGCCTCCATGATCTCGGCCACCCCGGCCTTGTCGTCCGCGCCGAGCAGGGTGGTGCCGTCGGAGGTGATGATGTCGTCGCCGATGTGGTCCTTCAGCTGGGGCGTATCCTGCGGGCTGAGCACCTGGGGAGGATCGCCCGGCAGGGTGATCTCGCCGCCCTGATAGTTGCGATGCACCTGCGGCTCGACATCTTTGCCGGGGGCATCCGGGCTGGTGTCCATGTGTGCGATGAATCCGATCGCCGGGACCTTCCCTTTGGCGGGATGGTCGTCGGGCAGGTTCTCGGGCAGGATCGCATAGACGTAGCCGTGCTCGTCCAATCGCGCAGTCAGCCCCATCTCGTCCAGCTCGGCGCGCAGCAGCTTGGCCAGATCGATCTGCCAGCGGGTGCTCGGCGTGGTCGGCGAGTCCTCGTCGGAGGTCGTGTGGATCTTGCAGTAGCGCACGAAGCGCTCGAGCAGGCGGTCGGTGCTCATCGGCTTCTCCTCATGGGCGCGCGGTTCCCAGCGGCCCCCTCTACCCCTTCTGCCGCGCCCACCGGAGCACCTCCGGCAGGGTGGGCGGCTTGCCGTACATCAGGATACCGATCCGGAAGATCTTGGCCGAGGCCGCAATGGTTCCCCACGTGGCCAGAACCATCACCGCCGCCGCACTGAGCGTCTGCCAGAGCGGCGGGGCCGGGTTGGCGGGGATGCGGTTCATCATCAAGAACGGCGTGAACGGCGGGATAAACGATCCGACCACCGCCACGATGTGATCCGGATTGTTGGTCACATACCACATCAGGAAGAGCGGGATGATGAAAACGATCATGATCGGCTGCAGCAGGCTCTGAGCCTCCCGCATCGTGTTGCAGACCGAACCGAGGCCCACATAGACCGAGGAGTAGAAGAGGAAGCCCAGCAGGAAGAAGACCAGGAAGGCGAGAATCGTCCACGGCGTGAAGGCGCTGCCCAGTCCCGAGAGCACCTCGACCACCGTGCCGCTGGGCATCAGCGAGCTGATGATCCCGGCCGCGGCGACCCAGGCGGCGATCGTCGTCAGACCCGCGCCGGCCAAACCGATCAGCTTGCCGGTCATGAACTCCAGAGGCGACGTCGATGAGAGAATCACCTCGATGATGCGGCTCGACTTCTCCTCGATCGTGCTGGTCATCAGATGCGAGGCCATCGACATGATCGAGATCCAGAGCAGATAGACGAAGAGCATGGGGGCCAGCGAGCGCGCCACGTGCCCGGCCATGCCCATCTCGCGCTCGTCCTTGGAAATCGGCACGGTACGCACCGCTACCCCATCGATCACCGCGCCGAGCAGTGCCTCATCCTCGACGTAGGGCCGCAGGGATTCGATGGCGATCTTGCGGCCCAGGACCCGCCGCACCGCGCCGCGTACTTCGTCGGCGGTTGCATCGATCGTGTAGTAGGTCACGCTGGGCAGCGCGGCGCCGTCCGGAGAGTCGAGGACGAAGTAGGCGAACAGATCGCCCTCGACCACCATCTCGCGCAGCGCCTGCAGTTCGGCCTCCTGCCCCGCAGGCAGATCGAGCTGCGCCGCCGGAACCGCCAGGTAGTCGCGCATCTCGATCTGGATGACGCCCGTCGGCCCCGAGAGCTCGTCGCGCAGATGCGCCAGCAGCTCGCCTTCGTCCCGCCCGGTGTAGTCGACCAGGGTGAACTCCCGCGGGGGCTTGGGCATCGACTCCATCAACGTCGGCAGCCCGAAGGCCAGGACGAGGATGACCGGAAGAATGACTACCGAGAGGATGAAGGCTTTCGTGCGCACATAGGCCAGATACTCGCGCTGGGCCACACGCAGGATCCGTTGCATCATGACCGGCGTACTCCCTCGCTCAGGTAGGGCATGCGCCCTGATTCAGGCCAAGAACCCATCCTAGAGCTGCGGCGGCCGTCCTCCCGAACTCCGCGGCACATCAGTCTTCTGTCGTTCCGGGCGCCTGCGCCGCCTCGCCGGCGGCCGCTGCGCGGCTCTCACTCGCAGCCACCAGGCTCCCATCGGCGGTAATCGTATGCCGGCGGTCGGGGGCCACCTTCTCGATGAAGATGTCATAGAGCGATGGCTCGCTGACATCGAAGAGCGATACCTCGGTCCGAGCGGTGATCTCCCGCAGCAGCTTCTGTGGCGAGGCGTCATCGCGCAGGAAGATCTCCAGGTCGTTGCCGTACTCGCGCACGCGCTCGACCTCGGGCAGCCCCTTGACGAAATCGAGATCTCCGTAGGCACGCAGCCGAACTGCGCGCCGCGCCACGGACGACTTGATCTCCTGCACGGGCCCATCGAGCACCTTGTGGCCGTCATGGATCATGAAGATCGAGTCGCACAACCGCTCGGCCTGTTCCATCATGTGCGTCGAGAAGATGATCGTGCGTCCCGCACGTCGGGACTGCAGGACGGCCTGCTTGAGCGCCTCGATGTTCACCGGATCCAGGCCTGAGAAGGGCTCATCGAGGATCAGCAGCTCGGGATCGTGCACGATCGTGGAGATGAACTGCAGCTTCTGCGACATGCCCTTCGAGAGGTTGTCGATGTTGGCCTTCGTCCACTTGCCGAGACCGTACTCCTCCATCAGGCGGGCACCGCGCTCGCGCGCCGCCGCGGGGCTCATTCCCTTGAGCGAGCCGATATAACCGATGAATTCCAGCGTACGCATCTTCTTGTACATACCGCGTTCTTCGGGGAGGTAGCCGATGCGTTCGCGGATCGCCGCCGGATCGCGCTCTCCGAGCACCTCGATCGTGCCGCGATCGGGACGGATGATGTCAACGATCATGCGCAGGGTCGTCGTCTTGCCCGCCCCGTTGGGGCCGATGAAGCCGTAGATGACGCCCGGAGGTACGGTGACGGACAGATCGTCGACCGCCACATGCGTACCGAAGGTCTTGCGCACGCGATCGAGACGGAGAGCGGGGGATCCCGATGCCATATCGACTTCCTTTTGCGTCTCTGCGCCGTCGCAGCTGCGCGACGCGCGCC
>WJJG01000394.1 GCA_014729815.1 Candidatus Eiseniibacteriota bacterium
CGCGGCGACCATCGTTGAAAGAGTGCGGAGAACGCAGCTTCCGAGCCGTGTGCGATCTCGCGGATCAGCTCCGCGTCATCGGAGCGGATCTGCGCACGCCGAGAGATTGTGAATCCCCGCATCGACATCGGCCGATCTCTGCAGGCACTCCGCCTTCCGTCCCGCCAGTCTCCGTGTATAGAAACGCATGGATCCCTCCTGGGGTTCAATGCCTCCGCTCCCCGGAGGGCCTGGTGCCGTTCTTGCCGTAGCGCTGAACTCTGCGGGGCCTTGGTTCGTTGCATAGGCGACGAGGGGACGCCCGTCGCTCGGCGCTGCGCGCCGGCGCTTCGTCGCGCGCGGTCAACTCATGCGTATGGAGGAGATTGCGATGGCAAACCGGAACCCGCACTTGCGGTATGCACCGCAACCGCATCGGGGACGTGGCACCCAACCGCATCGGGAGCGTGCGTCCCGGGACGGGCGATGGACCCGTGCGATGCTCACCGCCGGGATCCTGCTGGGGGGGGTCTTGTTGGCCGGCGGCGCCCCGGCCGCCGTGGAGGCCCCGCAGCGGCCCCCCGAGATTCTCTCCTGGCGGCACCAGGTACTGTCGCACGAGAGATACGAGGAGTTGGCCGAGCGGTGGGCGGCGTTCACCGAGGCCCATCCCCGCGACCCGGCCGCCTGGGTCCATTGGGGCCATGCGCTGCGCTACGCCGGTGAGGACGAGGCGGCCAACCAGAAATACACACGCGCCTTCGAGATCGACTCGACCGAGATCGTGGCGCTCGAGGCCTATGCTTCGATGCAGGCCACGCGGATCGGCCCCGACCAACCGGAGGAGCTCGCGCGCACCCATACCCGCCTACTCCGCGCCGTTGCCGAGCATCCCAACTACGCGCGCAGCTACTACGCGCTCTTCATCACCTCGTTGATGCTCGGGGATGTGCGGCAGGCGGAGGAATGCTTGCGCCGCATGGTGACCACCGGGGATATGCCGCGTCCGCTCTTCGACCATGGCTACAACATGATCGCCGGCGCGCCACTCGAGGCGATCATCTTCACCAACGGGGACAACGACACCTATCCCCCCTTGGCGGTCCAGGCGGTGACCGGAGTGCGGCCCGACGTCTCCATCGTCAATCTCTCCCTGCTCAATACGAAGTGGTACATTCGATACCTGCGCGAACGCGGGCTGCCGATCGCCCTCCGGGATGCCGAAATCGCTGGACTGAAACATGCCAAGGACAACCTGATCGGCGCGCAGATGCAGCGCCACATCTTCGATCAGCTCGCCCGTTCCGGTTGGCCGCGCCCGCTCTTCTATGCAGCGACGGTGTACGAAGCCAATCGCATCCTGCCCGTCCGCCTGGTCATCGAGGGGCTGGGCCTGCGAGTCGTCCCAACCGAGGACGAGGCAGGAAAGGACCTGCAGGATGACTTCGTGCGTACCCGGCGCCTCTTCGATACCGTCTACCGGATTGACGGCTTCACCGATCCGCTAGTAAACTGGGAGCGGGAATCGGCCCTCTGGGTCCTGGGCAGCAACTACGCGACCTTGCTCGAGCGTCTGGGGATGGCGCTCCTGGCCGGATCCCCCGCCGAAGCTGCGCCGTACCTCTATCGGGCGGTGGCGCTGCTCAGTTTCCACAATCGCCTGCAGAGAGCCAGCGTGATCCTCGACCGCTGGGCGGAGGTGGATCCGGAATCCCCCCTGCTGGCCGAGGCCCGGAGGTTACCGGCGCGACGCGTGCAACGGGACTGATCCGCCACCGGTCCGGATGAGGATCGGAGCGGTGGCGTCTGCCTCCGAATCGAACGCGGGAGGTGCGCGATGCGAACGCTGCTCGGTCTATTCGTTCTGCTGGGGGTGCTGCTGGGAGCCGCTGGCGCGGGGGGCGATGAGATCCCGCCGCTGGTTTTCTGTCGTGTCGATCCCTGGGACCAGATGGAGGACCCGCGGGTGATCGCCATGCCAGGTTACGTCGAGGGCGTCTACGACCCGCCGCGGGAGTCGGAGATCCTGATCACGCTGCTCGACGACAACTACGAGCCGCTACCCGGTCTCTACGTCGAGATCATCATCCACGCGCAATGCGGCCCGGCGACGGGGCCGATCTGCATCTGCGACGCTGCCGAGCTGACCGGCTACACCGACGACGAGGGCCAGCTCTCTCTGCACATGGACTTCGGTGGCTGCTGCGAGCATCCCGAAGCGGTCGAGATCCGCGCCGGTGGAGTGACCGTCCGTCTCGAGTCTCCGATCGTCAGTCCCGACTGGGATGGAGACGGCGGCGATTGCGAGGTCGGCCTGGCCGACTTCATCTCCTTCTCGCGGGGTTTCGAGATCGGGGCGGCGGATTGCAGCGATTTCAGCGGCGATGGCACGACTAGCTTGGTCGACTTCGTGATCTTCGGCGCCGGCTGGGGGCACGACTGCGCGGCGCGCTAGCGAATCGCCGATTCCCGCTGCGTCGATACGGCCTCGGATGCGAGCGTTTGCCCCGCGGTGCGCATGCTGCCCACCCCGTTCCGAGTGGCCGCGCGGCGGCGCGAACGCTGTGCAGCCTCGTCCCGGGTCCCATTCCGCGGCGCTCCCCCCGGACTTCCCTCGCGAGGATCGTATGCTAGGATGCGGCCGCACGGCGCGCGTGGTGGTCGGAAGCAGGGAGGCGAGCGATTGGCATGTCGGGACGGATCCTGCCCCTGGCCTTCCTGATGCTGCTCGCCTTGCACGGCGCGCTCTTGCTCTCCGTCGAGGTCTACCCGCTGATCGACTTGCCCTATCATCTGTCCGGGGCGACGATCGCTCGCTTCCTCGATGACCCGAGCGCGCCCTTCGGCGACTTCTATGGACTCCAGATCTGGCCCCATCCGAACGTTGCCCATCTGCTCTTCTGCTCGCGGTCGATCTTCCCGAGTGTCGAGACGGCCGGTCGCATCTTCCTGCTGCTTTGCCTGGTTCTCCTGCCGGTGATGCTCTGGCGTCTGATCCGCCTGCTGGGCGGCGACCCATGGATGGCGCTGCTCGGCTTCCTGCTCGTCTATCATTACAGCTTCTCGTGGGGCTTCGTGGGCTTCGTGCTCGGGGTTCCGCTGGTCCTCCTGGGACTCGAACTCCTCATCCGACACGACCGCCACCCGCGATGGGGCCTGCGCTTGGCCCTGGGGGCGCTGCTCCTGGCGCTCTTCTTCGTGCATCTGCTCACGGCGCTCTTCCTGGCCTTCACGCTGCTGGTGATGCTGCTCTATCGCTGCCGACTGCGCGACGCGCTGGCGCTGCTGCCGCTATTGGGGATGATCGCGTACTGGCAGGCCGGCGCGTCGGGCGACAGCGAGGGCACGCTTCTGGGCGAGCTGGGGCGCTACTACCTGCGCGACTTCCTCCCGACTCTGCACCGTCGCGGGGCGTTCCTCTTCTGGGATCATTTCGCTCTCTTTCGCGGCGCGCGAGGCTATTCCATCGCCACGCTCTTTTCCGGCGCGATCGCCGTCTTCGCGCTCATGGCGGCCTGGCGCCGCCGCAGCGAGATCATCGAGCGGCTACGCGCCAGGCGGATGGGTCCGGCGGGCCTCTTCCTGATCGCTGCATTGCTGGTCTATCTCTTCCTACCGCAGAAGATCCCCGGAACCGCACATCTCTACGAACGCTTCTCTGTCCTGTTCCTGTTGGCGCTGGCGATCCAGGCCTCCCACTGGCCCCCGGGGGGATCGCGTGCCGCGGGGCGGCGCCGCCCGAGGGGCGCCTGGCGCTGGCGCACGCTCTTGCTGCTGCTCTGTCTGCTGCACTTGGTCCTCTGGACGGACTACTACCGCGGCTTCGCGGCGGACTCGGCGACGTTCACTCGCGAGCTGCTGCCGCCCGGTGGGCGATCCGGTCGCTTGGCGGCCTTCATTCTCGACTACGACTACCGCGGCCGACCGGTCTACAACCACTTCCCCGACTATTACACGGTCTGGAAGCATGGCATCACGGTCAGCAAGGTCGGCGACTATCGCTTCTACCCGGTGCGGCGCCGCGCCACGGAGGATGCGCTACCGGTCTACAACGAGTGGATCGGGAAGTGGGGGCGCTACGATGGGCGCTACACAGGACTCGAGTACATCCTGGTCCGCGGTGCGCTGCCGCCCGAGCTGCACGGCGTGCTCTGCGGCTATGACCCACTGCGCGAGTCCGGCGCTTGGCGGCTCTATGGCCGCACGGTCGGGATCCGCCCTGGGGCGGCCGAGGGCGCACGGGACGGATCCGAGACGGACGAGGGACGCACCCCTGGGACGAGGGACCACCTCCGGGGGCTGGGGGCGAACCCCGCGGACTAGGGACGCACCGCAGGGACTACGGACGCAGCCCCGGCGGACTGGGACCCTCCACCGGATGCTGCTCGCGCCAGGCCGGAGGCACACGGAAGCGATGCACCTCGGCCTTCTCGAATTGCCAGTCCCCATCCGGGATCAGCAGCTCCTGACAGCCGCGCAGCAGCCGGTGCGCCGGATCCCCCCACCAGCTGTCGATCTTGACGTACCAGAGGCGTTCCTTGCCGGCAGTGGCCGCATGCAGCCAGCCGCGGAGCACGTCCGGCTCGGCGAAGGTCCCCCGGGGGGGGCGCTGAAATACGAACAGGTGGTTGGGCGCGTAGAGCTCCAGCGGCTCGGGCACACCGCAGCTGACGGCGATGTCCGAGGGAGTCGACTCACGATCGAGCAGGGCCCCGACCGCGCGTCCGTCGGGGCGCCAATAGTAGGGATTGGTGAAGTAGTGATAGACGGAGTGCAGGCTGACCAGGAGCAGAACGCTGGTCACCGCCGCACGCACCCAGGCAGGTCGCAGTGTCGCGAGTCCCAAGCCGAGCAACATCACGAAGGGCGCGAACGAGACGATCGCGTAGCGCGGATTGGGCGCCTTGAGATTGATCATCGAGATCAGGAGCATCAGCAGGAGCGGAACGAAGAGCCAGAGCACCAGAATCGGCGCATGACCCAGGGGGGGGGAGTGGTGTGGCACGGAACGGCGCAGCAGCGAACGCAGTCCCCGAAGTGCGATGACGCCGAATAGCAGCAAGACCGGGACCAGGTAGGGCAGGAACGGCTTGACCACCGCCCAGTGGTGCATCTTCAGGTCGTGGATCGAAGGGCCTTGTGAGAAGCCGAGCGAGAAGATGTAGAACGTGAACGGAATGCTGAGCACCCCGGCCGGACTCTCCCCACGCACGATGACGTCCTCACCCGAGATTCCCTGGGGTCGTCCCAGATGTACGGCGCCGAGCTGCGTGACGGCGTTCGCGATCCAAGGCGAGAGCAGGAGCGCGGTGAGGACCATCAAGAACAGCGGGCGCCAGAACGGATAGCCGCGTGGCAGGCGCAGCACGGCGAAAAGGCCATACAGCGCAAGAATGAAGAAGCCCGCCAGGTTGGTCAGACAGGCTACGACACTGATCGCCAGGGCCGCCAGGAAGCTGAGCCGCGAGCGCCGCTCGATCTCCCAGAGATAGATCGGGATGGCCAGCAGCGCGGCGTCGAAGAGCATCGCGTAGTTGCGCGCCTCCTGGCTGTACCAGAGATGGAAGGGAGAGACGGCCAGCAACGCCAGGCCCAGCAGCGCCGCTCGGCGCCCGATCATCGGCGCGGCGACGCGGTAGAAGAGCGGCAGCGCCATCAGCCCGAAGATGGCCGAGAGGGAGCGCGTGGCCGCCTCGGAGTTGCCGAAGAGCAGCATCCAGATCTTGAGCAGCACCAGGTGCAGAGGGCCGTGGATGTTGAGTGCCGCGAAGACCCATTTGCCCTGCGGTCCGCCGGTGGCGATGATCACCGAGCGGATCTCATCGACCCAGTAGCTCTGTTGGCCCAAGGCCAGAAAGCGCAGGATGCCGCCGCCGACGATCAGCAGCAGGACGATCCAGTCCCAGCGGATCCGCACTGTCGATGGGGTGGTGCTCATCCCAGCATCTCCCGCGCCAACGCCAGCAGGCGGGCGATCAAGCGCGGCTGGTTGGCCAGCATCTCCGAGAACGGCACGGCCTGGACATGGCTGATCATCCCCAAGGCGAACTGCCCCAGCAGCAGGAGATTCCACCCGACGAAGAGTAGCAGGACGAGCGGAGCGAGAAAGGCCCCGCACCACGGGAGCCGCCGGCGCCAAAGCTGCTGCAGATCTTCAAGCAGGATCGCCAGACCCAGGACGAATAGCGGCGTGAGGCTGACGAGTCGTCGCATGCCGAACGCCGTGCCCGCCCACCAGTCGTAGACGGTGCAGTTCGAGAGCACCAGAGCGGCGAAGATCGCCAGAGAGACGGTCGCCAGCTCTGCATGGCGGCGCAACAGGCGCACCCAACCGACGGCCGCGAGCAGGGTCACCGGTGTCCAGGTGAACAGACCGTGACGCCAGGAGAACAACGTGCCCCACAGCCCGGCCGGTGTGAACTGCAGTGTGGCGACCGAGTGACGGATCCAGGGGCGACCATGGAAGTGTTGCCAGACGCCGAACTGCAGCGCGGCGATCAGCAGAAAGCCGCCTGCGGCCGCGCCCAGACAGGCGAGGCGCCGCTCCCAGCCGGTCGCAGACGCGCTGGCCGACTCCTCGGCCGGGGCTTGGGATCCCACTGCAGAAGACGGTCGCAACAAGCGCCACGTCTCCAGCAGCAGCGGGGGCACTGCGATGACGATGTCGTTCCAGCGCACCAGGAAGAGCAGTCCCGCGAGCAGGCCCCACTGCAACCAGACCGCGGGGCGGCGACTGCGGCGATGCAGATACCAGTGCAGGAGGAAGAGGCTCGCGGTCAGCGCGGTGAGTGCATGGCTGTGGCTGGGGGCCAAGTAGAGGTAATAGACCAGTGAGGTCGCGCCGGCGATCGTCAGCGTGGCCCAGTGCGCGTTGCGCGGCGAGACGAGACGCCGGGCCAGGCGGAAGGCGAGCAGCAGGCCGGCGACGCCGCACGCGAACGTCGTCAACGCCAGGGCCCAGTAGTAGAGCCCGCCGTAGCCATCGGTGCGGGCAGGGAGGCCCACCGCGGCCGCGAGATGCGAGACGCCGTGGGCCAGCAGGTAGGCGGGCGCCCAGAGCAGTGCCGGACCGATGCTCCAGTTCGAGCCGACGCGCCCGGTCACCGGATCCGGCTCGGGTCGATGGTAGCCGCGGTGGTATCCGGGATCGTGTTCGCTGTAGCTCAGCAGGCTTCCCGGCAGGCCGCCCGCATCTTCCGTGATGTGGCGGGTCAGGTAGTCGTATTCGTTGCGCAGATCGAGGTCGCCGTCGATCACCGCCGAGCGCAGGAAGACGAACTGGCCGATCCCATCGCCGTGCACCCAGGGCGTCAGCAGCAGCGGCGCGGCCAGCAGGAGGCAAAGCAGGATCGTGCCCTCGCGCTTCTCGGCGGTCCTCGCCATCGCCAACGTCGTGCCTCCTAGATTGTTAGCGGCGCACGCACAATAGGGTCCGCCGGAAGGCCTGTCAATGAAGCGCGCCGCGTGGCCAGCGCACCTCAGGAACTCGCCCGGGCCCTCCGCCCCCATGCGTCTCAGCAGCCTCGCTGTGCGCAGGGAGCTTCTAAGGCCAGTAAGGAAAATAGGTTGCAAATACAACAACATCGCGTGGGCCGACCCGATGCGGTATCATCGAAGCGTCGCACCACGCTCGGCCACCCCGAGGGCGTTGCAGCCGGTCTCGGGAGCGGCCGACAGGCGTGCAAGGATGCAGAGGAGAGAGGAGATCCGCCATGCAACGAATCCTGCCGCCGGCCATCGTCATCCTCGTGCTAGTTGCGGGAGTGCATCTGCTGGGCACCGGTCCCACGATCCACGCTTCGCCGTCACTCTTCTACGGGCGTTGCGCCGGCTGTCACGCCGACGACTCGGCGACCTGCGTCGGCTGCCACTTCCACCGCGGCGCGTTGAGCGCCGGCACGGACCAGGACAGCTATCTGCCCGGCGAGACCGTGACCGTGACCCTCGATGGAGGCGGCTACGGGGGATGGATCCGGGCGCTGCTGTATGATGGAAACGACGTGGAAGTCGATCGCGTGGCCGGTCCGACCGGGACCGGGGATGACGGTCTGGGAGATCCGGTCGAGTTTCCCGTCGTCCTGCAGGCGCCCGCGCCGATGGAGGAGGGGGAATACACGTGGGAGGCGGGATGGTATGGCGCGAACAACCTGGGGACGGACCATCTCGAAGCCACGACGCCGGTGACGATCCAGGTGGCGATCGACACGGGCGTGGAAGACGGAGACGTTCCGCGGCTCTCGGGCGCGGAATTGCGACTGAGCGGATTCCCCTCTCCCCAGCAGGCGCACGGTGTCGTGTGTATGGCGCTGGGGCCCGACGTGCGTGCGGCGGCCCTCCGCGTGCTGGATTCCAGTGGGCGGTCGGTGCGCACGCTGGCCACGGGGCTTCGCGGGCCACAGCGACGTGAACTGGCCTGGGACGGATGCGATGATCAGAACCGGCGCGTGCCAGCCGGGACCTATTTCGCCTTCCTGACCGAGGGCGATCGCGTCGCCGCGCACCCGATCGTCGTGCTCCGATAGCGCCGGCGCAGCCGATGGGCGGGCGCCACGGCGTCTGTTGCGGAGTGCCCCGCAGTGCGCCCGCCCCGCTTGTGGGCACGGGGGCGGGCCGATAAGATGCCGGCATGTGGATTCCCCAGGCAGGCACAGGGACTGACGCACCCGAGCGATCCGTGCCTCTGGTGCGGCACCTCTGGCGTGGCGTGTTCTTGCCGCTGCTCCTGCTGGCTGCCGTGGCACTGGTCTACACACCGGTCTATCGCGCCGAGTTCATCTGGGACGATGACGACTACCTCCTACTCAATCCGCTGCTGACCGAAGAGGGGGGGTGGGCGGAGATCTGGGATCCCTCCTCCCCGCGCAATCCGCAGTTCTATCCGCTGGTCTTCAGCAGCTTCCGGATCGAGCGCGGACTCTGGGGCACCGATGCGACCGGCTACCATGTCGTCAACGTGGTCCTGCACGCGCTGAACGTCTTGCTGCTGCTCTTCCTGCTGCGCCGCCTGCGCGTGCCCGGCGCCTGGCTGGTCGCCGGGCTTTTCGCCGTACATCCGGTCTTCGTCGAATCGGTGGCCTGGATCTCCGAACGCAAGAACGTCCTCTCCGGATTCTTCTACCTGCTCGCCGCCCACAGCTACCTGCGCTTCGATGCAACCTCGCGCTGGCGCTGGTATGGCCTGACGCTGATCTGCTTCCTGGGCGCGCTGTTCAGCAAGACGATCACTGCTTCCCTGCCGCTGGCCCTGGGGCTGGCGCTCTGGTGGCGTGGGCGCCGGCTGCGGGTCTCGCGCTTCGTGACCCTGCTGATCATGGTCGCGATCGGCTTCGCCCTCGGGATGGTCACTCGACTGCACGAGTACCAACACGTGCTCTCCGATGGCGGCGGTCCGATCTTTGCGCAGCTCGATCCGCTCAAGCGGATCCTGCTGGCGGGACGCGCCTTCTGGTTCTATCCATCCAAGATCGTCTGGCCCGAAGAGCTGGCTTTCTTCTACTCGCGCTGGTCGCTCGATCCGCGCATCGTTGGGCAATGGATCTATCCGGTGGCCGGGCTTCTCGTCGCGCTGTTGCTCGTCTACGGATATCGGCGCGGCTGGCTCGGGCGTGGCCCGCTGGCCGCGGCGCTCTTCTACGCCGTGACGATCTTCCCCGCGCTCGGCTTCGTGAATGTCGCCCCCATGCGTTTCTCCTGGGTGGCGGATCATTTCCAGTACCTCGCGGCGATCGGCATCCTGCTGCTGATCGGCGGGCTCTGGGCGCAGATGCGCGGCGGATCGCGGGCCGGCCGCGCGCGTCGCGGCACGGCGGCGCTGGTGGCCATCGCCATCCTCGTGTTGCTCGGTTGGCGCGCCCAGACGCAGGCACACGTCTACCAGGATCTCGGATCGCTGTGGGCCGACACCGCTGCGAAGACCCCCGATAGCTGGATCGTGCAGCTCAATCGCGGCGTCTGGCTCAAGCAGCACGGGGATCTGGAGGGTGCCGCCCACTGCTACCAGCGCGCGGCCGAGCTCGATCCACCCCCAGGCGAGGGCGGGATCATGGGCTACGGGAATCTCTCCTCGGTCTGCTTCGTCCAGGGCCGCTATGAGGAATCGGTCCGCTTCGCCCGCGCCGTGCTCGCAGCGCAACCTGGCTATCCTCTGGCGCTCTACAATCTGGGGCGTTCGCTGTGGCGTCTCGGGCGCTACGCCGAGGCCGAGCCCCCGCTGCGCGCACTGCTCGAGCAGAAGCCGGATCCGGCCGCCGGGCGGGCCGCTTGGGACTTCCGGCGACGCCTCTCCGACGATCGGATCTGGTACGTCTTGGGCGAGGTGCAGGCCGCTCAGGGGAAGATCGACGAGGCCCTCCGCAGCTACGGCCGAGCGCTGGCCCTGGCCCCGAATGAACCAACATTGCATCTTGCGCGGCTGCGACTCCTGCGTCGGAGCGACCGCATCACCGCGACGATCGCCGCGCTTCGCGAGGCGCTGACCGTGCTGCCGGCGCCGCAACGTGCGGCGCACAAGCTCGAACTGGGCTTTCTCCTGGCCACGGCCGCCGATCCCACGCTGCGCGACGGCCGGGAAGCCCTGCGCATCGCGCGCGAGCTGGCGGGGCAGCTCGGAGCACGGAATCCCTACATCCTCTCGGTCCAGGCGGCGGCGCAAGCGGCGATGGGACGCTTCCAGGAGGCGGCCACCAGCGTGGAGCAGGCGCTGGAGCTGGCGCCGCAAGCCCAGGATCCCGGCCTCGAGAATCGCCTACACGCGCAACAAAGTCGCTATGCGCGCCGGCGCCTCTTTCATCCGCTGCGCTGAGCACGGATCCGCGCAGCCCGAGCTTTCTCCACCGCATCTCGCCTGGTATCATCATTATGATCAGTAACGCCGATCCTTCTAGTGAGCCGAGCCACATCTGAGCCACGACGAGCGTCTTCCCATCGGAGAGCGAGACGAGAAAGGAGCTCCGGGATGAAAGCGTTCCTCTTCTGCACCCTCGTGCTGGCCACCGCATCGATCCTCTCCGCCGGCGCGGAGTCGGATCGTTGCATCGAGTACAATCACGACGGCACCTTCGAGTTCGAGATCGCTTGGAGCGACAGCGGCGTGCAAGCGCCCTACTACGGCGCCTTCGGCGAGGCGTACTGGGTCGACAGCGGCCTGCTCAATGCGGTCGTGCTCTGGTTGACCCAGGACGGCACCTACCAGGGGCAGAGCCTCGATCTCTACGTCTGGGAGGGCGGATACTGCGACGAGCCGCTCAATGTGCTCTGGGTGGAGCCGGGACTCCAGCCCCAGGATCTGCCCGTCTGGCCCGAGGTGGGCGAGAACTACTATCCGGTCGAGGTCTTCGTCTACTACGACTGCACCGTTGGATACTGGGGGAACTGGCCGGGCCAGGCGCCCGGATTCTTCGTCGCTGTCGACGAGACGCCCAGCGAGAGCGGTCATCCCTGGACCCACATCGCGCCGGGGCTGCCCTATCCTTCGGGGTGGCAACACCCCGATGTCGTCTGGGATCGGCGTCACTGCGAATCGTTGGGCCTGGGCATCGACGTCGATCGTCAACCCTCGCCGGCGGAGGCCCCCAGCTGGGGAAGCATCAAGTCTCTCTTCCGCTAGCGTCGGCCGCCACCGCGCGTCGCGCTTGACCGCCTCGAGGAGGCTCTCCCGACCGTGATGGGCGAGGATCCCGAGAAGACGCAGCACCGCGGCGACCCGGATGAGGCGACGGTCCTGCGCCCGGGTGCGGGAGATCGCACTCCCGAAGCAGGGGACGCCGCCCCGGGCATGGGGGATCACGCATCGGCCGACGCGCCGCCCGGCGCTGCGCCCGATGCGGCAAGCACTCCATCGTCCGATCCGGCTCCCCACGCCACCTCCGCCGATGCCGAGCGTTCCTCCCCCGCCGAACAGTGGATCGCCGGCTATCGCATCCTGGGACGTCTGGGCGAAGGCGGCATGGGGATCGTCTTCGAGGCCGAGCAACAGGAGCCGCGCCGCACCGTGGCCCTCAAGGTCATCCGCGGCGGGGCGGCGGTCGACGCCTACACGGCGCAGCTCTTCCAGCGCGAGGTGGCGACCCTCGCGCGGCTGCGCCATCCCAACATCGCGGCGATCTACGACGCCGGCTGCACCGCGGAAGGACAGCGCTATTTCGCGATGGAGCTGGTGCGCGGAGTGCCGCTCGATGCGTACGTCTCTGCCCGTCCCATCGATCCGCGCCATCGCAAGGCCGGTCTCCGGGAGCGCCTGGAGCTCTTTCTGCAGATCTGCGACGCGATTCATTCGGCGCATCAGCGCGGGGTGATCCATCGCGATCTGAAGCCGGGCAACATTCTGGTCATCGACGCGCCGGCGACGGGCGAGGGCGATCTTCGGTCCGAGACGCGCGTGCGCCGCGCGGGCCCCGAGGTCAAGATCCTCGACTTTGGTCTGGCGAGGATCGTGGATGCCGAGGCGTCCGGGGATTCGGTGGTCACGATGGCCGGTCAGATCTCCGGCACCCTGGGATACATGAGCCCCGAACAGGCGCGTGGGAATCCGGACGAGATCGATCTGCGCACCGACGTCTATGCGCTGGGCGTGGTGCTGTTCGAGGTGTTGACCGGCGAGCGCCCCTATGCCACCGATGCGCCCGCGCTGCCCGAGGCGATCCGTCAGATCAGCGAGACGCCGCCCCGCCGTCCTTCGGCCCTGCAGCCGATGCTGGCCGGAGACCTCGAGACGATCCTCCTCAAGGCCCTGGAGAAGGAGCCGGCGCGGCGCTATCAGAGCGTCCTGGCGTTGGCCGAGGATGTCGAGCGCCATCTGGCGGACCAGCCGATCCTGGCGCGTCCGCCCAGCACGGTCTACCAGTTGCGCAAGCTCGTCGCCCGGCATCGCACGCCGTTCGCCTTCGGCGTGGGGCTGCTGACCGTGCTGATCGGGTTCGCGATCACCATGTCGGTGATGTTCGGCGTGCAGCGCCGCGAGCGCCTGCGCGCCGACGCGGCGCGCGATCGGGCCGAGACGGAGGTGCGCAAGGCCGAACGCATCAACAGCTTCCTGCAGGCGATGCTGGGGTCGGTCGATCCAGAGCAGGCGCGGGGGCAGGAGGTCACCGTGCGGGAGGTGCTCGATCGCGCCGCGCAAGACATTGGCCGCGAGCTCGACGCCGAGCCGGAGGTGCAGGCCGCGCTGCGCAACACGATCGGCACGACCTATCTGGCGCTCGGTCTCTACGAGGAAGCCGAGACGCAGCTGCGGCGATCCCTGGCGATGCATGAATCGCTCTTGGGACCCGACCATCCCGACGCCATCGCCAGTCTCGCGGAGCTCGGGCATCTGCTCAATGCGCAGGGACACCATGCCGCGGCCGAGTCGGTTTTCACCTGCGCGCTCGAACGGTGTCGCCGCATCCACGGCGCCGAGCACATCGCCGTGGCCACGGCGCTGAGCAACCTCGGTCTGGCCCTGCGCTACCAGCAGCGCGCCTCGCAGGCCGAGCCGCTCTTTCGAGAGGCGTTGGGGCTGCGGCGCGCATTGCTCGGGAGCGACCATCGCGAGACGGCGGCCGTGCTGAACAACCTCGCGCTCACGCTGAGCGACCTGGAGCGCTACGCCGAAGCCGAGCCACTCTATCGCGAGGCGCTGGCGATCCAGCGCGGACAGCTCGGCGAGGAACACCTCGAAGTCGCGCGCACGATCAACAACCTGGCGTTGCTGCTCAAGCGCACCGGGGAGACCGGCGAGGCCCAGGCGCTCTACCGGCGCGCCCTGGCGATCCAGCAGGAGCTGTTGGGCGGGGCGCATCCTTCGATCGTCGTGACGCACATCAACCTGGCGATGCTGCACCGGGCGTGCGCCGAATGGAACGCCGCGGCAGAGCAGTACCGCGCGGCGCTGGGCATGGCCCGGGCGGTCCTCGGCGAGGAGCATCCCTACGTCGCCATCGCCCTGACCGGCCTGGGCCCCGTGCTCCGAGAGCAGGGAGCGCTGGACGAGGCGCGGCGCTGCTACGAGGAAGCGCTGGCCGTCTACAGCACGCAGTATGTCGAGGATCATCCCTATGCCATTGCCGCCCGTGAGGGCCTGGCCGCGGTGCTGCTAGCGGCGCAGGAGGCCGAGGAGGCCGAGCGACTGATCCGCCGCTGTCTGGAGCAGCGTGCCGCGACCCTGGAGCCCGGACACTGGCGACTGGCCTGCGATGAGAACCTTCTCGCGGGCTGCTGGGCTGCGCTGGGCCGCATCCGTGAGGCCGAGGAGCTATTCCTGCAGAGCTGCGCGCGCCTGGCATCGGCCGACCATGCGCCCCCCGACCGCCGGCGCGCGGCGTACGAGCGAGCGGCCGACTTCTTCGAGATGCGTGGGATGACCGAACGCGCGGTGGAGTATCGACGCGAGGGCATGTCTCTGACACCGTAGGTCTGCGCGGCTCGTAGCGGGGGCTCGTGCCGGGCGCGCGTTGCAGGGGCGCGTTGCGGGGGCGCGTTGCAGGCGGCGCGCCACGGTCCGGGAGGCCGCCTGCCCGCGGAGGTTCTGGCACGGAGGACTCGCGATAGATTCGGTGGAGGAGGCGCCGGCGCCTCAGATCTGTTTCAGCGCCCGCAGCACCTCGCCCTCGTCTTCGGCTGCGAGCAGCGTATGGGCGATGCCCTGGTAGGTGACCGCTTCGGCAAGCCGCTTGTAGATGCGCAGGTACTGCGTGTCGTCGTAGGGCGGCGAGACCATGGCGAAGAAGATGTGCGCCGGCTTCCCATCCTGGCAATCGAATGCGATGCCCGGGGTCGAGCGCGCGAAGGCCATGACGAACTCGCGCGCTTCGCGCGTGCGCACGTGCGGGACGGCGATGCCGTCACTGAGCCCGGTGGAGGCCTTCTTTTCGCGATTGATCAGATCGTTGCGCAGCTTGTTGGAATTGCCGATGCGGCCGGAGAGCTCGAGCAGCTCGACCAGCTCGCCGATCACGGCTTCCTTGACCGACCAGAGAAAGCGGTCCCGGTCAAACGGCTCCTCCGGCTCCGGCGGCATCGTGGTGTGCATCTCGAGCCGGATCAGCTCGGGACGGATGAGTCGTGCAAGGTTCATCGCGCCGACCTGCTCTCCCGTGCGACCCCCAACTAGCTGAAGCGCGCGATCAGGGAGTCGGTGTCGATGCGCGGTGCGGCCTGCTCCTCCAATTCGCGGCCGTGCGCGGCTCCCTTCTCCTGCAGGGATGCGACGTATTCGGGCCGCGGCACATGGTAGAAGAGGCCCGTGTAGATCGCCTCCGGCTGATCGCTCTGAAAGATCGCCTTACAGAAGTCGGTCGGGTCGTGGTCTTCGGGCAGCGGCTGGATGCGTTCGTTGAAGAAGTCGTAACCGCTGCCGCGACCGAAGGTCACACACGGCGTGAGCAGGTGCACCATTGCGAAGCCAGGATGGCGAATGGCATCGGCGATCACCTGGCGCACCGCACGGGTGTTGACCGTATAGGCCCGGGCGACATACCCGGCGCCGAAGGAGATGGCGAAGGCGACCGGGTTGAGGGGCGTCTCGATCACGCCCGCGGGCGAGGTCTTCGTCAGGAATCCGTGCGGGGTCGTCGGCGAGGTCTGTCCCTTCGTCAGGCCGTAGGTGCGATTGTCGAGCATCAGATACGTGATATCGACGTTGCGCCGGGCGACGTGTGGGAAGTGTCCGGCGCCGATCGAAAGCCCATCCCCGTCGCCGCCGACGACCATCACCGTCAGGCGCGGGTTGCCCAGCTTGACCCCGACCGCGGTGGGCAACGCACGGCCGTGAACGCCGTGGAACCCGTAAGCCCGCACGAATCCCGGCAGGCGGCTCGAGCAGCCGATGCCCGAGACGACTGCGAGGTTGTCGGGATCGATCTCGAGATCCGCGAAGGCGTTGAGCATGGCGCTGAGGATGCCGAAGTTGCCGCAGCCCGGACACCAGATCGGCTTGAGGCGGCCGCGGTAGTCGCGCCCCTTGCGAGCAGCAGGGGCCTCGGTGCCCGCCTCGGCCAGCGCTTCGCGGTGCGGGTTCGACGCGCGGGGTGCTTCTGGACCGGACCCTGGGGACGCTTGCGGACGAGGCGCCCGGGGCCCCTCCTGGCTAGGCATGATCGGCAACCTCCTCGATCTTGCGCAGCACCTGCTCGGGAGTGAATGGCAGTCCGTCGTACTTGCTGAGCATCGTGGGCGTGTACTCGTAGTGCTCGTTCAGGAAGCGCGCGTACTGGCCTGTGTAGTTCTCCTCGACGACGATGATGCGCTGGTGTCCCTCGATGAAGGGACGGATGGTCAGATCGTTGTGGGGGAAGAGCATGCGCGGGAAGATGGCCGCCGAATCGATGCCGCGCTGCTCGGCACGCGCCACGGCTTCGCGCACGACCCCGGCCGTCGCGCCCCAGCCGATGATTCCGATCGTACCACGGAACGCCTCGACGGCGGCCGAGAGGCGCCCGGCCTCTTCGTCGGTGGTGGCATGATGCTGCTGCCGCATGCCCGAGCCCTTGAAGGTGAAGACCCCCCCGTACTTGCGATCGAGATTGCGCAGCTTGCGGAAGCGCTTCTGCACCATCTCGGTCCGATTGGCCGGTTCATAGGAGGGCCCCCCGAAGTCCCAGTGCTCGAGACCGGTGACCTGATGCTGGCCGCCCGGATCGCCCGGCAGCGCGCGCGGCGAGATACCGCTGTCGGTGATCATGTAGCGCACGTAGCCGGAATCCCAGGAGCGGATCGGACGCGCCACACGCGCGATCGGCGTCTGGCGGAGCAACTGCTTCGGCAGGGTCGCCCGCCGGTGTGCGAGGCCCTGCTCCGAGAGCACGATGACCGGCACCTGGTAGCGCTCCGCAATCTCGAAGGCGGTGCGCATCACCTGGAAGCAGTCGCGAATCGAGATCGGCGCCATCACCACGCGTGGGAACTCCCCGTGCCCGCCGTGCAGCGCGATGCCCAGATCCGACTGCTCGGTCTTCGTCGGCATGCCGGTGCTGGGCCCGCCGCGCTGCACATCGACGATCACCACCGGGATCTCCCCGATTCCGGACAGCCCGAGCAGCTCCGACATCAGTGAAAGCCCGGGACCGGAAGTGGCGGTCATCGCGCGCACGCCGCTATAGGAGGCGCCCAGCACCGCGGCCAGGGAGGCGATCTCATCCTCGGCCTGGTACATCGTGCCGCCCACCTCGGGCAGCAGCTCCGCCAGGAGCTGCATGATCTCCGAGGCGGGTGTGATCGGATAGCCGCCCAGGAAGCGGCATCCGGCGTAGAGCGCGCCCAGCGCGATCGCATCGTTGCCGCTCATGACCAGATAGCCGTCGCCCTCGACCTGGGGGACCCGGAAGCCCTCGCGGCGCTCGAGCTTCTGCTCGACGTATTCGCGCCCGGCATCCAGCGCGGCGAGGTTCTTCTCGAGGATGCGACTGCGACGCTTCTCGAAGAAGCGCTTGGCGACCTCGTGCGCGTGTGCGGGCGGGAATCCCATGAAGGCGGTCACCGCTCCGAGGGCCACGATGTTCTTGCTGCGCTTCTCTCCGATCTGCTGCGCGGCGATCTGGGTCATCGGGATGACGTAGATCGGCCCGCCCTTCCAGTCGGCGAACTCGGAGCGATCGGTCTTCTGCGGATCGCCATCGACCAACAGGATCGCCTCACTGCGGATCATTCCTTTGCAGGTGTGGTAGGCGAGACGATCGAAGGCCACGACGATATCGAGCTTGTCGCCCGGATTGAAGACGCTGTCGACGCCGTAGCGGATCTGCACGTAGGAGCGCCCGCCCCGCACTTCGGCGGGAAAGGTCTGCGTGCTGCTGATATGGATGTTCGATCGTGCGGCCACCTGGGTCATCAGATCGCCGAACAGGACCACGCCCTCCCCGGCCTCTCCGTTGACCGCCATCACGAAATCCTGGCTGTTCATGCTCGGTCGCCTCCCGCGCGCAGCCCAAGGCTGCCGTGCGCAAGGGGGTATGCGATCGCACGCGCTCCGGCGAGCGCGAAACCAAGCCAACGAGTATACCTGGATTGGGGGCGATTGCAACGCCCGGGCTCGACGCGGAATCGCGCGGCCACGCAGGATCGATCTGCATGGGACGGGCGGGGCGCGTCTACCCCCGGCGGAAGAGGCGTGCGGTGTCATGGGGGGGCTCGTCGGCCGAGCGTTCCTCGAGCGATTCGACGACCTGCGCCAGCGAGAGGGAACTGCCCACATCGCGGAACGAGCGATCGAGCTGCGTCAGGATGCGCTCCGCCTCCTGCGCCTCGGCCGTGTCGCGGCCGTTGGGGGTCGAAGTGCCGGTTTGTTGAAACGCGGTGATCAGGTCGTAGACGGTCAGATTCTGCAGGTCGCGCGCCGGAACCAGACCGCCCTCCCCCTTGTGGCGCGGGCGGACGACCTCGTGGAGCAACCCACCGCTCTGGAGGTCTCCCACGGTGGAGCGCACCAGACGCACCGGGATATGCAGGTCGGCGGCCAACTCGATCACATTGGGGGCCCGCTCTCCGCGGTAGTGGGCACGGGAGATGGCGATCATGCATCGCAGGGTGGACTTGAGACGTTCACGCACGCTGGCCGAGATGGCGCCCTCCTCGAGGCGGAAGTCGTCGGCCGCGTCCTGGGCAAAGGTCAGCAGCGCGCCGAAGAGCACGATGATCCAGCTCAACTGGATCCAGACGAAGAGCAGTGGGATGGCGACCAGGGGGCCGTAGAGCGTCTGATACATCGTGGCCGACGAGATGTAGAGTGCGTAGCCCCACTTGGAGATCTCCCACAGCACGCCGGCCACGACCGCCCCGATCACGGCCGAGATGACGCGCACCTTGGCATTGGGCATGATCAGGTAGAGCATCGTCAGGCCCAGGATCGTCACCAGCAGCGGCGCGAGGCCGAAGACGAAGGAAACCAGTCCTTCGACCGGGGCCCAGAGCTGCAGGCTGTGGAGGAACTGGGCGTTCTGCAGCGAGGCGGTCATCGTCACGCTGATCGCGACCAGGAAGGGGCCCAGGACGGCGATGGTCGTATACGTCGTCAGGCGGCGCGAAAGGCTGCGACCGCGCTTGATGCCCCAGATCTGATTGAAGGCGTTCTCCATCGCCCCCAGCAGGCCGAAGACGCCTCCCAGAAGGAAGGCGATCCCGATGCCCTGGAAAGCGCGTGCGCCGGCGAAATACTTGTCGAGGAAGCCGGAGACCTGCTCCCGCGCGCCGGCCACCAGATACTCGATGATGAACCGCTGCAGCTCCACCTTGAGCTGCTCGAGACCACCGAAGGTGCCGAGCAGCGAGAAGGCCAGAACGATCCCCGGGACGACGGCGAAGAGCGTCGCCACGGTCATCTGGGCGGCGCGCAGGGGGATCTGGCCCCGCGGGAGGGCCTGGCCAGCCACGACGAACATGCGCAGCTGCCGGTAGAGGAAGCCCCGGAAGCCGGATTGGCGCTGCAGCTCCTCCTCCCAGAGGCGCACGCCCAGGAAGTGCCGCAGCCACTGGGAGAGGTTGCGCATCTGTTCGCGTCGTCTGTTCAGTCCCATGTCACACCTGGGTGCGAAGCCTACCCTGCCAGGACAGCCGCGGCAATCGCGCCTTTGCCGGCGTGGGCCATGCCGGATGCGGCTCGAAGCGGTGCTGTGCAAAGCCCGGCGTGGCGCGATGCTGTTCAAGGTCCTGCGGCGAGAGGCGTTACGTCAGGCCCTGCCGCAAGCGGAGCTGCCCGCTCCGCCGGGCGACGGGTCGCTAGGCCCGGCGCTCCTTGAAGTCGGAGGGGAGATCCAACCAGGCGACCATCCGATCGACACTGGGGGGATCGAGATCGAGGAGTTCGCCGAGCTGGGCGCGGGAGGCGATGCGCCGCACGAAGAGCGCCAGGGAGAGATGCACGAAGCGCGCGGGGAGTGGGTCGCGCTCCTCGCCGTCGCCCCCGGACGCCTCGTCCTCCATCGACCCGCCGTCGGTTTCGGCCTGGTCCACGCGCGGCGCCTGCGCGGCGTCGAGCTCGGCCGCCAGGGCTTCGATCCGCTGGGGAGGCGAGAGGCCCAGGTCGGCGAGTCGCTGTAGGACGGCCGGGGTTTCGACGCCATAGTAGAATGCCAGCTCCCCCAGGCGCCGGAGGGGGGGGGGCGCAGAGTCGTCATCGAAGAACATCGCCAGGCTCTTGGCGAAATGATCGGCCGGGAGCAGGAGCGCGCGGGCGAAGCGATCGGCGCGCGCCTCGCGCAGCTCCGCGGCGGAGGCGCTCTTCTGCACGCGCCGGCTGTCGGTAGGGCGCCCCCCCGTGCGCAGCACCGGCGGCGCATCCTGTGCGCCGTGCGAGCAGAAGCGGTTCTCGTAGGGATCGACATCGGCCAGCAGGTGGGCATAGGCATGCGCCAGCAGGAAGCGCGCGGCCGGGGAGCCTGGGGCGGCCAGCGCCAGCAGGGCCGGTCCGGTGTCCTCATCGAAGAGGAAGGCACCGGCCGGCGCCGCCTCGGCGCGCGCCCACTCGGCAACCTTGATCCCGCGTTCATCGAGCAGCTCGGCCAGATTCTCGATCGGTCCCTCGCGAAGCCCGAGTCGCGCCCGCTCGGCGATGGCCAGCGTCTCCCCCTGCTGCGGATCGATGCGCTCCTCCGGGGGGCGAATCACGTCGAGGTGGGTCGGGATCTCGCAGGGGATGGTTCCTTCGATGCGCTGCTCCAGGTTCGCGAACCGCAGGCAGAGGTCGGCGAAGCGCCGCAACGCCGCGCGCTGCGGGTGCGTGGGCGTCGTCGCCGTGACGAAGGAGCTCTCGATCTCATCTGCCCGCTCCTGCCAATGATCGAGCAAGGGCGCGAACTCCCGCGCGAACTTCTCGGCATAGGCGCGATCCTCCGGTGGAGGGGCCTCGTTGAGCGGGGGCATGCCGCTCGGGATCGGATCGGGTGTCTCGGGGGCGACTTCCCCCGCCTGCCGACACTGCGGGTGTTCCTCTTCCACGATTCCCTCTCGATTGGCAGACCCCTCCGACGGCGTCGACCGCCGGGTCGAGCAGCGGTCTGCGGTCATGCGCCGGCGGAGAGCTGTCGCCGCACGCGCATCAGCCGGTGCAGTCTGTCTGGGTCGAGCGCGCGGCCGGGGCGACCCCCGCGCCGGAAGGCGGAGCCGATGATGAAGGCCGATGCGTCCGCCCAGTAGTCGGCCAGGTTCTCGGCCTGCACGCCGCTGCCAACGATGCGCGGCAGGCGGGCCAGACTCCGGTGCAGCTGCTCCAGCACCCGCCGATCGACCGGTTGCCCGGTCCGCCGGCCGGTCAGGATGAGGGCGTCGGCGCCGGCGCGCTCGGATAGGTCGCGCGCCGCATCGAGCGGATCGGTCGGCGCCAGGGGCGCGGCATGCTTGACGAGCAGGTCGGCCCAGATCGCCACGCGCGCACCCAGGAGCTTGCGCTTGCGCAGTAGCGATGCGGCCGGACCGGTTACGAGCCCCTGATCGGTGAGCATCGTCCCCGCCAAGACGTTGACGCGAATCAGCTCGGCGCGGGCCGCGGTGGCCACGGCCAGGGCCGCCTGGGCATCGTTGCGCAGCACATTGATCCCCAGCGGAAACGTGCCCAAGCGCCGGATCTCGCAGGCGACGGCGCTCATCGCCGCGATCGTCTCGGGCGGCACCTGGGTGGCGAAGAAGGGCGCATCGCCGTAGTTCTCGATGACGAGGCCGTCGAACCCGGCGCCGAGCAATACGCGCGCCTCTTCCGCCGCGGCTTCCACGATTTGCGGCACCGTGCGACGAGCGCCCGGTGCACCGGGTAGGGGCGGCAGATGCAACACCGCGAAGAAGGGGTGATCGCGCTTCCAGAGCTTCAAGGGGCCCTCCGCTGCGTGGCCGACTCCCGATCTCTCGCGAGACGATAGCATGCCGTCGCGGCAACAAAAAAGGGGCCCGGCCGAAGCCGGGCCCCGCGCTGATTGCGGTCGCTCCTACTTGACTTCGATCTTGCGAACCTTGGCCTGTTCGCTCTTGGGCACACGCACCGTCAGCACGCCATCCTTGAAGTTGGCCTCGATGCCGTCACGGTTCGCATCGCCCGGGAAGCGCAGGGAGCGCGTGAAGCGTCCGAAGAACCGCTCTCTACGATGCGACCGGCTCTCCTTCTCCTCGAGCTCGCCCTTGCGCTCGCCACTGATCGTCAGCACGTCGTTCTCGAAGGTGACCTCGACATCCTTGCGATCGATGCCGGGCAGGTCCGCCTCGACGATGTAATGGTCCTTCTCCTCGCGGACGTCGACCGACGGGCACCAGTCGCAGTCGGTGGCGCTCGTCTGATCCGGGAAGAGCGACTCGAACATCCGATCCCAGTTGCTCATCCAGCTCGTCAGATCGCGGTCCATCGTCCGCGGAAGTGCACGCCTTGGGCTCCAGCGTACCAGCGTCATGACTCATCCCTCCTTTCGAACCGCCTCACCTCTTCGTGTGGGGCGTCGATCCGGCGCTCGGCCGGCGAAATCTACCTGCCTTGCCTCTCTTCAGCTTCGCTGTCTGAAGGGCTCGACTCTTCGTCCCTTCGACGCCCGAGAAGGGAGCAGAAGGTGTGCCAGGAGATGCGGCAGCACGGATTCGCCGATCCGAGGCGTTCGCCTGGAAGCGCTGGAATCAGATAACTGATTGCAATGAAAAAGATTCGGGGCGCTCGGATTCCAAAGAAGGGACCGCATCGAAGACCCGCGCATCCGATGAATTCGATCGTCGCGCGACAGGCGACTCCGGTATTGATCGCGCATCGTTCCATTGTGAATCATGATATGTTTCATATTGACACAGTGACCCAAAATGTACAGACGAGCGGCGGTAGTTGACGCCTGATCGGCGGGGGCGTAGATTCCCGCCGTAAGCGTTCGATGTCCAAGGAGATGTGACGATGGAGCCTCTGATCCTCGCCATCGGGGGAAGCGATCCGAGCGGCGGCGCCGGGATCGTGGCCGACGCCAAGGC
>WJJG01000395.1 GCA_014729815.1 Candidatus Eiseniibacteriota bacterium
AAAGCGGTGAGGTCGAACCGGTGCTCGTCTGCCCGGAGTTGACGCCGAAGCCTTCGCCGGCGGCCAGGTTGCGCGCGAAGGAGAGATGGATCCAGCTATCGTCCAACGGATAGCCGGCGCCCCCTTGCCAGCGGTAGAGGAGCACCAGGAGCAGGGCCAGGATGGCGACCAGCGCCAGCGGCACGACCCGATGTTCGACGATCGCGTTGCGCGGGGCGTTAGATCGGTCCGCTTTCACCGGTTCCCCCCTCCCCCCGACGCCAGCCACCGCGAATCCCGTGGCGCCCTTCCGGAGACGCAAGCCGATCTCCAGAGGGTCGGCAGCCGTCCTCCGCTCCACATGCGCCTAGAAGATCTCGCGGAAGAAGAGCTGCATATGCCGCCAGGAGCGGCGGTCCGCAGCGGCATCGTAGGCCACTCCGCCAGAAGGATCGTCACCGGCGTCCTTCTGCGTGAAGGCGTGCACCGCCCCTCCATAGAGGATGATCTGATAGTCGATGTCGGCGGCTTCCATCTCATCGACGAAGCCCAGCAGTGCCTCGTCGCTGACGTGCGGATCGGCGGCGCCATGGCAGACGAGCACCTTGCCCGCGATCTGCTGCGCATCGCCGGGATCGGGCGTATCGAGATTGCCGTGGAAGCTGACGACTCCGCTGAGCGGCGCGCCCGAACGCGCTAGCTCGAGAACGCCCCCCCCGCCGAAGCAATAGCCGATGGCGGCCACTCGCGCGTCGTCCACGCGCGGCGTCGCCCGCAGCCGCGCGAGCGCAGCACGCAAGCGCCCCCGGAAGAGCGTTCGGTCGCGACGGTAGAGCGAGGCCTGCGCACCGGCCTCAGCAGTGTTGGCCGGTCGCACACCCTGACCGTACACATCCGCCGCCAGCGCCACGTAGCCGAGCTCGGCGAGCATTTGGGCGCGCATGCGTTCGTTCTCGCTGAGTCCCATCCATTGATGCACGACGAGCACACCGGGACGCGGCTCCTTCCAGGCGTCATCGAAGACCAGATGCCCTTCCAGGACGGTGTCTTGGTGCTCATAGGTCACCGTCTGCGTGACGAGCTTGGCCGCAGATGATGGCACGAGTGCCAATTCGACGAGCAATACAGCGCCGGCCCACTTGCAGATCGCCTCCATGGTCTCCTCCTTGCCCCTTCGTCGATCCGCCGTAGGGCGGTGCACGGAATTGCGGCGCAGAGATGCATGCTCGTGGCAGGGGCCGACACAGCGGATTCTCCGGATTGCGGCGCGTGTGAGCCTCTCGTCCGGCACGTCGTCTACCCAGCCAGGCAGTCTAGATCAAGGAGGTCACACATGCGAGTGGCAGACGAGTAGAGGGTTTCGGCCGCATCCGGTGGAGCTGACACGAATGGCCTTCGGGGGATCCCCCGAAGGCGGCGCTGAGCCGACCCGCAGGCGCGAGCGGCGTGTCCGGTCATGGCCGCGTCGGCTGCGGCGGATCGCGCTGTTCGTGGGCCCTCTGTCCGTGCCCACGGTCCAACCGCTCGAAGTCGGCTTGGTCAGCGACTTCGATGACGGCACGACGCAGGGCCGGCTGCGGGGGAACCCGGCAGGACTGGCTGCACCCGATCGCCGATGGCGACGGCGAAGAGGGAGAGCCGGTGATCATCGCGCGTGGCGGTCATCGACGCCGCCGGCCGACTGGTCGATGGGCTTGCCGAGGATCCGCTCCCGGCCGGCACGCATGATCTGGTCTGGGAGGGGATGGACCACCGCGCGCATCCTGCTCCGCCAGGCGTCTCCGACGTGCGCCGGCAGCGTTGCGGTGCCTGGGATGGAGGCCGCTCGGCGGCACGGTCGATCGCCGTGCTGCGCTGAGGGCGTTAATCGAGCAGCCTGTGGAGGCAGCGGGAATCGACGTCGGTGCGCATCGAACGGCCGCTAGCCCCCCGCCGGCTTTGCTCCCTGTCCTCTATCGCAGCAGCACGAACATCCTCGTGACCACCGCATCACCCCCCCTGTGCCCGCACGAACAGCGCGGATGCAGGGGCCATCTGACCATCCGCCGTCGATCCATCCCAGCGAAAGTCGACTTCACCCTCGTGGCGCCTCGTTGCGGCGAGGCTCCGGAGCAAACGACCCTGTGCATCGAAGATCCCGACCGATGCCTCTGCGGCTCGATGCCCCGTCACCCGAATCGTCTGGCCGACTCCGTACGGGCTCGGCACCCGCAGGACGAGCCGACGTGTCGCTGGGAACGGTCCCAGCGATTCGACATCTCCGGTCCCGGCATCGGACGCGTAGACCATGTCATCCAGGCAGTAGTGCTCCTGATGCGTACCTGGTCCGCCTACGAGTCTGACAGAGGAAAAGGGTGCATCCGACACGAAGCCCCAGAATTCCCCGTCGTGGCTGTTGGGGATGGAACCGACGTATAGGGAGTCGTCGGCGATGAAGACCCACAGGCTGTTCCCAGAACCACCCGGCCCGCCCGGAGTCCAATCTCCTCGGTATGCCACGATCTGGGGCTCGAAGGTCCAAGTCGTCATCGGCTCGTTCTGACTCTGCGAAGGCAAGACATACTGGTAGCATTCGTGCTGCGGATTGATGTGGCCCGATTCGGTCGAGACGAAGCTCACACCAGGATTGAGAAGGGTGTCGGCGAAGTCCTCCGTGAGATACGACCCGCCGGCGGCGTTCTGCCACCCCGTCTCTTCGGTGTAGACCCTAGTCGTTGCCGAGCTGTCACCAATCGTCCAGACAGTGGATATCGCCAGTATGGCGCCGAGCAGCGCGTCCCTGCGCATCCCATCCCTCCTACGGCCGCCCTCAGAACGCAGGGCCGCCGAAGTCTCCCGTTCGATCCTCTCCGGCCGTACGACCGGACCATTGTAGAGGACTACCACAGGTCGCTTCGCTGCCGGATCCATACCAGCGTCGGAATCCGAGGCACCGCCGGTCTCACGAGTGCCATATGCTTGCATTCGACATCCCCGGATCCTCGTGGCCGGACACAGGCAGAGATGAGCGGGCATCCATCATCGCTTCGGACACAGCCACACGCATCCATCGTGCGGCAACTGCGTCGCAACTCGTTTGACACGCGGCACTCTGAGAAGGAAGGCTTTCCGACCTGGAGAGACCATGGAGGCGGCGGGAATCGAACCCGCGTCCGGATGAGGATCATCAAGCGCGTCTACGTGCGTATCTCACGGTTTGATCTCATCTGCCGGAGCTCTCGTGAGCTCGATCCCCGACAGACCAGCCCCATTCGTTTCGCGGAACGCCCGGGGCGTGCGAACCGCTAGCCCACCGTAACAGCGTCCTTCAGCACCCCGGCAGGCGCAGGCACTGAGGACGAGCTGCATTAGGCTGCAGCTAGTGCCGGCTCAAAGTCGGCAATTGTGATTCCCCGGCTTGTTTAACGAGCCAGCCGGGACCTCGGCACGCAGCGCAGGACTCACACTCCCCGTCGAACCCAATTCGCCCCCGAACTTCTGTCCTGCTCCACTTGGGTCAACACGCATGCGAAGAGGATAGGTCCACCGCCCCTCCCGGCCGGTCTCCCTATCCTCTCCCCAAGCCCGATGCGCCAGCAGGGAATCGAACCCCGAACCTACTGATTAAGAGTCAGTTGCTCTGCCAATTGAGCTACTGGCGCGTTCTGAAACGCATAGGTGCCCCGCAGGAGGCGCCAGACACCGTATCGCGCGCTCTCCCGCGGGTCAAGGGGCAAGTCGCCCGCCTAGAAGGGCAGGTCGTCATCCTCACCGATCGGATCGAGCGATTTGTCGGGCACATAGCGGGTGTCCGAAGCGTCGGACGACTCGGCCGCGCCGGCGCCGGCGGTCTCGTACTGGCGGCTCTGGTCACCCGACTCTCCCCCGCGATCGCCACTGCCGCTTCCGCCGCGGCCTCCGATCATGACCATGCTGTTGGCCACGATTTCGGTCGTCGAGCGCTTCTGCCCCTGCTGGTCCTCCCACTGGCGGGTCTGGATGCGTCCCTCGATGTAGACCTGGCGTCCCTTGCGCAGGTATTCGCCACAGATCTCGGCCAGTCGCCCGAAGGTGACGATGCGATGCCATTCGGTCCGCGCCTGGCGGTTGCCGCTCCGATCGGTGAAGTTCTCCGTGGTGGCCAGGGTGAAGTTGGCTACCGGCGTGCCGGAGGGCGTGTGGCGCACCTCCGGGTCGCGGCCGAGGTTGCCGATCAGGATGGCCTTGTTGACTCCGCTCATTGTTCCTCCTTGGATCCACGGCCTAGAGGGGTCTCCTCGAGTGCTCGATCCTCTGCTCGATCCTCTAGACGATGGAGTGTAGCGAATCCGGGGCCAGAGATCGATTGCGCAGCGGTGAGAATCTTGACCGACAGCGGGTCCGGCGCTACTCTGAAGGGGTGCCAGCTAACGGGGTGTGGCGCAGTCCGGTAGCGCACCTGCTTTGGGAGCAGGGTGTCGGAGGTTCAAATCCTCTCACCCCGACAGTCGACATCCCCACCCGCGTCCGCAGCCGTCGCAAGCGCGACGCCGCGACGCAGCCCCGTGGCGCGCCGTCCCCGCCGACGCCCCCCGCGCGCGACGCCTCGTTGTACTCGGCCACTGCGCGCAGCCGTCTAGAGCTGGAACAGATACTGCACCTTCATGAAGAACTGCCGGTAGTCGAGCTTCGTGTGGCGGAAGGAGGGCTGACCCTCTCCCGCCAGCCGATCTCCGTCTTCGTCCAGGCCCCCGTATTCCTGCAGCTGGTAGGTCGAGCCCACGTAGAAGAGGGTGAAGGGTGTGATCCGATAGGTGACCAGCGGATCGAAGATCCAGGTGCGGCTGAAGTCGTTGTATTGTCCAAAGACGCGCACCGAAAGCTTCCGATCGTACTGGAAACTCAGGCGCGAGCCGTAGACGAAGCCGTCGAAGAGCTGCCGATCCGTATCGAGGTCGCGGCTCTTGACGTGATTGATCCAGTTCTCGAAGTAGATGCGGTCGAAGAGGTTCAGATCCAGCCACGCCCCCCAGCGCCTCTGGCGGCCGATGGCCCGGTACCCGTACGCGATCTGGTCCCCGTAGCTGAAGCTTCCCCCGAACGAGATCGTCTCGCTCGGGGAGCTGCTCAGGCTGACGTGATGATTCCAGATGTCGTCGAAGTAGATGCCGGCGAACTCCTCGGTGCTGACCATGTACTGATACATCGGCTGTAGTTGCCGGAAGCGCAGCGGCGTGCGAAGCGTGGCGAAGATCGCCTCGTCCTTCTTGCGCCCCTCGGTGTTCCAGACGCGCATCGGGTTGAGGGCCAGAGAGATCCTCTCGAGCAAGCCGTCATCGAAGCGCAGCTGGTACTCCGAGTAGAGGCTCGCGGAGCGCCGGTTGTTGCGTGGCATCCAACCGCTCTCGGCACGGAAGCTGGGGCCGATCTCGGCATAGCTGCCCTGCACGAAGAAGTTGCGGCTGTTGTAGCTGAGAGCGCCGGAGGCCGCATACCCGCCGAACGACTCCCCGTCGAACGTCGCCGTGTGTCGTCCCCCGTCGAAGGTGACACCCTCGAGTCCCGCGGTCATCGCCGGATCCTCCGGCTCGTCCGTATAGCTGCCCGCCACCTGGGCGCGGACCGTCAAGCGCTGGGAAAGGCTCAGTGTGGCGTCCGCGCTGTAGGTGGTCCCACTTCCTCCCTGTTCCCAGGCGCGGTTGGTTACGAGCAGCCCCACCTGCGATCCGGGGCCTACGGTGCGGCGGAGACGCAGGATGTTCGAGAAGCTCTCGCCGCCCAGGTAGAGGGGCGAGCTGGTCTCCTCGAAGGGAATCACGATCGGACTGCGGACGTCGTGTGCGCTGAGGAAGCTCAGCGCCGTGCGTCCCAGGCGAGCGGTCAGCTTGGCGGCCACGTCGGGATCGTTGATCGAGCGCGTGTATACCAGATCGAGCCGCGTGCGGTAGAGGTCACTGCCTTCCTGGAAGAAAGGACGCTTCTCCGGATACGAGAGAGCCGTCGGGGAGTTGACGTCGATCTGGAAGACGTCCGCTTCGACGTTGCTGAAATCTGGATTGAGCGTGCCGTCCAGGATGACATCCGAGGATACCGAGTATTTCCCGGACAACGATGGTTCGCCCGTGGGGTCCTCGTCACGCAGATCGAGGCGCCCATCGGCGCCGAGCTGCAGCTCTCCTGCCACCGATCCGGTCCAGGCGGGGATGATCTCGATGCCCTTCCCGGGCGCGACGTTCCGGATCCCGGTCAGGGTTCCCCAGCTCCGCACCCAGTTCGCTTCGTTGCGATCGTTGGCCGCCCAGGTGATGCAGTAGTGCGAGTCGCGGAAGTGGTGACGCCAGAACTGCGCCCGCCAGATCTGCTGCTCCCGGCTGGGGAAGCGCAGGCTCGAGAACGGAATCGCCAACTCGACCTGGTACCCCGCGTCGGTGATGCGACCGGCCGAGTCGAAGACCAGATCGAACATGCTGTCTTCGCCGTGCCCATCGCTCCAGAGCGCATCGGCCTGCACACCGAAGGGATTGACGTTGATCGTATAGGCCCAGGTGGCATCGCCGTAGGTGTCGAGGAAGAAGCCGATGTTGTCCCCCACCATGCGGTCGCGCCGACAGAGTGTCGCGCGGATCTCGGAGGGGTCGTCGAAGCAGCGCGCCGCCAGGTAGAGGTGCTCCTGGTCATACGTCACCAGCACCTGCGTCTCCACCGGAGGTCGCAGGTTGTCGCCCGGCTCGACCTCGTGGAAATGATCGGCGATGGCTGCACCGACCCAGCCCGGATCGTCGAGGCGACCATCGATCCGAATGCTGCCCCCCGCGTGTGGCACCGCCAGCTCGGGACGGAATCGTGGAGCGAAGCCATCCTGCGCCTTCGGCGCGGATGGCCACGGCACGGAGACCAGTGGCAGAAGTAGTGCCAGGAGGACTCGGAACTCGAAGCCCACCGACACCCGGCTCGCGCGGCACCTACGCATCTCGAACCTCCTGGCCCTGCCCGCGCACCCGGTGCCGTCGACATCCCGTACGCGCGCGCGCGGGCCTTGTTTCGCGATGGCGACATCTGCTGCGGGGGGGCAGCCGGGCGGCGGTTCATTCGGTACGACGGATCCCGAGCCGGTTGCGTTCGATCTCGAAGACCGTTGGGGTCTGGAGTATGGCCAGCAGGCAGTTGCGGAGGCGGGAGCGCCACGCGCTTGCACGCGAGGTGGACATTGGGTAGCGTTTCGCCGACGCCCCTGTAGCTCAGTGGATAGAGCAGCGGATTTCTAATCCGCTGGTCCCAGGTTCGATTCCTGGCAGGGGCGCAGAGCGGGTCCCGCGCTGGTCCGGGCCCCGCGCGACCCCAGGGTCAGCACGCTAGGCGCACTCGCCTCCCTCGGCAGCCTCCTTCGACATCACGCACTGCGCCGCGCCGCGGCCGACGAGCCAGAAGACGGCCGGTCGCAGCACGAACTCGAAGAATGTCGAGGTGATCAGGCCTCCGATCACGACCGTCGCGACCGGATAGAGGATCTCGCGCCCGGTCTCTCCGGCCGCCAGCAGCAGCGGCAGCAGTCCCGCCCCGGTGGTCAGGGCGGTCATGACCACTGGTGCGGCCCGCTCGCGGGCGGCCCGCACCAGCAGGTCGAGATCGAGGGACAGGCCTTCCTCGCGCATCAGATGCAGGTAGTGCGCGACCAGCAGGATCCCGTTGCGCGAGGCGATGCCGGCCAGCGACACAAAGCCCACCAGCGCCGCAACGTTGAACTGCTGTCCCGTCAGGCGCAGCAGCGCCAGACCGCCGACGAAGGCCGCCGGCAGGCAGACCAGGACCTGCAGGGCCAGATTCAGCGAACGGAACTGTCCGTAGAGGATCAGGATCATCGCCAGCAGGGAGCCCAGCGAGAGCAGGAGGATCAGGCGCGTCGCGCGCATCTGCGAAGTGAACTGCCCCTCGAATCTCAGGAAGGCCCCCTCCGGCAGCTCCGCTTCCAGGGGGCGCAGCGCCCTCCGCAGATCCTCGACGACCTCACCCAGCGAGCGATCACGCACATTGCAGCTGACCGCAATTCGCCGCAGCAGGTTGTCACGGGAGATGCTGTTCGGTCCGGCGGCCTCGCTCACGTTGGCCAGCTCCCCCAGACGCGCCCATCCTCCGCCAGGCAGCGCGATCGGCAGGCGGGATAGATCCGCCAGCGAGGCGCGTGCCTCCTCCCGCAGTCGCACGAACAGGTCGAAGGCGCGCTCACCCTCCAGGATGCTGCCGACGACCTTTCCACCGATGGCGATCTCCAGGGTGTGCGCCAGTTCGCCGGGCGAGAGGCCGACCTCCGCCAGGCGTTCGCGATCGAGGTCGATGTGGACTTGCGGCACGAGCACCTGCGGTTCGACGTACAGGTCGGTCACGCCGGGCACCGCAGCGGAGATCTCCGCCACACGCGCGGCCGTGCGGCGCAGTACACGCAGATCGGTACCCATCGCCTTGATGACGATCTGGGCCTGGACGCCGCTCAGGATGTGGTCGATGCGGTGGGCCAGCGGCTGGCCGACGTTCACCGTCACCCCCTGGACATCCGCCAGCTCCGCGCGCACGCGCGAGATCATCTTTTCACGTGAGAATCCCCGCTGCGGATCGATGGCCAGAAGGAAGTGCGAGATCGTCGGAGGGGGCGCATGCTCGTCGTGCTCTCCCCGCCCCGTGTAGCGACCCACCGAAAGCACCCCGTCGATGCGCACCAAGCGCCGTTCCATCTCTTGCGCGATTCGATCCGATTCCTCCAGTGATGTACCCGGCGGCAGAAAGCTCATCACGAGAACCGTGCCTTCGTCGAAGGCGGGCAGAAACTGATTCCCCACGGTCACCGCGCCCACGACGGCCCAGAGCGCCAGCACGGTGAAGCCGGCCACGACCCACCATCGGCGCCGCACCGCGAAGGTCACCAGGGGCGCAACGGCGCGTTGGAGCTGACGGAGCGCAAACGGCGCGGCCCTCCGCTCGAGCTTCGCGCGCATCCCCAGCTTGCGGAAGAGGAGCAGCGCCAGAACCGGCGTGACCGTCAGCGAGACGACCATCGAGGCCAGGAGCGCCGCTACGTAGGCGATCGCCAGCGGCGTGAAGAGGCGCCCCTCGATCCCGGAGAGCGCGAAGAGCGGCACGAAGACCAGGATCACGATCAGCGTCCCGGTGAAGATCGGCCCGCGCACCTCGCTCGAGGCGCGCGCGACACGTTCCTTGATCGTCAGCTCCGGCGACGCCACGCGACGCAATCTGCGCAGCACGTTCTCGACGCCGACGATGGCATCGTCGACCAGCTCTCCGATGGCGATCGCCAGTCCCCCCAGGGTCATCGTGTTGAGCGTCAATCCGAGCAGATGGAAGACCAGGCCGACCGTGGCGAACGAGAGCGGTAGAGCCAGCAGCGTGATCAAGGAGGCCCGCAGATTCGCCAGGAAGAGCAGGAGCACCAGGACGACCAGAAGTGCACCGTCGCGCAGCGCGGAGACCACGTTGTCGACACCGCGCTGGAGGAAGGTAGCCTGCCGAAAGAGATCGCCGTGCAGTTCCGCTCCGTCCGGCAGCGCCGCGCGGATCTTCTCGAGCTCGCGGTCGAGCGTCTCGGTCAGCGCGAGCGTGTTCGTGTCGGGCTGCTTGAAGATCACCAGGATCACACCCGGGTCGCCATCCACAGCCGCGGCGCCGCGCTTGTATTGCGGTCCTTCGATCACACGCGCGACGTCGCGTACTCGCACGGGCCGCCCCTGGTCGGCCGACACCACCACGGCGGCCAGCTCCTCCGCCGTGCGCAAACGCCCCAGGTTGCGCACCAGCAGCTCGCGGTTGTCCTGCACCAGGTAGCCGCCACTGGTGTTCCGGGTCGCCTCCCCAACCGCGTGCGCCAGCCGCTCGATGTCGATCTGGTGGCGCAGAAGCAGATCGGGGTCGGCCAGCACCTGGTACTGCCTCTTCTCGCCGCCGATGATGACCACCTGCGCCACACCCGGAACCGAAAGCAGCTGCCGGCGGATGCTCCACTCGGCCAAGGTATGGAGTTCCATCGGAGAGAGCGAACCGTCCGGACTGGTCAGGCCGATGTCGAGGATCTCACCGGTGATCGAGGCGATCGGCGCCATCTCCGGCACGACGCCGGCCGGCAGATCGCTCTGGGCCAGTTGCAGCCGCTCCTGCACCAGCTGGCGATCGAGATAGAGGTCGGTATCCCAGTCGAAGTCGACCCGCACGATGGCCAGTCCGTCACCGGAGGTCGAGCGGATCCGCGACACGCCGGGCATGCCGCCGAGCGCCGATTCCAGCGGCAGGGTGACCAGCGTCTCGACCTCCTCCGGGGCGAGACCGTGCGCTTCCGCCAGGACCGTCACGACCGGCTGATTGAGATCCGGGAAGATATCGACCGGGAGGCGTCCCAGCTGCGCCGCACCCACGGCGAGCAGTACGGCCGCGGTCACCAGGACCAGCAACCGATTGTTCAGCGAGAAGCGAATCAGTCCATCCAGCATGATCTCTCCCGCCTAGTGGCTGTGGCCGGCATGTGGATCGACCGCTTGCGGGCCACGCTGCTGTTCGAGGGCCAGGTTGAGCTGCAGGGCGCCGCGCACGACCAGCCGGTCGCCGGGATGCAGGCCGCAGTCCAGCGGCAGCACGGCCTCGCGCGCCCCCACGGATTCGACCGGGACGGGGAGCCGCAGGTACGCGTCGTCTTCTTCCACGAAGACCCACGCTTGGCCGCTGGTGCGCACCAGCGCGGTCGACGGCACCACGTACCGCACACCGACCTGCCGCGTGGGCACAAGAACCTGCACACGCGCCCCCGCCCGAAAGGCCCAGTCCTGATAGCGATGCCGCCCATCGACACGCTCGCCGAGCAGCTCGTTGGGCAGCTCGATGAAGAAATGGGTGACGCGATTCGGCCCGTCGGCCTCCCCCTCGAGCGCTGCGATGCGCAGGTCCCCCACCTCGCGACCCTCGGCCGGAAACAGCAGGCGCACCGGGAGCCGCTCGGACGCCGCGCGGCGCACGATCGACAGATCCGCTTCGAACGCCTCTCCGGTCACCCAGAGCCGCTCGAGGCCCACCAGCCGGAAGAGCGTGGTCCCTGCGGCGACGGTCTGGCCCAGATGCACGGGCCGGTCGACCACCTCCAGCGAACCGCCACCGGCGACCTCGGGCACGTGGAGCGTGATCTGCGTTGTCACCGCACCGCGTTCGGCGAGGGCCTCCAGCTGCGTCTCACCGAGTCCCGCCGTCCGCAACGCAGCCAGCTGCGCGCCGAGTCTGCTGCGCTGCGCCGCGAGTCGGGCTTCCACCACGCGCAGATCCGCGGCGACGCGCTCGATCTCCGCTTCGGCGCGGGCCTCGGCCGCGCGCAAGCTGGCGAGGTACCGCATCAGGCGTTCTTGCTCCGTACGGTCGGCCAACTGCTGCGCGCGCACCGCGATCGCCTCCATTTGCAGGTCGCGGATCTCCCGATCGGCCAGCTCCAGCAACGCCAGACGCTCTCCCGGGCGTACGGCCGCCGGCACGCGTGCATCCAAGGCGGCGATCCGCACGGTCGCGGGGGCGGTGACCTCGATGCGGCGATCCGGATCGACGACGATCATGCCCGGGATCTTGACTTGGTCGTAGTGCAGCCCCGGCCGCGCGAGCTCCGTCTGGATGCCCAGACTGCGTGCCGCGCTGGGCTCGAGCAGGAGTCGTTCGGCGTCCCGATGTGCGCGCGCTTCGTCCGGATGGTCGTGCTCCCGCTCCATGTGGGCATGCGCGGCGTCCGCATGGGCGTGCTCTTCGGCCGCGTGGGCATGCGCCTCGCCCGGATGCAGATGCTCCTCAGCGGCCTGCGCGTGGTCGCGATCCAAAGGATCGTGCGCGTGGCTCTCCGCCGCGTGCGTGGGTGCGGCATGAACCGGGTCGTCGCCACCCTCGTGGAGATGCGTGTGGCGCTCCTCGGCCCCGCTGGAACCGTGTCGGTGCGCACCCTCTTCGGACGTGCAGGTCGCGCCCAGTAGCAGAAGCAACACGGCAAACAGGCCGCAGGCGCCGCGATTCGTGATTCGATTCATGGCTGCACCTCGCTGCGGGAATTGTCTGCAGACGACAACCGACGTCCCACCACCCGCTCCAGTTCGATCCAGGTCGTCTCGCGCACCCACTCCAGATCGAGGAGCTCGACCTGCATCTCGGCATGGGCCCGATGCACCGAGAGGAGCCGCAAGACG
>WJJG01000396.1 GCA_014729815.1 Candidatus Eiseniibacteriota bacterium
CCACCAGTCCGGGGCGCGGGCGCGGCAGGCGCGGCCTACCCGTCCTCCGCCTCGAGCCGGGCCAGGTCATCGGTGGTGTTGATGTTGGCGAAGGTTCGTTCGCCGACGTCCGGGATGCGGGCCCACGCCTCCTCGGTCACGCCGCGCACGCGCATCTGGGGGAAGAGGCGTACGATCCTGCGCTCGCCATGGGCGATCGCCCGCTCGATCGGCGCGAGGCAGTCGCGGTGGTAGAGGGCGTGCAGCGGCTCGTAGCGCAGGTCGCGTTGCGCGGCGCGCGCTCGGTGGCCGGTGCGATGCATCGGGACGACGATCTGGGCGTCGCGGCGCGCTTCGAAGAGGAGGCGCAGGAGCGGCGGAGAGGCAAACGGCATGTCTCCGGCAACGACAGCCAGCCACGGGTGACGCGCGGCGCGCAGGCCGGCGGCCAGGCCGGCGAGCGGCCCGTGCCCGCGCTCGTCGTCGGGGATCACGGATCGCTCGAGGAAGGCATAGGCCCCCGGATCGTTGGCGGAGACGAGCACGTCGTCACTGACCTCGGCCAAGCGACGCGCCAAACGCTGCGCCAGCGGCTCGCCGCGGAAGGAGACCAGGCACTTGGGGGATCCGAAGCGGCGCGAGGCGCCACCACAGAGCAGGAGCGCCGAGAACTCCATCGCCTCTACTCCCGCTCGGCCGCGCGGCCGTACCATTTGCCCGCGTCGGCGGGCGTCTCCGTAGATGCGGTCCGATCCCGGCCCGTCTCCGGCTCCGCGCGGATGAAGGTGCCGCGCTCGAGATCGTCGAGCGCCTCGCGGATCTCCTGCTTGGTGTTCATCACGAACGGTCCGTAGCGTGCGATCGGCTCATGCAGGGGCGCCCCGGCGATCAGGAGGAAGCGTGCCCCGCCGGCGCCCGCGCGGGCGGCGACCGCCCCCCCGTCCCCGAAGACGATCAGCCGGCGGGCTTCCCGGGCTTCTTCGGTCGCGGTAGACGCAGCGGATCCGCTCTCCACAGGGGCCCCGGCATCCTCGGCGCCGGCCGGTGCGCTCTTGTCGCCCGATGCGGCAGCGCCGGGTGCGGCGCCAGCAGATGTGGCACGAGCCGATGCGGCAGCGCCGGGTGCGGCTGCATCCTCACCGAAGCGGGCCGCGCCGTCGAACAGGTAGGCGCAGGCGGCATGGCCCGCGGGCGCGGGGAGGCGGATCCCGGCGCCGGGCGCGAGCTGGACATCGAGGTAGGTGGGTGCGGCGGCGATGTCGCGCACCGGGCCGGTGGTCCCGCCGAAGGCGCCGGCGATCACGCGCACCGTCGCGCCGTCCGCGCTCGAGACGACCGGGATCTGATCCGCGCGGAGGTCCTGGTAGCGCGGCGTGATCATCTTCTTCGCCGCCGGCAGGTTGACCCAGAGCTGAAAGCCGACCAGCGGCGCCTCCGTCTTCTGCGGCATCTCCTCGTGCATGATGCCGCTACCCGAAGTCATCCACTGCACCTCGCCCGCCCCGATGCGCCCCGCATTGCCCAGGCTGTCGCGGTGAGCGACCAGACCGGAGAGGATGTAGGTCACCGTCTCGATCCCACGATGGGGGTGCCACGGAAAGCCCTTGATATGGTCGTCGGGGTTCGCAGAGGAGAAGTCGTCGAAGAGCAGGAACGGGTCGACGTAGTTCAGCGCGCGCGTGGCGATGCTGCGCACCAGGCGCACCCCGGCGCCTTCGAGCACCGCCAGGGGCGTGAGCACGCGCTCTATCGAGCGGATCTTCGCGGACACGGCCGAAGCTCCTTTCTTTCGCGCCCCCCCGCGACCTGCCCACGGAGAACGCCCCGCGCGGGGCCGGGTTCCGCGGCATCCGCACCGGTGTTGCCGGCCTACTCCCCCCGTCGCACCAGGCTGGCCCCCGCGCGCAGCTTGATGTCATCGACGATCGAGAGGAAGCAGGGGATCACGATCAGCGTCAGGACCGTGGAGAAGATCAACCCCCAGGCGATCGTGTTGGCCAGGGGCCGCCACATCGCCGAGCTGCCGCCGATCCCCAGCGCCGTGGGCAGCAGGCCGCCGATCGTGGTCACCGAGGTCAGGATGATCGGCCGCAGGCGCTGCTTGCCGGCGAAGACTAGCGATTCCCAACGGTCGAGCCCCTCGCGGCGGGCGTTGTTGAGGAAGGCGATCATGACGATCGAGTCGTTCACGACAATCCCCGCCAGCGCCACCATGCCGAAGAGGGTCACGATGCCGAACTTGTCGCCCGCGATCATGAGACCGACCATCGCGCCGATGAAGGCGAAGGGCACCGTGACCAGGATGACGACCGGCTGGATGTAGGAGCGGAACTGGGTGCCCAGGATCAGGAAGATGATCAGGATGCCGACCGTGAAGAGCTTGGTGATGTCCTGGAACGCCTCGCTGAACTCCTCGAACTCACCGCCGATCTCGAAGCGCACATCTTCGTAGCGGGCGGAGATCGTCTCGAACTGCGGGGCGATCTCCCGGATGACGCGATCGACGGTCAGCTCCTCGCTGATATCGGCGCTGACGATGATCGTGCGATCCAGGTCGCGCCGCTTGATCTCCGAGATCGAGGGTAGCACCTCGATGGTGGTCACGTCCTCGAGCGGCACGCTGGCTCCGCGCGCGTTGGCGATGCGCAGGGCGCGGATCGCCTCGAGCGAGGTGTGATAGTCGCCCTGCAGCTTGACGATCACGTCGACGTCTTCGTCGCCGTCGCGAAAGGTCGTGGCGGTCAGCCCCTGAATGGCGGTGCGGATCTCGAGCGCGATCTCCTGCGGCGAGAGGCCACGAAGGGCGGCGCGGGACTCATCGATTCCGATGCGGATCTCCTCGCGGCCGACCGGAAAGTCGTCTCCGATGTCGGTCACTCCGGGGATCTCGGCCAACAGCGCCTGCAGATCGGCCGAGGCGCCGCGCAGCTCGTCGAGGTACTTGCCCATCACCCGCACGGCGATCGGCTTGCCCGAAGGGGGCCCGCCGTGGGCGATTTCGAATTCGATCGACTCGATGCCGCTGATGCGCTCGATCGGCTCGCGGATCTGGGCCACGATGTCGTCGACGTGCCGCTCGTCGGGACGGTCCTCGCGCAGGGTGACGAGCACCTGGCCGACGTTCTTGCGCGTGATCCACTCGTCCTGTCCCTGCAGCAAGCCGCTGTTGGCGACCACCGACTCGAGCTCCGCCTCGGGGAGCTGCATCGCCTCGCGCTCGATCTGGCCGATGATGCGGTCGGTCTCTTCGAGCGAGGTGCCCTCGGGCAGCTTGACCAGGATCGAGAAGAAGCTGAGGTTCTCGCGCCCGAACATCTGCACGCCGACCAGCGGGATGGCGGCCACCGCGGCCGCCAGCAGGAGCACGATGCCGACCAGCACGAGGTAGCGGCGCCGCAGGAACCCGCGCAGCCACCCTTCGTAGTGGCGGAGCAGCCAGAGATAGAACGGCAGCTCCCGCTTCTCGTGCGCGCGCGAGCGGCGGGTCCAGTCGTTGATGTGGCAGGGCAGGATCGTGGTGGCCTCGAAGAGGGAGGAGAGCAGCGCCAGACTGACCACGATCGGGATCACCCGCATGAACTTGCCCATGATCCCGGGCAGCAGCATCAGCGGCACGAAGGCGGCGATGGTGGTCAGGATGCCGGTGGTGATCGGGCCGAGGACCTCCTCGGTGCCTTCGATCACCGCCTGCTTGAGCGGCTTGCCGCGCCGGCGGTGCGAATGCACGTTCTCGACCACGATGATCGCATCATCGACGATGATCCCCAGCACGATGATCATGGCGAAGAGCGAGGAGCTGTTCACCGTGCGCCCGGTGGCGTACATCAGGATGAAGGTGATCAGGAAGGAGAAGGGGATCCCCAGCGCGGCGAGCGTGGCGTTCCAGGCTCCGAGGAAGAGGATCAGGATGCCGAAGATGAAGACGATCCCGACCAGGGCGTTGTTGCGCAGCACGTGCAGGACCTGCGTGATGTAGCGCGTCGTATCCTGCGTGATCTCGAAGCCGATCCCCTCGGGCGCCCGCGCGCGGTACTGCGCGACCTGCTCCTTGATGCGGTCGACGACCTGGAAGGTCGAGCCGCCGGCCTTCTTCGAGACCGAGATCGTGATCGACGGCTTGCCGTTCAGGCGCGAGAGGACCGTCTTCTCGGCACGCACTTCGCGGATCTCGGCCACATCGGAGAGGCGCGCGATGCGGCCACCCGGATCGGTCTTGAGCACCAGATGGCGGATCTCCTCGGGCGACTCGAAGCGGCTGACCGCGCGCACGAGGAACTCGGAGCGGCCGATGGTGATGTCGCCGCCGGGCATGTTGATGTTGCGCCGCGCCAAGGCGGCGACCACCGCGCCCAGGGTCAGGTTCTGCGCGTCGAGCCTGACCGGGTCGACCTCGACCCAGATCTCGCGGTCCTCGAGGCCCGAGATCTGCACCTTGGCCACATCCGCGATGCGCTGGATGTCGTCGCCCAGTCGGTCGGCCACCGCGGCGGCGGTCTCCTCGTCGCCGTCGAAGGTGATCCCGATCGCCACGACCGGCATGAAGTCGTCCGAGCCGAAGTCCTCGACGACCGGATCCTCGGCCTCGTCGGGGATCTGGGCCTTGTCGACCTGCAGGCGCACGTCCTGGAGCTTGCGACTGAACTCGTCGTCGGACATCTCCTCGAACTTCACCAGCACGAAGCCCCAGCCGTCCCCCGCGGTGGAGCTGATCTCGTCGACGCCGTCGATCTTGTCGATCTCCTTCTCGACCGGAATCACGATCAGATCCTCGACCTCCTGCGGCGAAGCGCCCGGATAGGGGATCGTCACGAAGACCCAGTTGAAGGAGATGTTGGGGTTGAGCTCCTGAGGCATCGCGAAGAGCGCCAGGAAGCCGCCGACGATGATGGCGATCATCAGCAGGTTGACCAGCACCGGCTGGTTGACCGAAAAGCGGGGCAGCGAGGCCATCAGCGCACCTCCTCGGGCGGCGAGGTGAGGGTCGCCGCGGCGTCGGCGCCGTCCCCCTGCGGGGCGGCGGATACCGCCACACGCATCCCATCGCGCAGATTCTGCATCCCCGAAACCACGACCGCTTCCCCGGTCCGCAGGCCGGAGCGCACGACGTTGCGGTCGCGGATCATCGCGCCGGCGGTGATCGGACGGCGCTGGGCGACCGAGTCGCGCACGACGAAGACGACGTCCTGGCCGCGGTGGCGGAGGATCGTCTCGTGCGGCAGGGCGATCACATCGGGATGCTCGGCCAGCAGGAGAGCCGCCGCGACGACCATCCCATCGCGCAGCTGCACCTCCGGAGGATTGGGCAGGACGACCTCGGCCGGGAAGGTGCGACTGACCTCGTCCGCCTCGGGCGCGATCGAGCGCACGCGGCCGCGGAATCGGCGATCGGGGAACGCCTCGCTGGTGACGGTGACCTCCTGGCCGACGCGCACGCGTGCCAGATCGCGCTGGGCGATGCCCAGCCAGAGGCGCAGCGAGTCGATGTCGACGATGCGGAAGAGCGGCATGCCGGGCGTCACGTAGGTGCCGATCTCGCAATGGCGGCGGGAGATCGATCCGGCGAACGGCGCGCGCAGGTCGGTCTTGGTGAGCTGCCGCCGGGCGAGCGCGAGGGCGGCGCGGGCGCTCTTGAGATCCGCCGCGGCCGACTGCCAGGACATGCGCGAAGCCTCGTAGGCCGCCATCGCCACGTCGCCGCTGGCCAGGAGGGTCGAGTCGCGCTCGAAATCCTCGCGCGCCACGGCATGCCGCGCCTCGGCGGCCATCAATCCCGCCTCGGCCGAGCGCAGGTTCTCGCGCGCGACCTCCTTCTCGATCGCGGCGAGGATCTGTCCCTCGCGCACCTCGTCCCCGATGTCGGCGCGCAGGCGCTCGATCGGCCCGCTGACCTCGGCCACCAGGTCGACCGCGCGGTAGGCCTCGAGGACACCGGTGAGCAGCGCCTCATCGCGCAACGTGTCGGCCGCGGTGATCCAGACCTCGACCGGGGTGGGGCGCTCGGCCTGCGGCTCGGGGGCGGGCTGGCTGCAGCCGGCGATCGCGATCAGCAGCGCCGGGACCAGCAGGGCGGGCGGCGAGATCGGGCGCCGGCCCGTGGAGGAGTGTGGGGCACGCATCGGTTTCTCCTTCCCGGTGCGGCTGGCGCTACTCGGCGACCAGCCAGAGCGTCTTGCCGCTGGCCTGGTAGTAGTCGGCGATGGCCAGCACCAGATCGTAATGGGCGGAACTGTACGTCTGCTCGGCTTCGAGCAGGGCGAGCTGCGCGTCGATCCACTCGAGATTCGAGAGGCGACCGAGCTGGAAGCTGTTCGCGCGGATCTCGTAGTTGCGTCGCGCGCTCGCGAGACTGACCTCGGCGAGGCGGAGCTGCTCGACGTAGCTGCGGATCGCCGTGCGTCCGGCCTCGGCGGCCAGCATCAGACCGCGGCGGGCGGCTTCGACCTCGGCCTCGGCCTGCGCGAGCTTCCCCCCGGTGGCCTGCCGCCCGGCGAGATTGGCGCCGCTGGTAAAGAGCGGCAGACTGAACAGGGCGGAGACCGACCAGGCCTTCTCGCCGTCGAGGTCGATCGTGTCGTTGTTCTGCCAGCCGTAGGAGCCGGCCACGGTCACCGTCGGCAGGAAGTTGGTCAGGCTCTGGCGATGCTCGAGCTCGGCGAGGCGGGCGGTGCGATCGAGCACGCGGAGTTGCGGATTGCCGGTGATCGCGCGCTCGAGCGGCTGCTGCATGAAGCGCGCCCAGTCGGCCTCACCGAATGCGCGGAAGCGGACGATCTCCTGGCGCAGCCGGGCGGGCAGCAGCGTGTCGGCGCGCACTTCTCCCAGTGGAGAGAGGCCGATCAGATTCTCCAGGGTCAGCGAGGCGACGCAGCGGGCACTGCGCTGCTGGAGCAGCAGGCCGCTCTGCCGGGCCTCCTCGACGCGCCAGCGCAGCACGTCGGCTTCGGCGTAGCGTCCCACATCCCAGAGCCGCTCGGCCTGCGCCAGGTTCTTGCGCGCCTGCTCCAGATGTTGCTCCTGAATCTCGAGCAGCGACTGCAGCTTGAGCAGCTCGACGAAGCCGCGCAGCGTCTCGTAGGCCGTGGTCTCGCGCTGCGCCTCGTACCGCCAGTCGGCCGCCTGGTGGGACGTGCCGGCAATCGCCGCGGCGTTCCAGAGCGCCGGGTTGAGCAGGAGAAGCTGCGCCGAGATGGAGGTCTCGTAGCCGTCGCGGAAGACGGTTTGCGGGATCTCGATCGAGACCGGCTGCAGGTTGCCGCTGCTGTCGGGAAGCCACATGGTGATCTCGCGCCCGAAGGCGTTGGCGCGGGCCACGGTCTCCTCGTCGAGGCGCGTGTAGCGCGTTTCGAAGGAGACGGAGGGCAGGAGCTGGGCCTTCGCCTGGCGGTGCGACCAGCGCGCGGCGTCGACGGCGTGCTCCTGCGCGGCGAGGGAGGGGTTGCGCTCGAGCGCAAGATCGATGGCGCGGTCGAGGCGCAGGGTGCGCCCTGGATCGCCGCCCACCTCGGCGCGCGCTTGCCCCGGCTGCGCCGCGACCGCGGGCGGCTGGCCGAGCGCCAGGGCCGGGAGGATCAGGAGC
>WJJG01000397.1 GCA_014729815.1 Candidatus Eiseniibacteriota bacterium
CGCCATCATGACCGACGGTGTGATCGGCACGTGCATGTGCTACGACAGCGGATTCATCAACTACAACTACATTCACTACCAGCCGCCCAGCAGTGACTGGGATCCGAATCATGCCGTGGCGATCATCGGCTGGGACGACGCGAAGGCCACGCAAGCGCCCTACCCCGGCGCCTGGCTGTGCAAGAACAGTTGGGGCGAGGACTGGGGGCTGGACGGCTTCTTCTGGATATCCTACTACGACAAGCACTGCTGCCAGCACCCCGAAATGGGGGCAATTTCCTTCCAGGACGTGGAACGGGTGGACTACGACGGCGTCTACTACCACGACTATCACGGCTGGCGCGATACGATGGAAGGCTGCCAGGAGATCTTCAACGCCTTCACCGCCGAGGATGTCGAGCTGATCCGCGCGGTCAACTTCGTGACGGCAGTCGACGACGTCGACTTCGAAGTGCGCATCTACGACCGCTTCGAGGACGGCGAGCTGCTCGGCCTGCTGGCCGTTCAATCGGGGAATCTGGCGCACACCGGTCTGCATGCGATCGATCTCGACGACCCGCCGCTGCTCGAGGCGGGGGACGACTTCTACCTCTACCTCTACCTCTCCCAGGGCGGCCAGCCCTACGACCGCACCTCGGAGGTGCCGGTCCTGCTGGGCGCGGCCTACCGTACGATCGTCGAATCGTCCGCCAACCCGGGAGAAAGCTACTACCGCAGTGGGGGCCAATGGCTCGATCTGTACGACTACGAGGATCCTCCCTGGAGTCAGACGGCCAACTTCTGCGTCAAGGCGCTGACCTTGGCCAGCGGGATGCGCGTGAGTCCGGGTGGCGATCTGCGCTCCAGTGGTCCCCAGGGGGGACCGTTCGATCCGCTACAGATCGACTACGAGATCGAAAACCGCTGCGGCGAGCCGATCGACTATGAAGTCACTGCCGATCCGGCCGCACCCTGGGTGACGGTTTCGGGCGCCACGAGCGGTACGCTGCCCGAGATGGGCACGGCGACCGTGACCGTCGAGATCAACGCCCAGGCGGAAGGGCTCGAGGCGGGGGCGCACGTGGCCACGATCGGCTTCACGAATCTCACCTCGCATCTGGGAGATACGACGCGTCGGGTGATTCTGGGCGTGGGCGATCCGGTCGTGGGGCAGCAGTGGGCCCTGGACAGCGATCCCGGCTGGGACACGGAGGACGAGTGGGCCTTCGGCCAGCCGACGGGCGATGGCGGGCAGCACGGATACCCCGATCCGTCCAGCGGACACACGGGCGACTTCGTCTACGGCTACAACCTCGGCGGGGACTATCCCAACGATCTGCCCGAGCGCCATCTGACGACGAGCGCGATCGACTGCTCGGAGCTCTACAACGTTCGTTTGCGGTTCTGGCGGTGGCTGGGCGTCGAGCAGCCGGCCTACGATCACGCCTATGTGCGCGTCTCGCGCGACGGCACGAACTGGGTGACCGTGTGGGCCAACGCGCAGGAGATCACCGACAACAGCTGGGTGCAGCGCGAGTACGATCTCGCGGCGGTCGCCGATGGAGAGGCCACGGTCTACGTGCGCTGGACGATGGGCGCCACCGACGGAGGATGGCAGTACTGCGGCTGGAACATCGATGACATCCAGATCTGTGGCTGGGAGCTGGTCGAGAGCGGAGCGGTGCCTGCGGATCCGCTGGCGCCTCCGCGCGTCGAGCTGCGGATGCGCAGCATCTCCGCCGGGCAGGCGACCCATCAGATCCGCTACACGCTACCGGCCGCGGGCCCGGTCCGCCTGGCGGTCTACGACACGCAGGGGCGCACCGTCGCCGTGCTCGTGGACGCCGAGCAGCCCGCCGGACGGCATGCGCTGACCTGGAACGGCCACGCGGACAGCGGACGGGCGCTCCGCTCCGGCGTCTACTATGCGCGGCTCGCGGCCGCCGGGCAGACACTGCTGCGCAGGTTGATCGTGGCCCGGTAGGGGCATACGGGTGCGTGACAAGCGGCGGGCGTCACGTTGGTGGCGCCCGCCGCGGCTGTGTGCGCTGCGAGTCAACCAAGGCCCACGATGCGCCCGCCCTGCAGATCGATCGCCTCGGCCTGCGGCCGTTTCGGCAGCCCCGGCATGCGGATGATCTCCCCGGTCATCACCACCAGGAAGCCGGCGCCCGCGTTGATCAGGATGCGCTGGACGTTGACATCGAAATCCTCGGGACGGCCGCGGAGCTTCGGGTCGTCGGAGAGCGACTTCTCGGTCTTGGCGATGCAGATCGGGAGATCGGCATAGCCGAGGCGTTCGATGTCGCGCAGGTCCCGTTCGGCCTCCCGGCTGAATTCCAGCTGCCGCGCGCCATACATCTTCTGCGCCACGGTGCGGATCTTCTCCGGCACCGGGTCTTCCCAGTCGTAGAGCGGGCAGAACGGTTTGGCCACCTTCTCGGCGTACTGGATCACCGCCTCGGCCAGCGGCACCGCGCCTTCCCCGCCGCGCGCGAAGTGCTCGCTGACGGCGAAGGGCGCGTCCTGCGCTTGGCAGCACTCGCGAATCACCGCGAGCTCCTCATCCGCATCGTCGGCGAAGCGATTGAGGGCCACCACCGGCGGCTCGCAGAAGTGGCGGATGTTCTCGATGTGCTTGGCCAGGTTGCCGAGCCCCGCGCGCACGGCCTGGGGGTCGGGGCGGGACAAGTCGCGCTTCTTCACCCCGCCGTGCAGCTTCAGTGCGCGCACCGTGGCCACCAGCACGACCACGGCGGTGTCGATCCCCGCCCCGACGCACTTGATGTCGAAGAACTTCTCGGCGCCCAGATCGAACCCGAAGCCGGCCTCGGTGATCGTCCAGTCGGCCAGGTGCATGGCGGTCTTGGTCGCGATCACGCTGTTGCAGCCGTGGGCGATGTTGGCGAACGGCCCTCCATGGACCAGGGCGGGCGTGCCCTCGAGGGTCTGGACGAGATTGGGCATCAGGGCGTCGCGCAGCAGGGCCAGCATGGCGCCGGTCGCGCGGAGCTGTCCGGCGCGGATCGGTTCCTTCTCGTAGGTGAAGGCCACCAGGGTGCGATCGATCCGCGCGCGCAGATCCTCGAGTCCCTCGGTGAGGCAGAGCATGGCCATGACTTCCGAGGCGGCGGTGATGTCGAAGCCGGTCTCTCGCGGCACGCCCTGCATCACCCCCCCGAGCCCGATGATCAGATCGCGCAGCGCCCGATCGTTCATGTCGATCACCCGGCGCCAGAGGATCCGCCGCGGGTCGATCTGCAAGCCGTCCTGATGATGGATGTGGTTGTCCAGGATCGCGGCCAACAGATTGTGCGCCGTGGTCACCGCATGGAAGTCGCCGGTGAAGTGCAGGTTGATCTCATCGGCCGGCAGGAGCTGGCTGTAGCCCCCGCCGGTGGCGCCGCCCTTCATCCCCATGCAGGGCCCGAGGGAGGGTTCCCGCAGCGCGAGGCAGGCCGACTGGCCGAGGCGGCCGAAGGCCTGCGCCAGGCCGATGGCCGTGGTCGTCTTGCCTTCCCCCGCCGGCGTAGGCGTGATCGCCGAGACCAGTACCAGACGCGACTCGCCGGAGCGGGGTCGCGGACGCTCGCGGACGGCGGGACGGATCTTGGCCTTGCCGGGACCGTAGAGCACCAACTCCTCGGCTGTGATGCCCAGCTTCTCCGCCACGGCGGCAATCGGCTGGGGTGTTGCGGCCGCGGCGATTTCGACGTCGGATCGCATCTCACTCCTCCTGTGGCTGGCTGCGCGCTGCATCATCGGCCTCGCCGTTGGGCCCGGGCGCCGAGGGCTGCGCCTTCTCCTGCTCCTCCTCGGTCGTCTCCGCGGTCTCGGGGGCAGCGGGCCGGCGGTCGCTCCCGCGCTCCTCCTCCTCCCGGCCCTCTTCTTCGGCTTCCCCCGCGCCGGGCGCCTCCGCCTCTTCTTCGTAGGTGATCAGGATCTCCTGCCCGGCGCGTACGAAGAGCAGGTCGTGCAACTGCTCGAAGCCCTCGAGGTATTGCCCTCCATCGCGGCGCATCTTGTTGAGCCCCAGCCCGGTGATGACCAGATCCGCCTCCTGGGAGTGCTCGGTGATCAGATCCTCGAACGCCTGCTCGTC
>WJJG01000398.1 GCA_014729815.1 Candidatus Eiseniibacteriota bacterium
CGCGAACCGCCCCGGACGCCGACGCGCTGCCGGGGGATGTCTCGGCGGCGATCATCGCCACGCCGACCGAGACCCATGCCGCCGTCGCCACGGCCTGCCTGGAGGCCGGGCGGCACTGTCTGGTGGAGAAGCCGATCACGCGCTGCGTGGACGAAGGGGAGCGCCTGGTGGCGCTGGCCGCGGCCCGCCAGCGTGTCCTGCAGGTCGGCCATATCGAGCGCTTCAATCCGATCTTCCGCCGCATGAGCGCCGAGATCGAGGCGCCGGCCTTCGTGGAGGCCGAGCGCCTGGCCCCGTTCGTGCCGCGCAGTCTGGATGTCGATGTGATCCTCGATCTGATGATCCACGATCTCGATCTGCTCCTCAGCCGCATGCCGACGGATCCGGTGGCCATCGACGGCGTGGGAGTGGCCGTGCTCACCCCGCGCGAGGATATCGCCAACGTGCGCTTGCGCTTCGGCAACGGGGCCGTGGCCAACCTCACGGCCTCCCGCGTCTCGCAGGAGAAGGTGCGCAAGATCCGCTTCTTCGGGCCGCGCGGCTACCTCTCGTTGGATCTGCTGACGCGCAGCGCACGGCGGGTGCAGATCGCGCCCGGTGGGGAAGAGGGCTTCCTGGTGCCTGGGGCGGGACGCTTTGCTGTGGCCCAGGAGCGCTTCGACGCCGAATCGGGCGACGCGCTCAGCGACCAGCTGCGGTCCTTTCTCGAGGCGATCTCGCGGGGAACGCCCCCCGTGGTCAGCGGGGGGGATGGTCTGCGCGCCTTGCGCGTGGCGGTCGAGATCGGCCGCGCGGTACAAGCCAGTCTGGCAGCGCTGCGCGACGGCGCGGGCGCGCCACCCGGCGCTCCGCCGGGCACTCCGTAGGCGCAGATGCACACGCCGAGGATTCTGCTGGTGGCCGGCGAAGCCAGTGGCGATGCCCACGGCGCCGGTCTGGTGGCGGCGCTCCGGGCGCGCGCGCCCGCTCTGCGATTCTGTGGGGTCGGGGGTCCGCGCATGGAGGCCGCCGGCGTGGAACTGCTCGGTCGCAGCGAAGCGCTGGCGGTCGTAGGGCTCGTCGAGGTGCTCGGCCACCTGCCGCGGGTGATGCGCCTCTTCCGTCGTCTGACGCGTCGGCTGCGTCGCGATCCGCCCGACCTCTTCGTCCCGATCGATGCACCCGACTTCAACCTGCGCCTGGCCGCGCGGGCGGTGCGCCGGGGGGTCCCGGTGGTCTATTTCGTGGCGCCGCAGATGTGGGCCTGGCGTCCGGAGCGCGCGGAGCAGATGCGCCGGCGGGCGCGGGAGCTTCTGGTCCTCTTCCCGTTCGAGGAAGACTGGTTCCGGTCCCGGGGCGTGCCGGTAACCTACGTCGGCCATCCGCTGGTCGACGCCGCGCGCGCCCGCATCGAGGGAGACGCCCCGGCGGGCGGCGCAGCCGAGGGGGGGCTGCTGCTGCCCGGCAGCCGGCGCAGCGAAGTCACACGACATCTGCCCGCCCTCTTCGGAGCGGTGGATCGTCTGCAGACGCGCTTTCCCGAGCTGCCGTGGACCCTGCGGCTGGCGGACGGTCTCGAGGACTCGTTCTACCGCCGCTGGCGCTGGCCGCGGTCGGTCCGCGCATCGCGCGAGCCGATCTTCGATCTGGCCGCGCGCAGCCGCGTGGCGATCTGCGCCTCGGGAACCGCCTCGTTCGAAGTCGCTCTGATGGGGACGCCGATGGTCGTCGTCTACCGCGTCAGTCCGCTGACCTGGCAGCTGGCGCGGCGTCTGGTGCGCGTGCCGTGGGTCTCGATGGCCAACCTGGCGGCGGGGGAGGCGATCGTCCCCGAGCTGATCCAGTCGCGCTGCGCACCGCAACCGATCGCCGCGGAAGTGCGCGCGCTGCTCGACGATCCCGCGCGCGCGCAGATGATGCGAGGCAAGCTGACTCGCTTGCGCGAGGCCTTCGGCCCCGCCGGCGCGTACGGCCGTGCGGCCGAGCGCGTGCTGGCGCACCTGCCCGACCTGGGCGCCTCGCCAGAGGCGTGCTAGGCTCTGCGGCGATGCAGTCCCCGCTCTCGCCAGAGGATCTGAGACGCGCGCGCTGGGTCGGACGCGGCGGCTCGCGGCTCATCCGTGCGCTGGGGCGCACCTGGCGGCTGCGTGTGATCGGCGCGGAGCATGAAGCCGAGGCACGCGCAGGCGGCGGCTTCATCTACACGTTCTGGCACGGGCGCCTGCTGCCGCTGACCTACCTGCGCCGCGGGCGCGGGATCGTCGTTCTGGTCAGTCTGGGGCGCGATGGCGAGTACATCTCACAGGTCATTCACCGACTCGGTTTCGCGACGGTGCGCGGCTCCTCCTCGCGCGGGGGCCTGCGGGCGCTGCTCGAGATGGCGCGGCGGGGACGCGCGGGGCAGGCGCTGGCCTTCACGCCGGATGGTCCTCGCGGTCCGCGTGGGCGCGTCCAGCCGGGCGTCTTGATCACCGCGCAACGCGCGGGGATCCCGATCCTGCCGATGTCGGTCTCGGCACGCCCCGGACGATTCCTGGCGTCCTGGGATCGCATGCTGATCCCCGGGCCCTTCGCCCGGCTTGCGCTGGTCTTCGGACCGCCGATGCGGATCGCGGCCGACGGGGCGCCCGACGCCATGGTCGC
>WJJG01000399.1 GCA_014729815.1 Candidatus Eiseniibacteriota bacterium
AACGACCGCCCCGCCAGGCGGCTTCACGGCGCTGGCCGACGCGTTCCGCCGCGCGCAGAAGCAGCAGGACGACGAGGACGCGCCGTCCGGGTCGTAGGTCGACCGACCGGCGCCAGCGCGCAGCGCCCGGGGCCTCGTGGGCGCCGAAGCCTCTCGTCGGTCCCGCCCAGGTATGCGCCGAGCCCGACCTGCCTGCGGGCCCCTTGGCCTCAGGCCTCCCGCTTCAGCCAGTAGAGGTGATAGGTCAACACGCGCGAGCGGCCGGTCACGCACGAGCGAAGCGGCTCTCGCATCCAACGGCCCCAGCGGGCGGCCGCCAGGACCGCCTCGAAGTCCGCATCGGGCTCAGACGACCAGTAGCTCGCCCAACCCCCGATCCGCAAATGCGCGCGCACCGCTGCCAGTCCGGGTGCGCGATAGAGCCAGGCATTCTCGGGGCGACTGAGCCATCCCGGCCCATTATCGATGTCGAAGAGCATCAGGTCGTATCCCATCTCGTATCCCATCGGACGCGCCGGCGAGGATCTCGGCGGCTGCGCGTCATCTCCCAGGCCGCGCGGCAGGAGGACCGCGCGCAGGTCGGCGACCCGGCAGTGGACGCGGGGATCGGCCAGCGGATCCCCATTGAGGGCCGTCAGCACCCCACGATTCCACTCCACCAGTGGGGCCATGATCTCGATCACGTCGATCCATTCGATCTCCTGGGCGCCCAGCAGCTCGCGCAGAGTGATTCCCAGGCCCAAACCTGCCACGAGGATGCGCAGGCCGCCCGCTGCCGGGGCCTTCTGGCTCACGGGGCCGTGCTCTCCACCCGAAGCCGGCGCGTGGCCGGGAGACGCCTTCGCCCGAGCGGCCCCCCGCAGGCGCGAGAGGCCCCGCGCTGCTAGGGCCCGCTCGCTCTCGAGCGAGTCGCTGTCCATCAGGATGCTTCCATCCAGCAGCAGCATGGCCCACGGACGAACTCCGCGGCGAAGGCGCAAGACGAGCTCCCCGTGAGACGTAGCCGCTTTCAGCGTCTCGATGTCGCCTTCCACGCGCGCCCCCCTGGTTGTGGTGCGAGGATTGGAGGTCGATCCGGAGGATCCTCCGGCCGCAGCGCACCTTGGATCGACGGAGCTTCCCTCGGCCTCCAAGAGAGCTCAATACCCCACCAAGCATCTGGAAGGAAACAGATTAGTCCGCGGCCGCCTCCAATCTTCGCCCCACAACCATTTGCTCACACAGGGTCCATCGTCTACACTCCCGGCGATGTCGTCCGGCGGCGGGCCGACTCACGGCGCCGGCCGCCCCTTCCATCCAGCAGAGGAGTGGTCGCATGCGCCGGCAACCTGCGCGATCGCCCGGGTGCCTTGATCGGCACTGCCTTCCGTCCCCAACCGGCTACCGATCCGGCCGTTGCGGGGGGCCTGCCGCTCTCCTGCCTCTCCTGGTCCTGACGATTTGGGCCCTGGCCGGAGCCGGTCTGGCCCGCGCGCAGGCCGGTGCCTCCGACGTGTCCGCGGGTGACACGCCCAGCGACCGCGGCGAGAGCATCACGGTCAGCTGGGAGCCGGCCCCCGGGGACCGGTTGGTAGATGGCACCGTCACCGGATATCGGATCCTTCGCAGCCGCTCCCCCGAAGGTCCCTTCGAGGCGATCGGTCAGGCCTCGCCCGGCGCCGCGCGCTACGACGATGCGGACGTCGAGAATGGAATCGACTACTTCTATCGCGTGGAGACCCTCTCGCTCGAGGGCGCGGTCCGCTCACCGGTGATCGGCCCGGCCGTCGCGCAGGCTCAATGGATCAACACCAATCAGTGGAACGTCTTCGTGGTGCTGGTCCTGCTGCTGGGCTTCAACATCTACTACATCGAATCGATCCGCGCCGGGCAGAAGCCGTTCATCCGCAAGATCGCCGGTCTCGAAGCGGTCAACGAGGCCGTGGGCCGCGCCACCGAGATGGGGCGACCGATCCTCTTCGTGCCGGGCATCCAGGACATGAACGACATCCAGACCGTCGCGGGAATCACGATCCTCGGGCATATCGCCCGCACGGTGGCCGAGTACGATTCGCAGCTGGTCGTGCCCACCAGCCGCGCGCTGGTCATGACCACGGCGCGCGAGACGGTCCGCGAGGCGTACCTGTCGGTCGGCCGGCCGGACTCCTACGACGAGAACAACATCTACTACGTGACCGACGAGCAGTTCGGCTACGTGGCCGGCGTCAACGGCTACATGGTGCGCAACAAGCCGGCCACCTGCTTCTACATGGGGGCCTTCTTCGCCGAGAGCCTGATCCTGGCGGAGACCTCCAATTCGATCGGCGCCATCCAGGTCGCCGGCACCGCCATGCCGGCCCAGCTGCCGTTCTTCGTCGCCGCCTGCGACTACACGCTGATCGGCGAGGAGCTATTCGCTGCCAGCGCCTATCTCTCCGGCGAGCCGAAGCAGCTCGGCAGCATCAAGGGACAGGATGTCGGCAAGTTCCTGGGCATGGTCTCGATCGTCCTGGGCGTGGCGCTGCTGACGCTGGCCTCGGTCGTCGGTTGGGAGCCCCTCGTGCAGGCTGCCGAGTTCGTTCGTGAATTCTGGTCAACGGAGCTAGCCTAATGAAGCGCACGATTCCGCTCGCGATCACGGCCATCGTCGGCGCGGTCCTGGTCATCGCCTACTTCATTCCGCATCCGCCGTTCGATGGACTGCGCGAGGACTTCAGCATCTTCTTCGACATCATGGCCACCTTCGCCTTCATCCTGGGCGGTGGGAACCTGATCAAGATGCACGGCAATCGGATCTCGCGCCGCGAGGAGGGCTGGTTCTTCAGTCTGGTGACGATCGTGGGCTTCCTGCTGGTGCTGTTGGTGGGTCTCACCAAGTTCGGCAATCCCGACGGATTTCGCGGCTCCTCGGTGACCGCCAGTGGCAGCTACTTCGACCACGTCTACGAGTACATCTTCCGACCGTGTGGGGCGACGATGTTCGCCCTGCTGGCCTTCTATGTCGCTTCCGCCTCCTTCCGGGCCTTCCGGGCCCGGAATGCGGAGGCTTCGATCCTATTGCTGGTGGCCTTCATCATCCTGCTCGGGCGGACCTTCGTGGGCGCTCTGCTGACCTCCTGGTTGCCCGACTCGTTGCGATTCCTGACGATTCCCTATCTGGCCGAAAAGATCATGGTGGTGCTCAACTTCGCCGGCAATCGCGCGATCATGATCGGCATCGCCCTGGGCATCGTCTCGACCTCGCTGAAGGTCATCATCGGAATCGATCGCTCGTACCTTGGTTCCGACTAGCGTCGCCGGCGTCCCGGGCGGCGCGAGAAGAGAGAAGAGGAGTCTGTCGTGAACCGCTTTCACCAGATCGTCGAGTTCGTCAACGACCTCGACAAGCGCTGGGTCTTCCTGGTGGTCGGACTAGCGGTCGTGACCTCGACGATCTTCCGTCTGACCTTCCCCGAGATCCCCACGCCGATGGTGCGCTCGGTGTACGAGAAGGTCGAGAGCCTGCCCGAGGGTTCGCGGGTCATCCTGCCGTTCGACTACGACCCGGCCAGCGAGCCGGAGCTGCAGCCGATGGCCAACGCTTTCGTGCGTCTGTGTGCCGAGCGCAACCTGAAGATGTACTTCATCGCGCTCTGGCCATTGGGCCAGAACATGGTCGCCGGCGTGATCGACGACATCCTCCAGACCGAATACCCGCACCTCGAGTACGGGCGCGACTACATGGACTTCGGCTACAAGAGCGGCAACGAAGGTGTCGTGGCGGTCATCCTGACCGATATCAAGAAGCTCTACACGACCGACGCGCACGGGACGGCGATCGATTCGATCCCGATGATGGCCGGTGTGCGCAACATCCGTGGCTTCGATCTGATCCTCACTGTCAGCGCCGGCTATCCGGGCCTCAAGGAGTGGATCCAGTACGCGGGCACCCCGGGCAATATCCCCGTAGCAGGTGGGTGCACGGCGGTTCAGGCACCGCTACTCTACCCCTATTATCCGGATCAGCTGGTCGGGCTGATGGGCGGGATCAAGGCCGCGGCCGAGTTCGAAGCCCTCGTCGCCGAGGCCTATCCGAAGTTCCAGGAAGACAAGGATCGCTTCCTGACCGCGCTGGTCCGCATGGGACCGCAGACGGTCACGCATCTGGCGATCATCTTCTTCATCGTTTTGGGCAATATCACGTTCCAGATCCTGCGTCGCAAGCGGCAGCAGGAGGCGTTGAAGCGCTAGCGCCCTCGCGCTGCGCGGACCGCGGATCCTGATCGGACGGATCGCGGCGCGGGCGGGGTCGCGGACGAGCAGGTAGGGAGCGGATCATGAAGCGTGCTCTGTGGATCATCATCACGGGGATCATCGTGGCCGTGCTGGTCGTACGGACGGCGTCCGGCAACATGGAGAGCCCCTTCGCGGGGATCGAGGGATTCGGCACTTGGTTCGCCGCTCTCCTGACCCTCGCGATCATGAGCTTCCTCTATGACGACAACCCGCTCTACCGCTTCGCCGAACACCTCTTCGTGGGCGTGTCGGCCGCCTATTGGATGGTCATGGGCTTCTGGTCCACCCTGGTCCCGAACCTGCTCGGCAAGCTCTGGCCCAGCCTCACGGCACAGCTCTTCATGCCGGGCCTGGCCGACACGACGCACGATCCGCTCTGGTTCATGTATTTCATCCCCATGGCCTTCGGAGTGTTGCTCCTGCTGCGTCTCTTCCCCAAGGGGGGGCACCTCTCGCGCTGGGCGCTGGCATTCATCCTGGGTACGACTGCGGGCTTGCGCCTGATCGCCTTCCTGACGGCCGACTTCATGGGGCAGATCCGCTCGACCCTCAAGTCGGTGGCCGGGCTGACGCCCGCGGTTCTTCCGGGTGGCTCGCCGAGCTTCAGCTTCGAGACGATGTTCTGGGATCTGGTGGCCGTGATCGCCATCATGGCGGCCCTCTGCTACTTCTACTTCTCCAAGGAGCACAAGGGTTCCTTTGGGGCCTTCTCGCGCATCGGCATCTGGGTCCTGATGATCACCTTCGGGGCCGGCTTCGGGTACACGGTCATGGGGCGTATCGCCTTGCTGGTCGGCCGGATCGAGTTCCTGCTGCGCGACTGGCTGGCGGTGATCTGACCCGGGCGCCCCTCGCAACCTACTGCAAGAAGGCAGCTTGCAGGTCTCCTCCCAATCGTCTTCGCGCGCCTCCCGCCCCGGCTCGTCCGTATGGCACGAGTCGTCTCTCAATGAAGATCCCCAATCTGCCGATCTCGTTTGTGGATAGCCCAGCGCGGCGCGCGGGCTCGGCGCTGCGAGACGACACCACCTGCCATGCATCGCGTCCGCACCGCTCGCCTGGAACGAGATCTGTGCGGGAGGTCCAGATTAAGGGCGTCATCAACAAGGGCATTCAGGAACTCGTCGAGCAACGCTTCGGTGCAGACGTCTGGCAACGGGTCAAGGCCGCCGCGGGGTGCGACGAGCCCTTCTTCGCCACATCCGAAGACTACCCGGATGAATCCACCGTGGCGCTGGTGCGCGCCATCGCCGGGGTGACCGAGATCCCCGCCGAAACGGTGCAAGTCGAATTCGGGCGCTTCTGGGTGCCGCACACCGGCCGGGCCGCCTATCCCTCCTTCTACGGCCTCGCCGGGCACACACCTCGGGAGTTCCTGCGGAACCTCGATCGCATCCATCGCCAGGTCACCCGCAGCCTCCGCAACGCCGTCCCCCCACGCTTCGTCTGCGAGGAGACCGACGCGGATGCGATGCGCATTCACTACTACTCCCAGCGCGGCCTGTGCCGCGTCCTGGAGGGTCTCATCCTGGGCGTCGGCGACCTCTTCGATCAGGAGCTGCGCGTGCGCGAGATCGGTTGCGTCCACCAGGGCGACGACCACTGCACGATGGAGGTCGAGTTCTGATGAGTACTGCTGCGCCGCGTCTCGAGATTTGCCCCGCCGCTTTGCTCGGGGTCGCGCCCTTCCTCATGCATGTCGATTCGCACCACCGGATCCGCTGGGCCAGCCCCGCGATCCTGCGCCGCATCCCCGACGCCGTCGGCCGCCCACTCCAGGAAGTGCTGAAGGCGCCGGATGCAGAATCGTTCGATGAGATCCGGCCCCATGCGAGTCACGAGGGTGGCATCGTGCACGCGCTTCTTCGATCCTCGGGGAAGCCCGTGGATCTGGTCGGCTCCTGGGTGCCCTGCGGAGCGGGCTTCCTCCTGCTGGCGCATCCGGAGATCGCCAGTGCGGATCAGCTCGGCGAACTCTCTTTCGACGATCTGCGCGAGGAGGACGCGCGAGTCGATCTACTGAGCATGCGCGATGAGCTGTCCGCCTCTCTGTCGGAGGCGTCGGAGGCGATTCACCGACTCAAGGAGCAGAACGCCCAGCTCGATGGCTGGAAGCAGCGGCTCGAGGAGGCCAACCGGCGCCTGCAGCAGGAGGCCACCGAACGCGAGCGCGTCGCCGCCAAGCTGCGCAGCCTCAACGAGCTCCAGCACATCACCCTGAGCGCTTCCGTGGCAGCGGCCTTCACCGTCGATCCCGAGCGGCGCATCACCTCGATCAACGAGGAGTTCTGCCGCATCACCGGTCGCACCGGCGAAGAGGTGCTCGGTCAGGACTGCCGGGTGCTCGATGGCGTCAACTGCCAGAAATACTGTGCGCTCTTCGATCCCGAGCGCCGCGAGCCGATCCGCAAGAAGGAGTGCACCATTCTCACCAAGGACGGACGCCGCCTGACCGTCCTGAAATCGGCCGAGCTGATCCGTGACGAGCAGGAGAACATCACGATGGGCGTCGAGTCGTTCGTCGACGTCACCGACCTGATCGCCTCTCGCGAGGAGGCGCAGCGCGCCAATCGCACCAAGAGCGAGTTCCTGGCCAACATGAGCCACGAGATTCGCACGCCGATGAACGGGATCATCGGCATGACGCAGCTGGCGCTCGACACGCAGCTCTCGCCCGAGCAGCAGGAGTATCTCGGCATCGTCCGGAACTCTGCCGAGACGCTCCTCGACCTGCTCAACGACATCCTCGACTTCTCCAAGATCGAGGCCGGCAAAATCGACTTCGAGGAGATCGATTTCAGTCTGCGCGATACGCTGGGGGACGCGCTCCAGACGCTCGCCACGCGTGCCCATGAGATGGGGCTCGAGCTCAGCAGCGACATCCACGCCGACGTGCCCGACGCACTGCGCGGCGATCCCACGCGCCTCCGGCAGGTGATCGTCAACCTCGTGGGCAACGCCATCAAGTTCACCGAGGAGGGCGAGGTCACCGTGCGCGTCACCGCGCTGAACTCGGATGAGATTCACGACGACGAATCCGAGACAGAGGGAAGGGAGGGGACGCAAGAGAAGGCCACCCGCGCCGCCGAAGACGTAGCGAACACGGTGGCGTCCGAGGCACCCCCCTCCCATCCGGCCGTCCCGGATCGCCGTTCTTCCGCGACGCCGATCCATCTCCACTTCGCGATCCGCGATACCGGCATCGGGATCTCCCGGGAGCATCAGGAACGCATCTTCCGCGCGTTCAGTCAGGCCGATTCTTCCACCACCCGTCGCTTCGGCGGCACCGGACTGGGCCTGGCGATCTCCTCGCAGCTCGTCACCTTGATGGGTGGGCGCATCTGGCTGGAAAGCGAAGTCGACGTGGGGTCGACCTTCCACTTCCGGACCGTCTTCCGCCCTGGAGTCCGCAAGACGGATGACTGCGCGAAACGCCAGAGTGAGGCGCTGCGCGGGCTGTCAGCTCTGATCGTCGATGACAACGCCACCAACCGCCGGGTCTTCGAGGAGATGTTGCGCAGCTGGCAGATGCAGCCGGTGTCCGCCTCGAGCGCCGAGGAGGCGCTGGCCATGTTGTGGCAGAGCAGCGACCGGCCGCAGCGTCCGCGCCTGATGCTGCTCGACGCCATGATGCCCGGCATGGACGGCTACGAGCTGGCGGCGCGCGTCCGTCAGGTGCCCGAATTCGCCGACCTGCGCATCCTGATGCTCAGCTCGGCGGGACAGGCTGCGGATGCCGACCGGCGGCGGGAGTGCGACATCAGCGGCTTCATTCTCAAGCCGGTCAAGCAGTCCGACCTGCTCAGCGCGATCTGTCAAGCGATGGAGGAGTACGTCCCAGAGTGCACGGCCGACGACGACGAGGCGTCGGAGGAGCCGCACACAGGACCCGACCCGGCCGCCGCAGAACCCTCGTCCCACGAGGGAGACGGCGCGGCAGCCTCGCCTGACGAGAGCGACGGCGCGGCAGCCTCGTCCGACGAGGGAGACGGCGCGGCGCAGACGGCGCAGTCACGCATGCGCATCCTCCTGGTCGAGGACAATCCGGTCAATCAGAAGGTCGCCATGAGTCTGCTGCAGAAGCAGGGACATGCGATCACCGTCGCCGAGAACGGCCGCCAGGCCCTGGTGCGCCTCGAAGAGGACGAGTTCGACATCGTCCTGATGGACGTGCAGATGCCCGAGATGGATGGCTACGAGGCCACGGCAGCGATCCGCAAGCGCGAGGACGGTGGGGATACGCACATCCCGATCATCGCCATGACGGCGCGGGCTCTCCGGGGCGATCGGGAGCGGTGCCTGGCCGCGGGAATGGACGACTACCTGCCGAAGCCGATTCGTCCCGCCGCGCTTCTGCAGATCCTCGAGCGCTACGCTCCGGCGTCGGTCGCAATCAAAGGTGCGGGAGAGGCGAAGTCCACCTAGTTGCACGGACCAGGTGTGCGCCGCAGGCCGAGCACGTACCGCCGACCGAGCTCGCGCCGCAGGCCGAGCGCTTGCCGCAGCCGATGCGTACACCTCGGCGGGGAATCCACACAGCCGCCCGCGGCAGATCCGCACCCCGCCCGAGCGCTACGCGCCGCCCACCGCCTTGAGGATCTCCTGCACGACGTTGGTCACCGGCTGACTGCCCACGAAGCTGGCGTCCTCGTTGATGATCGTCTTGGGTACGCCCTGGACCTGGTAGCGCATGGCGATCTGGGGAAACTCCGAGACCTCGACCATGTCGGCAGAGATCTGGTCGCTGGCCATCGCGAGACGATGGGCGGCGACCACGGCCGGGGCGCAATACGGACAGGTCGGTGTGACCATGACCTGGAGATGCACCGGTTGCTCGATGCGCGACAGTTCGGTGATCACTCCGTCGGGGAGCCCGTGGGCATTCCTGCCCACCGCCTGGATCGCCTCGAGCAGCGCCGCGAACTCGTACCCGGCAGGCACACCGTAGAAGCGGATGCCGACGTCCCGTGCGCCCATCACCACGATCGCCGGAACGCGCCGAATGCCATATTCCCCGGCAAGATCCTTCTCGGCCACGAAGTCGTGGATCTCGGCGTTCAGTTTGGGGGCCAGTTCGGCCACTTCGGTGACCAGCTCGCGAGTCGTCTCGCACCACTGGCATTCGTGCTCCTGCGTGAACATCAGCAGCCGCACGTCGTGGGTCAGACCTGCGAGTAGCTGGCCCACCTCCTTGCGATCCTTCTCCTTCAGTACTGCCATCCGATTCCTCCCCGTCCGTCTCCTGGCCTGCGCTCAGGCGCGAGCTGGCGGCGATCGATGCGCAGCACTACCCAGGCGCGGCACACGGGTTCCACGCCCCACGCCTAGCGGGCGCGCTCGGGCAGCGTGGCGACCCTGGTCTGCGGCTTGCGACCGGCGAGCATGCGCCGGCAGATCCAGAGCCCCGGCACGACGATGTTGCGCCGCATCGCGGGTGCCGCAGTGCACACCATCCAGCACTGCACGGGACAGGAGCGCACGTAGGCCAGGGTCTCGGGCGCCTGGCGAACCAACTCGTCGTAGCTGTGCTCTCGTAGATTCCCGATCGGGCGATCGAGAACGTTGCAGGGATAGACGTTCCCGTAGGGATCGAGGTAGAAGAACTCCTCGAGCGCCAGGCAGGGGATCATGCGGCGCTCGCCGCGTAGCTTGCGGATCAGTCCCTCGGTGTAGTAGGCGCGAAACCACTCCTTGGGCCGGCAGCTGCGCAGCTGCTGCCGCTCGAGCGCGATCAGCTCGGCGATGTGCGCTTCGCGATTGGGCACCTCCTCGGCCTGGTCCCCGAAGTAGAACTCCGAGGAGTGCACCACCGAACAGGTGAACTCCATGCCGCGCTCATCGGCCAGTTTCTTCAGGGCTGCCAGACGTGGCGCCGACCCGGCGCTGATGGTGTAGGAGATGCCCAGGTCCCTGAACCCGGCGCGCTGCAGCCGATCGAGCGTCTCCAGCCCCTTGGCGTAGCTCCCGGGGATCCCGCGGATCCGATCGTGCTCCTCTTCGAGGCCATCGATGCTGACGCGTACGCCGATCTCCGGATGCCCCTCGAGCAGCTCCACGGTGCGCTGGGGCAGGAGTCCGTTGGTCGAGATGATGATCCGCACACCGCGGCAGCGCTCCTGGATCGCGGCGATGATCTCCGGGAGGTCGTTGCGCAGCACCGGCTCGCCGCCGCTGAGATTGACCTCGCGTAGGCTCGCCGGCAAGCGACGGTAGAAGGCGGCGGGAAGGTCGGGCGGCAGATCCTTCTTCTGCCAGATATCGCACATGGTGCAACGCGAATTGCACCGGTAGGTGATCGCTAGGACTGCGGACTTCGGTGACACGCCACTCCCTCGAGGCCGCTCGGCGGCCCCACCCTGCTCCACCGCGGTGGAGCGGCTGCGCGTCGGGCGCGAAGACGCCCCACCCGCGCGGAACTGCATCCCTGGCAATAGTATCGGCTGGCGCAGGGCGCTTCCACGGCATCCTTGGAGGACATCCCTTCCGGTCCAACAGGGAGGGGTTCCGCGAGTGATCTCATGCCCGGCGCCTGCCACTCGAGCATGCTACCCGAGAAGCCCTCTCGGAGGCCCGCCGGCCCGCGTCTCGCGTCCGAGCGGCCGCGGCCGAGCGCCTATCAGAGCCGCCCAGCAGCGACACAAGACAATACAGGAAAGGACCTTACGGATCTGGACCGAATCCTCCCGCCACCCGGCGGAGATTGCCGCGCTGGGCCCCGGGAAGGATCCTTCGCGAGGCCGCGCGCAGCCGATCAGTCGATGTAGCCGAGCGAGCGCAGGTGGTCGCGCACCTCCTCGTCCAGCTCCTGCCGACCCTGCTCGGGCTGCATCGCAGCGCGCACGAGGTTCTGGCGCGTCAGAGCCAGCAGCCGCTGCCGCATGCGTCCGGCGCGCTGCGGGTCGCGCGCGGCGAGATTCTCCCTTTCGCCGGGATCACGCGTCAGATCGTAGAGCTCCTCGGGCGCCAGGGCATGCAGCACGTTGCGCCAGACGAAGATTGCGCGCCGCCAGTCGAAGAGATCCTCCCCGATGGGCGGATAGCGATGGAAGAGATAGGCGTGGCCGTCGGCGACCAGACACTTCTGGTTGCCCAAGTGCGACGCTTCGGCCAGGAAGGTCCGCGGCATTGCGCTCGCGGTCTCGGCCCCGCGCAAGCGTCCGGAGAAGGAGAGGCCCTGCACCTGGGCGGGAACTGGCAGCCCGAGCAGATCCAGGATCGTGGGCATCAGATCGGCCAGGCCGACCCAGCCGGGGTCACGCCGGCCGGGCGGGCCGATTCCGGGACCGCAGAAGATCAGCGGAACGCGCAGTTGATGCTGATGCAGCGACCAGCCATGTCCGGTGCCGCCGTGCTCCCAGAACTCCTCGCCATGATCGGAGGTCACGATCACGATCGTCTCTTCCGCCAAGCCTCGCTGGCGCAGCGCTTCGAGCACGCCACCGAACGCCGCATCGGTCTTGCGGATCTCTGCGTCGTAGAGCGCCCGCACATATGCGATCTCCGCAGGATCGAGATGATAGAAGGCGTTGGCGTTCAAGCGAGCTTCCAGCTCCTTGCCCTGCCGGCGTAGCGCGGCCATTCGCGCCGGGCGTTCGGTGACGTAGCGTTGCGCGAACTTCTCGGGAGGACGGTAATGGTGCACGTCATAGCAGTGCAGGAAGAGGAAGAAGGGCGGCTCCTGCGGATCCCGGTCGAGCCAGTCGATCGCCTTCTCGGCGATCCGCTCGATGCCGTGCCCGGAATCGTCGCAGATGTCGAAGCCCTGATCGAAGCCGAACGTGGGCCCCACCAGACGGCCGTCGGTGAAGGCCGCGGTATCGTAGCCCCAACCACGCAGGACCTCGGCCAGCGTGACCCAGCGTGGAGAGAGCGCATCGAAGGTCCGCGTCCACATCGGCGAGGCGCTGCAGCCGTGCACCGAGGGCTGCAGCCCGGTGACCATCGTCATGTGCGAGGGCAGAGTCCACGAAGATAGCGCCAACACCCGGTCGAAGCAGACGCCGCGCGCCGCCAGCGAGTCGATCCGCGGGCTAGTGTCGCGCCGATTGCCGTACGCGTGCAGCCCATCGGCCCGCAGCGTGTCGATCGAGAGCAGGAGGATGTTCCAAGGCTGCTCGGACTCCAGATCCTCCGCTCCGACGTAGCGTCCCTCGGCCGTGTAGCGCCCTGTGCGCTGCGGCGCGTCGGCCGCGGGTGGCGCCGCCGGCAGGAAGCGCTCGGCCGCGAACGGATTGCCGATCGCACGCAGTGCGAGCATTCCCGCCAACAGCAGCAACCCCAACACGCGCGCGCCGCGACGGCGTTCGAGATGCGTACGCGGCAGCAGGCGCACGAGCAGCAGGCCGAAGACCGCCGCGGCCAATAGCATGGCGACATCCAGCGCGTAGCTGCGCAGGTCCCGCGAGTAGCGCAGCAGATTGGAGTTGAGCCAGAAGACCAGCCCGCCGGCCAACAAGCCCGAGAGCAACAGCGCGAAGAGAACGGGAAGCTTGCGGGGATGTGTGCGCCGCGGACCGGTCAAGCGCGCGAGCACGCCGCCCAGCGCTGCGAGCAGCAGGCCGACCGCCAGAAGCGGAACAATCAGTCGACCGGCCAGGTAGCCGGTGAGCAATGGGAACGAGAGCTCCGGAAAGGAGTCGCCGAAGATCACGTGCAGGCCCCACCCGCCTCCGACGGAGACGACCAGTACGACGGCGATGCTCGCCAATCCGCCCGCCCAGAGGAAGTCGCTCCAGCGCTCGCGCTCAGCCATCGTGTGCCTCCGCGGAGGATGCGACCTCGGTCAGGAAATCGGCGATTTCCCCAATGCGCAGCTGCCATCCGTTCTCGCGTGCGATGCGCACCCGCTCGGCACGGATCGACGCCTCCGGCGCCTCCCCCAACGCCTCGCGCAGCCGCACTTCCAGCTCGGCGGCATCGGTATAGAGGTAGAGCGCCTCGCGGAACGCCTTGACCGCCCTTCGAAAGGACGCCAGCACCGGCAAACCGGTCGCCAGGTACTCGTAGAGCTTCAGCCCGCGAATCGGCTCCAGATGCGGCTCTCGCCGCAGGGTCAGGAGCGTCAGATCGGCGGCCGCGATCAGCTCCGCCGCCTGCCCCGGTCGCAGCGGCCCCAGCCGATGGATGCGCTCGTGAGGGAGTCGCTGGAGGATGTCCTCTCCCTCGGAGCTGACCTCTCCGAGCAGCAGCAGGCGCAGCTCCGGAGCGCGGTCGAAGATCAGCTCGAGATCGGCGTAGCTCAGGCGCGCATCGAACCGTCCCAGATAGGCCCCCACCGGAACATCGGGGGCGAGGTGCAATCTCTCACGCGCCTGCGTGCGCCGCTCGGGGGTCGCTGGCCGGAACATCGAGAGGTCGACCCCATGTTCGATCACGCGCACCGGGACGCCCTCACGCAGGAAGCGCCCCCACGACTCGAGCAGGTACCGATTCACCGCCAGGAAGCCGTCGACCTGTGGCAATCCGCTGCGCAACGCCTCGTCGTAGGCCACGGCGATCGAGCTCGAGGGCACCAGCGAGGGGAAGTCATCCAGGCATTCGAAGATGATCGGGGCCTCGAGCGCCGCCCGCGCCGCGCCGATCAGCGCCGGATGGTAGACCAGCACGACCTCGGCGCGCGCGTCGGAGATCAGCCGCTCCACCTGCCCGGCCCACAGCCGCCAGCCGAGGCGCGCCGCCCATCCCCATGCGCCCATCTTGGCCATCCCCACGCCCTTGCGCGCGATCGTCAGGTGCGGCGCGATCGTCCGCAGTTCGGCTTCCTTCGCCAACTGCGCCCACGCATCCGGAAGGCCGGTGCCCGCCGGCGCCTCCTCCGCACCCGAATCGTCGCGCCCCGTCTTCCCACCGTTGTCGAGCTCGGCCGGCTCGAACCGGGCCGGGTCGACCAGCGAGCGCACCGGACGGGGCGGCTCGAGATAGAGCACTTCGTTCCCGCGCGCCGCCAGCCCCAGTGCTACCTGCTGCTGGCGGCGGCGGAGTCCCTCGAAGGGAATCGTGGCCAGAACCAGTATCCGCATCCGCTCTCCATCAGGCCGAGCCGGCTCGCAGCCCTCGGCAACGCACCTTCCGATCGCCTCCACCCACTAGCGCACGCAGCGCGGACACGACGTCTGCGGTCGTGATGTCGCGCATGCCCTGGCGATCGCACCGCCGCGCCGGGCGATCGTGGCAATGATGCTGCCCGCCATCGGGACGTTCTGCACACCGGGTGCGCAGGATCCGCACGCGTGAACCCAGTGGCCCGCAGATCCGCGGATTCGTCGGACCGTAGAGCGCCACTGTGGGCACGCCGAGGGCCGCGGCGAGATGCGCGGCGCCCGAATCGTGGGCCACCACCGCCCGCGCCGCTACCAGCTTGTGCAGAAGCTCGCGGCCGCGCGTCACCCGGCAGGCGGGTCGACCCGGCGGCGCGCCTTCGAGCGCGGCGCGCGCGGCCCGCCAGAGTGCCTCTTCCCGGGGGGCGAAGAGCAGCGTCACGTCATTCCCATCTTCGGACAGATGGTGCGCCAGTTCGAGCCAGAGATCCAGCGGCCAGCGCTTCTCCGGCCAGCCGGCACCGGGGAAGAGCAGGATCTCCCGCGCCGCGGACCACTCGCTCTCCTCTGACCGCTCTCTCGCCAGGCCCCCCGCGGGCCTCGGACCCCCGGCGACCTGCGCCAGCGCTGCGCGGGGCAGCCGCGGCCGGCGTTGACGGGTCTCGGCCGGCCAGCCGGGCCCCTGCGCGTAGCGCGGCGCGAGGATCGCCCAAGGCTGCAGCGCGAGGTGCGTCCCCGCGGCCACCGTCTGGCGACGGCGCCCCAGTCGCTGGCGCGGACGAACGAGTCGGGCCAGCAGATCCGACGCGCGCGTGCGTGTGAAGTCGATCCACAGATCGATGCGTCCGCCTGCTTGGCGCACCGCGCGGGCGTCGGCGCCCAGCCACAGGCTGCGCCAGATCGGCTCCCGCCGGCGATCGCTGACCAGCCCGCGGGCGGAGATCAGCTGCGCATCCGGCAACCACAGGCGCCCGAGCCAGCGCAGCTCCGGGCGCAGCAGAAGCCTCAGGCGAGCACCGGGATGTTGCCCCTGCAGGAAGGGCACGGTCTGCAGCGCCCAGAACGTATCGCCCAGCCAGTGGGCCGCAACCAGCACGATGCGCCGGACCTCCGATCGATCCTCTGCCGACATCCGTCTCCCTTCGGGGGGCTCTGCAATCGCCGCGTCGCGGCCCGTCTCCCGCCCCATCGCGGCTCCGCTTCGGCACCCAGCCTGCGGGCGCGATCGCGATCGGGCCAGCCGAGCGTGGATCGTGCCTCGAGATCGGGATCGGCCCGGAGCGCGGGGATCGCGCAGGTCGGCAATCATAGCAACGAGCGCCGGAAGGGAGAAGGGACGGCCGCGGCAGAGCCAGTGCTGGGGAGCATCGTGGGCCCGGGGCGGCGTGCGGCAGGCGCGCGGCCGCCCCGCCGCACGGAACGGTCGCGGCGTTCGCGCAGAGCGATCGCGATGGCGGCCCGGCCGAATCCACCGCCGCAGCGTCGCTAGCTCGGCAGCTCGATCATCGTCACGCCCCAGCGATACGCTTCGCGGGGCATCTCGGCGTTCCAGTCCCCGAAGGCATGCGATCCGTCGGTGCGGTATCCGAGACGATAGTGTCCCGGCTCGAGCGTCAGGACCCGTTCGGTACGACGGTTCTTGCGCGCGCCGCCTGCATGCTCGGTCTCCTCGGGGCGCATGCGCCAGACCGTGCGGCCCGAATCGTCCGACCGCAGCCAGCCGTAGTCGTACATCTCGTCGCGGTCCCCTTCTCCCAGCGCGATCAGGCGCACCGTTGTCGGAGACTCGACTGCGAAGCGGACCTCCCGCCGCTGATCGTCGCGCATCGGTGCCAGGGCGATCACCGCGCGTGTGAGGGCGCCTTCGTCGAGCGGGTGGACCCAGTCGCTCGAGAAGTCGACACCCGCGCCGGAGACCATCATCCCCCAGCCCCGTGGATCGAAGGGGCCGTGATCGTGCCAGCCATCATAGGAGTGACTGCCATCGGAGATGTATCCCACGTAGTAGTGTCCGGCATCCAGCTCGACTTGGGCCTCGACCAGACGATTGCGAAGCTCACCGCCGGCGAAGTGCCCCAGATCGTATTCCATCGTCCAGACCACGTTCCGCGTCGCGGCATCCTCGATCCAGCCAAAGTCGACCAGGCGCTCCTTTCCGTGCATCTTCTCTCCCAGGCCCCGCACGCAGAACCTCGCGGGCCGGGTGAGCGTGAATCCCTCCTGGCGGAAGCTGCCATCCCCGACCATCGTGTGCGCCACGACCAGATTCTCCACCGGGGGATCGATAGCCACTTCGACGTCGCCCGCCGCGGATGCGTCGACCGGGATCAGTGTCAGTCCCCACGAAGCCGGATCGAACGGCGGCGGCGCATTCCAACTGTCATAGGCGTGGCTGTCGTCGGTGCCGTAGCAGGCCAGGTAGCGTCCCGGCTGAAAGGTCACCTCGGCGTCGAATCGCCGGTTCTTCTCCGCGCCCCCGGCGGGCTCGGTGTTCTCGAGGGTCATCTCCCACACGCGCCGGCAACGATCGCGATCGAGGATCCAGGCCCCGTCCGCGAAGCCGCGCCCCTCTCCCGCGTACTCGCCGATCGCCAGGACGCGTGCCCGCAGCGGCGCGTGCACCTCGAGCGCCGCGCAGCGGTAGCGTGTGTTGCCGACCCGCGAGAGCCGCACGAGCGCGCCGATCTCCGCTTCTCGATCCTGCCGGGGCGGTGGCGCAACCGCGTAGTCGGGATCGCTCGCGCGCACGCGCACGTACCAGTCGTCCGGATCGCCGTACTCGTCCCAGTCGACCGGGAACTGGCCATCGATCTTGATCGATCCGAGATCGAAGAGCCGGAAGAGCGTGACCTTCTTGCGAATCGGGAAGAAGCCGCCTACCGCCGAGAAGTAGACTGCGTATTCGCCCGCGGGCAGCGCCAGGCGCACCTGCTCGCGAAGGTTCTGGTCACCCCCGTACGGTTCGGCCCGCTGGGGCGTCATGCGCCAGACGACGTGGCGGCTCGTGAGGTTCAGGATCCAGGGATAGGCGAAGACCGAGTTCTCATCCGGCCAGCCGCTTCCCACGGCATCGATCTCCACCTCCGCATCCCGCGGAAGGACGAAGCGGCGCTCGTAGAGATTCTGATGATCGATCTGCTCGATCGCCGCGAGCAGTGGCCCCGCGCTCGCCGCCGACACCGCCGCCAGCGTCAGTCCGGCCAGTAGCTGGATCGGTAGCGCGCGTTTGATTCTTGTCGCCATCTCCCCACCTCGCTTCGGTCGAGATTGCGGTCGCCTCCAGGTCGCCCGCGCGGCCCACCGCGGCGGATCTCGCGCGGGCACTCCGATCTACGGCGCTCCCAGCGGGGGAGTTGCGCGCCTAGCGGGCCGGGGCCGGGCTCCCGCAAGCTGCCGGGCAGGAGGCATTGAGGCCAACGAGCGCTTCATACGGACAGTCCTCGGGGCGCCCAATCCCCTCCAGACAAAGCAGTTCTCGCCGCGGGCGGCGCTGCTCGCGCCCCAGTTCGCGCACGTCGACGAGCACCCCCCGGGAGCAGCGCAGGCAGCGCTCCGGCTGATCGGGGACCGCGACGGCGTCCAGGCGGCTCAGGAGCGCCGCCTCCCAGGCTGCGGGCGCCTCCCCCCCACGCTCCTCGACCTCGAGGCGCCGCACGCCGGTGGCCACGAGACGGCCGCGGTCGAGGCCGACCTCCGCCAAGCAGTCGATGCGATCGCCTCGCGCGAGGCGCGCACGTTGCTGCGCGCGGCGGCCGATGCGCACGTAGAGCGGATCCTCGACACCCTCGAGACCCACGTAGCCTCGCTCCAGACGCACCAGAAAGCCCCGCAGGACCAGACGAGACCGCCGCCCGTCGATTTCGCGGATCAGGTGGGGACGCAAATCCGTGATCCGTCCGCCGACTTCGACGCGCCGCCCGCGGAGTCGCTCGGTCCACGCATCGAAATCGCGGCAGTCTTGGACGAAGTCGCGATACGCGGCCTCCCCGAGCAGGCACGCGGGTCGGCGCTGGACCTTCTCTTCATCGTAGAAGCGGCATTGCGCGCAATTGTTGCCGACGTGCCGATATCCCTTGGGGCACGCGCCTCCCCTGTCGAGCCGCTTGCACTTCCAGACGAAATCGATACAGCCGTGCGGCATGCAGCGCTTCTCGATCAGTACATGGTAAGCGGAGACGCGGTGGTCGAATCCACGATGCGATTCGTGGCGGCAGACGAAGACATCTTCCCGTTTGTAGCTATTCCGCATGGCGACTCCCACGGAACGCGAGCGCGCGACCCAGAAGAGCCGCGCGTCCGGACCGGTTGCCGCGGCGGCAGCCCGAAGCCATGCAGCACCCGGCCGCGGCCGGGCCGACGCTATTCGGTCACCAGATCGCGGAGCGCCTCGATGGCCAGGGCCAGATCGGTCACGTAGTCCGGGTCCTCCGCATCGAGATCGTTGTCGGGGTCGAGGAGATCGACCTGCGCCTGGGCGCTGGCGTAGTCGGCCAGGGAGAAGTGGGCCTCGGCCAGGATCAGGTGCAGATCCAGTTGATCGAAGCCCTCGATCCACTCCGAGGAGAAAGACGCGTCCTGCTCCAGGGC
>WJJG01000400.1 GCA_014729815.1 Candidatus Eiseniibacteriota bacterium
AGCCGCTCAGACCGGCCCGGTGAGGCCGAGATCCCCAGATCCGCACGCACTCGCGAGCCCGTGGAAAACGAGCACCGGCGCGACGGACTCTATCTCCCGTCGCGCCGGCGCTGCCAGGTCCAATCTTCGTGCCACAACCTAGGGGGAGGCTGAGGCCATGTTCGGCTGGCTGATGTTCGGAGTCACGAAGATCAGCAACTCCCGCTTCTCCGTCCGCGTGTCGGTCGAACCGAACAGCCGGCCCAGAAACGGGATATCACGCAGCAGTGGCACCCCTCGTTCGTAGCGGATCTCACTGGTGCGGATCAGGCCTCCGATCACTGCCGTCTCACCGGCGCGCACCATGGCTCTTGTGTCGGCCTCGGTCTTGTTGAAGACGATCCCGCCCTGGACGGTGGACTGCTGAGAGAGATCCGAGATCTCCGGATGGAGGTCCATGGTGATCATGTCGTCGCTGTTGATGTACGGCGTGACCTCCAGCGTGATCCCGACCTTCTTGAGCTCCGTGATCGCATTCCCGGCCTCGTCGAGTGTGATCAACGGCACCTCCTTGCCGACCAGAATCCGGGCCAGACGATTGTTGACCGTCGTGATGCGCGGCGTGGAGATGATGTCCGCCTTGTTCTCCGTCTCCAGCGCCTGCAGCTTCGCTTGGATCTGGCCGAAGGAGCGGATCACGCCCACCCGCACATCCATGCTCGGATCGACGATATCGGCGGGGTTCAGGGAGATCTGTCCGTCGGCGTCCGCGCCGTATGAGTGCAGCTGCGTGCCCGTCCAGCTGATTCCCAATTGACGCGCGGCCACCGCGTCGACATCCACGATCTTCGCCACGATTTCGACCTGCGCGGTTTCGTCATCCAGTCGACGGGCAGTCGCTTCGAGCTGGTCGAGCTGGGGCTCGATATCCGTGAAGAGCAGCGAGTTCGTTCTGGGATCCGCCTCCACGCGACCGCGTGCGCTCGTCATCGTATCGAGCACCTCGATGAGCTCCTCCGCGCTGGCATACTGGATCGGCACGATGCGCGTGGTCAGAGGCATGTACTCTTCTGCCTTCCGCGCCGCCGACTCCCGGGCCAACGCTTCGTCCGAGGCGGTCTTGCTGGTCGCGACGCGAATCACCGGTCCCTGCGGAATGGCCACCAGCTGCGCCGACCGGCAGACCGTCGCCAGCATCTCTCGCCAGTGCAGATCGGTCGCCCGGACGGTTACCGTCCCCGTGACGTTGTTGTCGGCAACGATGCTCACGCCCGCGTATTCTGCAATGCCGCGCAGCACGGTCTGGATCTCGGCGTTCTGGACGTCGAGCGACATCGTTGGAGGCGAGACCTCGGAGCCCTCTTGCGCTCCGGCAGCCAGGCTGACCAGGATCACCAGCAGCGCGGCCAAGCCCATTCGCCATCCACCGGCGTGCCCACTTCTAGCGTTCATCGCGCTTCTCCTCACCCGAAGCGATCCTCAACGTAACCGTGCGCGTCACTCCGTAGTGGCTGTGATGGACGACCATGCCCGACTCGGTGATGTCGAGCACCTTCCCGTTGCGCACCTCGTCTCCCGGACGGAACACCAGACTACGACCGTCGCGCGTTTCCGTGAGCGCCAGGTACTCCGTATCCGCCCACAGTACTCCCACGACGATCAGGTCCTCCACGCTAGGCAGATCCTCGCGAGTGGGCATTCCATCGGCGTGGATCAGGGGCACGAAGGGATCGCGCCGTCCGTCACTCAGGTAGTCATAGGGCTGCGGCGTGAGCAGCTCGCCGAGCGTGCGCTCGAGCTCCTCGAGCAGCACGTCGGGATCGGCGGCCACGGCGCCGCTTGCGGCCCTCCCGGGCGCTGTCGCACCCGAGAGCGCGACCATGGCCAGAGCGAGGCACACCAAGCGCAGGATGCTGCGCAAGCTCATTCCTGATTCCTCCCGAATCCAGGGCGGGCCTGCGTCGCCTGCGTCGGCGGCGCCGCGCCCTCGCCCGGAGCTCCCCCCCTGATCGCCGAACTCGTGCCCGCGCTCGCTGCGCCTGGAGTACCGCCCAATGTGTATGCCACTGCCGTGAAGTGAGCCTTCGCCGATCCGGCATCCTCCTCTTCGCTGGGATTCTGCTCGAGGAGCAGATCGCGGACGTTGACGATCCGGCGCATGCTGGCCAACTCACGCAACAGGCCTGTGATCTCGTGGAAGCTGCCCTCGACGCGCACCTCGATCGGATGCTCCGTATGGTAGTCGTACGCGACCGGCTTCATGGGCCGGAAGAGTAGGAAGTCGACGCCGCTGGATTGACCGCGGAACGAGATCTCGCGCAGCAGCAGATCGATCTCCTTCTCCTTCGGAATCAGTCGTTGTGCCTCCGCCCAATGCCGCTCCAGCCGCTCGGCCTGCGTCTCGAGTTGCGGCAGCCGAGCCGCTGCCGCGCGCGCCCGGCGATTCTCCAGGGCCAGCGCCTCGTAGCGCTGCTGGAGTTCGCCCGCCTCCTGCATGCGACCGCGATAGCTGAACGGAATCATCGATGTCCCGAAGTTCAGATAGAGCACCACGACGGCCAGGAGGCCTCCCAGGATCATCCAGGCTGCCTTCGGATCCCGCATGTCCATCCGCCAGCCCTCCCGCCTAGTTGGCCACTCGGGTCGTCAAAGAGAACTTCACGACCGGCTCCTCGCCGATCAGACCACGCTCAGCGACGGCCAGGTCGATCGCTTCGTAGGCTTCGGCGTCCCGCAGGCGGCTCATCAGCTCAGCCACGATCAGGTTCGAGAAGGTCACCCCCTCGATGAGCTGCCCCGTCGTGCCCGACTGCTCGACCTTGGTGAGCCAAAGGTGGTCCGGTATGCGCACGGCCAATTGATCGACCAGTGCCAGGCTGCGGCGGCGGTCGCGGCTCAGATCGAAAACGAGACTCAGGCGCGACTCGAGCTGCTGCTGGCGCGCGTCGAGCTGGCGCACCAGCTCCGCCTGGCTCTTGAGGTGCGAGTTCTCCTGCTGTGCGATCATCAGGTCTTCCCGCAGTCCCTGGATCTTCATCTCCGCGACCAGTTGCGAGCCCCCCACGACGACCACCACCACCACCGCACCCGCCACCCAGGCCAGGAACCGCAGCCGCGGACGGCCGAGCTTCAGCTCCTCGGAGCGCTCTTCTTTCGGCAGCAGATTGACGGCAATCACTCGCCGCGCCCCTTTCTCAAGGCCAACCCGATCGCCACCGCGAGTTGAGGAGCGATCGCGGGGGCCTCCTGCGCATCCAACGTACCCGAGGGGATTTCCATCTCCGCCAGCGGATCGATCTGTTCCACCGGCACCGACTGGGCTGCACGCAGGCGCTCGAGGAAGCCCGGAATGCGCGCGCAGCCTCCCGAGACCACTACCCGATCGATGCCGTCCGCATCGCCGGCCGTGCGCAGAAAGATCAGCGACTTGTCGAGCCCTGCCGAGAGCTCGCGGCAGAACTCGTCAAGCAGCGGACTGATGTCGATCTTGCCATTCGACGCACCGCGGATCGCCTCGTCGGCTTCGCGGCGCGGGATCTGATGCGCACGTTGCACGGCATGGATCAGCCGATGGGCGCCTGTCGAGATGTCCTGGGTGTAGAGCGGTGTACCATCACGCACGATGCAGATGTTCGTGATCTCGGCTCCAGCGTTCAGCAGCGCCACGACCTGCCCCGGTTCCGGGGCATGATTCAACTCCAGGACGTTCTGCACCGCAAACGAGTGCACATCGACCACGTCCGGGATCAGACCGGATTCGCGCACGATTTCGGCGTGGTTCATGACCACGTTGCGCTTGGCGGCCACCAGCAGCACCTGCATCTGCGAAGGACCGATGTCGGTGTCGAGGATCTTGAAGTCCAGGACCACATCGTCGATGCCGTAGGGCACGTGCTGTTCCGCCTCCCAGTAGATCGCTTCGGAGGCCTCCTCATGATTCATCCGCTCCATGGCGATCTTCTTGACGATCACGCCGCGCCCGCAGATGCCGGAGACGACCCGCCGCCGCTGGATGCGCTGTCCCGAGAACAGCTCTCCGATCGTACGTACGACGGCCGGCCGGTTCATGACCTCGCCGTCGACGATGGCATCCGAGTCCAGGGCCGCTACGGCGCAGTGCGCCAGCTTGCTCTTGCTGCCGCGCCGCTCGACCTCCACCAGCTTGATGCTGCTGGCACCGATGTCCAATGCCACGGTTCGCTTCGGCTTGCCGAACAAGGCCTCGCCTCCTCCCGGGCGCGCGCGACATGGCGCGCGGACGATGGGCTCCTACAGCTGGAAATATCGGCCAGGGCAGGGGAAAACATGAGTTCTTCGGGGAAGACGTCTTCTCCTCTTCGTATAGAGGCGTCCAGCGGGTGCGCAGCGCGCGTGGCGCAACTCGGCCTGTGGGGCCGCGCTGGCCCGCACCTCGCCTAGCCCCTCCAGGACGCCACGTACCAGCTCCAGAGAACCGATCCGAGGAACAGCACCACCCAGGCCGCCGGCGCCAGAAAGGTGCCGAAGGGCAGCGCGGTTCGGCGCGTGCCACGACCCCGCAGCACGAGTGCCACACCGACGGCAGAGCCGGCCAGCGAACCGAGCAGTAGTGTCGCCGACGCGCCCTGCCACCCCAGGAAGGCGCCGACCATGGCCATCAGCTTGACATCCCCCATCCCGAGTCCGTCGCGACCGGTGGCTGCGCGGTAGCCCAGCGCCAGCAGAAGAAGGGCCCCGGCCCCCACCAGCACGCCCAGCAGGGCGTCCACGAGACCCAGGGGACCCCACGCCGCGCTCAGCAATCCGGCGGCGATTCCCGGAAGCGTGATCCAGTCGGGTATGATCTGTAGGTCCAGATCGATGAAGATCACCGCCAGCAGCGCCAGGGCGAAGAGCAAGCGCGCAAGCCCGACGCCCCAGCCCACGCCCATCCATTCGGCCTGCAGGACCGTGCCCACGGTGAGAAGTCCACCGAGAAGCTCGACGATCGGATACCGCCAGGAGATCCCATGCCGGCATCGGCGGCAGCGCCCGCGCAGCAGCACGTAGCTGAGCAGGGGGATGTTGTCGTACCAGGCGATTGTCGCGCCGCATTGCGGACAGCGCGAACGCGGTCCGGCCAGCGATGCGCCGCGCGGGAGGCGATGGATGACCACATTGACGAAGCTGCCCAGGCAGAGACCGATGACGAACAAGGCGGCCAGACGGAGGCCCGCGGGGACGGCAGCGAGGGTCGCAGGGTCGATCATCTCGCCCCCCCCCAGACCGCCCCCTTGCCAGGGAGCGCTTCGAGCCACTCCTCGGCCATGCGACGCACTTCCTCGTTGTCCGTGGACTCGGAGATGGCACGCCACAGCTGGGCCGCGGTAGCGGCATCGCCGCCGCGCTGATAGGCGGCCGCCGCGAACCGCGTCACGTAGTCGGGCGCGTTCGGGTTGCGGGCAGCCGTGGCGAACGCCCGCGCCGCCTCCAAGTAGGATTTCATGTAGATGTAGCGGAAGAAGCCCAGTTCGAATCCCAGGCGCCAGGAATCCGGATTGCGGCCCACGCCTTTCTCGAGCAGCGCCTCGCCCCGCCCCAGTTGCCCCTCCTCCGCCAGAACGAGCGCCCCGAACAGATAGGCGCTCTCGAATCCGGGATCCGCATCCGTGAGGACCGTAAACATATGCTGAGCGAGCGGGTACGACTGATCGCTCATGTGATGCTTGCCGTAGTACTGAATCGCCGCAAGCCAGGCCAGGTCGGCCAAGAGATGTCGGTGTCCGAGACTGGTCTCCTGGAGGAATCGCCCCGAAGGAAAGAAGAGCAGCTCCACCGAATCGCGCAGCGCCTGCTTTCGCACCGCGATCTCCTCGCGCGCGTGCGTGGAGAGCACCACGCAGACCAGCGCGGCGAAGATCAGCAGCAACGGGGTGCCCGGTTTCGGCTTCATCGCATCCCCTAGGAGAACTCGCGGCGCCGGAAGATCAGCAGACTGGCCAGGATCGCCCCGCCCGCATAGAGCAGTGCATACGCCGTGGCCCAGAGCAGCTCCGCGGGCCGAATCGCCGCACCGTGCACTACCTCGAGGGTGTAGCTGTAGAGATCCAGGCGCGGGATCACCAGGAAGAGCCCCTTGAGCAGCATGGCCCCGAGCGCGGAGGGAAGCATCTCGGCCGCGTCGATCAGACTCGATGCGAGGTGTCCCGCGATGTAGATCCCGACTAGGAAGAAGGTCGCCAGGACGGGGCTGCTGAAGGCCGTCAGAAGCATGGTCAGAGCCGCAATCACCCAGAGCTCCAGCACGGCATAATAGCCCGCTACGCCCAACGACCAGCCGAAGCTGTGACCGCTGGAGAGCAGGACCAGCGCCAGCGCAGCGAGCATCCCGGTGACGCTGATCAGCAGCACGGCTGCCAGACCGACATACTTACCCACCACCAGCTCGGAGCGATGCAGCGGCTTGGCCAGCAGAAGCAGAATCGTCTTGCGATCGATCTCCTTCTGCACCATGCGCGTGCCCAGGAAGAGCACCAGCAGGAATCCGAAGAGCGAGAGCATACCCAACCCGAGATCCAGGGTAACGCGGCGCTCCTCCCCAAGGGCCAGAGGAGTGACTACCTGACTGGCGGCAAAGGTCAGGAAGGCGAAGACGCCCAGTGTCAGGAACGCGCGCTCGCGCATGGCATCCAGGACGGTGTGGCGCGCCAGTGTCAGAACCGCTCTCATCCTCGCTCCCCCCCCACACGAGACAGCGGCTGCGCCCCCTCCCCCTCCGGATTGCGCATGGCCCGTACGAAGATCTCCTCCAGGCTCTCGCGGTGCGCCGAGACCGCCAGCACGGCCGCCTTCTGACTCGTCAGCCGCGCGATCATCCGCTGCAGCCGCGACGCATCGAGGTGCGGGAACCACCAGCGCACGCGGCCCTCCTCCTCCTTCTGCCAGATCCGCTCGTGCGCCTCGTCCAGATCCACCGGCCCTGCCAACCGCGCCTCGATCTCGTAGCCTTGCGCGCTCGCATCCAGGAGCTCCGCCAGGGGGCGGCACGTCAGCAGCCGGCCATGGCGCAGAAGTGCGACGCGGTCGGCGAGGAGTTCCACGTCCGGCAGAATGTGGGAGCTCACCAGAATCGTCATGCCGGCTTGGCGCAGGGAGCGGATCAGCGACTTGACCGCCATGCGCGCTTCGGGATCGAGACCGCTGAGGGGCTCGTCGAGCAAGAGGAGCTGCGGCTCTCCCACGAGCGCCACCGCCAGTCCGAGACGGCGCAGCCAGCCACGAGAGAGCTTGCGCACCGGCGTCTTCCGGACGCATCCCAGCGCACACTGCGCGACCACCGTCTCGATGCGTGCCGCCGTCGACCGACGTGGGACGCGGTTCAGCGCGATCATCATCGAGAGAGTCTCGCTGACGGTCAGCGCCGGATAGAGATAGGGCTCCTCGGGCAGGTACCCGATGCCGCAACGTGCGGCCACATCCCCCAGCGGCTTGCCCAGGATCCGTCCGCGCCCGCTGCTGGGACGCAGCAGCCCCAGCGCCAGCTTCATGAGCGTCGTCTTGCCGGCCCCGTTGTGACCCAGCAACCCGAGGATCTCCCCGGGCTCGACGCGCAGGTCGACGTCCGACAGCGCCGTGACGCTACGCCGGCGCAGGCCGGTGCGGTAGGTCTTGGAAATCGCTTCGAACTCCAGAACCGCTCTTCCGCTGGTCATCTCTAGACCCCATCGCCCGGCGCTTGATCCCGCCCACCTCCCCTGACCCGATTGGTGCCGACCTCCACCCCCTCATTCATATCGGCCGGTCCGGCGGAAGCTTGAAGCGCCTATCCCCCGCGCCATCTGCAAAATGCGGCTCTCAGCGCGACTCGAGGGCCGGCGACCGGATGGCGACCAGCGGGGCAACGATCTGCGGCCCGCCAGGCCCGGGGGGACCGTTGCTGCGAGAGGGAGACCCGAGAGGAAGCGGGAGAGGAGACCGACGCGAAGACGGGCGAGAGGACCCGCGGAAGGACGGGAGGGGGGCGGGCGGGAGGGAAGATGCGAACGCAACCAGGCCAAGCCCGATCGCAGCGGAATCCGCGCGCCGCGCCGGGGGATCTCTGGCCTACCCGTTCGAGAGACTGATCACGGCGACCGTCTCGCCGTAGCCTTCGATCGTGTAGACGTTGGCAGCCACAGCGTAGCCCACATTGCCCTGACTGAAGCCCCGGGCCGCGATCGTGATCGGGTTGCCGGTGAACGGATTGTCGGGGTAGGCGCCGCCGGGGAAGAGGCCCGCGACGATGTCGGCCAGAGCCGGATAGACCCCGACGTTGCGGACCGCCAGATCCTCGACCACCAGCTGCACCGAATGGGCGTTGCCCTTCACGCCGCTCTCCTTGGCGCGGCTCTGCATGGCGATGTAGTTGGGGATGGCGATCGCTGCCAGAATCCCAATGATGACCACCACGATCATCAGCTCGACGAGCGTGAAGCCTCTTTGGTTGCCCAGCATCCTAGGCCTCCGATCTGGTTCTGCTGCGCGGGGAGGTCCGCTCCTGGACCGGCCGACTCAGATGCCTGCTTCTCCGCCGCCCGCACAGATCGTGCGGCAAGGCGTCCAGCCGGCACCCCAGTTCCGGGGGCGCCGGCTGGTGCGCGCTGCCGGCTGGGACTAGCCGTTCGAGAGGGTGATCACCGTGGCCGTCTCGCCATAGCCCTCGATCGTGTAGATGTTGGCTGCGAGGGCATAGCCGATGTCGCCCTGGCTGAATCCCGGGGCCGCGATCGTGATCGGGTTCCCGGTGAACGGATTGTCCGGGAACGCGCCACCAGGGAAGAGCCCGGCGACGATGTCGGCCAGAGCCGGGTAGACCCCGACGTTGCGGACCGCCAGGTCCTCGACGACGAGCTGCACCGAGTGGGCGTTGCCCTTGACGCTGCTCTCCTTGGCGCGGTTCTGCATCGAGATGTAGTTCGGGATCGCGATGGCGGCCAGGATCCCGATGATGACCACGACGATCATCAACTCGATGAGCGTGAAGCCCTTACTGTTACCGAACATGGAAGCACCTCCTATCTGGACCGACCCTGACCATGGCTGGCTGGAAAGCAGTCGCCGCCGGACCCTTGTCGAGCACCGACACCCATGGTCCGTCTGAGCGATGGAGCAAGCCATGTGCCAGCGACCCCGGCGCAGCGGCGTCGGAGCCAACTCCCCCTTCTATATGCAGTTCCGCCCCCGCTTCGGGATCCTGGCATGAATCCCCCCGACGGTGCGTGTTGCCTCCCCCGTGCGAGGCGCATGATGCGTCTTGCATTCTGCTAGGCGGCCTCATCGAGGTGCCCTTCCTCCGGCTTGCCGCTGATGCCGTAGCCGATCAGCTTGCGATAGAGCGTCGAGGCGTTGATGCCCAGGATCTCGGCCGCGCGCTTCTTCTGCCAGCCGGTGTGGTTGAGCACCTTGAGGATGTACTCGCGCTCCAGTTCCTCGAGAGAAAGCACTGGGGTATCGATGACGAAAGTACCCTTCCGATTCGGACCGGCGAGGATCTTTTCGGGCAGATCCTCCACGCGGATCTCGTCTCTGTCGCAGAGGATCACGGCGCGCTCGATCACGTTCTCCAGCTCCCGCACGTTCCCCGGCCAGTCGTAGCGCATCAGGGCCTCGAGCGCCTCGCGCGACACCCCCTTCTCCCCAGACATCTCGCTGCGTTCGAGAAAGTGTTCGACCAGGGGCGGGATGTCATCGGTGCGCTGGCGCAAAGCCGGCAGATGGATCGGGATCACATTGAGGCGATAGAAGAGATCGTGCCGGAAGTTGCCCTCCTCGACCGCCCGCTCCAGATCGGCGTTGGTCGCCGCTACCAGGCGCACGTCGATCTTGATCGACTCGCTGGCCCCGATCGGGATGATCTCCCGCTCCTGCAGGGCTCGCAGGATCTTGACCTGGGTGGCCGGCGCCATCTCCCCGACCTCGTCGAGGAAGAAGGTCCCCTGCTCACAGGCCACAAAGTGGCCCGCCTGATCCTTGACCGCACCGGTGAAGGACCCCTTCTTGTGGCCGAAGAGCGTGCTCTCGAGCAGATCGCGGTGCAGGGCGCCGCAGTTGACGGAGAGGAACGGTCCGTTGGCGCGTGGGCTGCGGTAGTGAATCTCGCGCGCGATCAGTTCCTTTCCGGTACCGCTCTCGCCGAAAATCAGGATCGTGGCCTCCGTCGGCGCGACCTTGTCGACCATACGGAAGACCTTGAGCATCTCCTCGGAGCGTCCGATGATCCGCCGCTCGTCGTGAGAGCGACGGAGTTGCTCCTTGAGAACCTCGTTCTGCGAGCGCACGCTGCTCATCGCCAGCGCGTTGTTCGCCGCCAGAACGATCTCCTCGTTGTGCGCGCTCTTCTCTACAAGCTGGAAGGCGCCGCGCCGAATCGCCTCGGCGGCAATCTTCTCCGATCCGTAGGCGGTCAGGATCACGACCGGCACGTGCGGGTAGCGGGCATGGATGCAGTCGAGCACGCTGAGACCGTCGATCCCCGGCATCTTCAGATCGGCGATGACCAGGTCGAACGGCTGGCACTCCAGCCGGTGAACGCCATCCGCGCCGTTGCCGACCGCCGTGACCTGGTGCCCTTCCGACTCGAAGAGCATCGTCAGGAAACGCCGCATGCTCTCCTCGTCGTCGATCACCAGGATGCGATGCGTGCGTGCGACTTTCTTCTCGTGACTCGTCACTGACATGCCTCACGCCATCTGGAGGGTCTGCTTGCATTCCGCCTGCGGTTCGGCGGGCAGCTCGACCACCACCCGCGCCCCGGGCCGTCGGGTCTCGTCGAAGGCCACGCGCCCGCTGTGCTCGAGGACTGCTCGGCGCACGATCGCCAGCCCCAGTCCGGTCCCTCCGGACTTCGTCGTGCGAAACGGCTCGAAGCTCTCTGAGGCTGTCAGGCCCTGCAGCCCCGGCCCTTCATCGGAGACTCCGATGCGCAGCCAGTTTCGTCCCGCTCTGCGGAGCGTCGTGAAGTCGACGTCCACGACGCCCCCCTCGGCCGCCTCGAGCGCGTTGATCAGCAAGTTGCGGAAAATCTGTCGCAGCCAATCCCGATCCCCCCAGGCCCGCGTCGCCCCACTCGCCGCGATGCGGATCTCGCGCCCGCGCCAGCGCCCCGCCACAACCAGGGATGCCGCCTCTGCCCCAATCAACTCTTCGAGGTCCACGGCGGAAAACTTCACCGCTTTGTGTTGCGTAAGCTCCAAGAACTGGCTGAGGAAGGCCTCCAGCGCATCGGCTTCGCGCTCGATGACCTCGGTCATCGGTCGCGCCGCCGGCGGCAGCCCGCCGCGCTTGCGCAGCAGCTCGACGCATCCGGTGATCGGCTTGAGGCTATTGCGGATCTCGTGCGCCAGGCCCGCCGAGAGCTCTCCCACGGCGGCGAGCCGCTCGCGTCGCCGCGCGCGCTCCTCCTCGGCCAGGCGGGCGCTGATGTCCCAGAACATCACCACCAGTCCATGAAAGCAGCCATCGTTGCCGGTCACCGAAGCGACCCTCAGCCAGGCGGGGAAGCTCTTCCCCCCTGCCGGACGCAGGAGGATCTCCTGATCCGCTCCATCCCGGTCGCCGCGCAGATGATCTTCGATCAGGCGCAAGAGCGGAGCGTTGTCGCCCTGCAGGAGCTGCCAGATGTCTTCCGGCTCCGCCTCTCCGGGACCCAGGCGACGCGCCTGCGGACTGAGGATGCGCAGTGCCCCGGTAGGCTCGACCGCCACCAGCCCGCAACTCAAGTTGCCCAGCACTTGGTCGGTGCTCAGGCGGATCGCTTCTAACTCACTACGAGAGCGGACGGCTTCGTGGAGCAGGCGCGCCATGCGAACGCTGACCAGGCCAATGGCCAGACCGAACGTCGTGAAGAGCAGCGTATGGAAGATCACCGCCGACCAGATCTGGCCGCTGGGCACCCCGGCGTGCAACTCCTCGATGCCCAAGAGCGCATAGAGCACCGCGGTCACCGCACCGTGCAGCAGAGCCGTCCGCCGACGCAGCACGAGACTGCCCGCCGCTACCGGGAGGGCAAACAGCAGCACGGCCGAGCTCTGCACACCACCGACCGCGCGCACGGCCAGGGCCGCCGCCATACTGTCCCCAAAGAGCAGCGCGCCGAGCGTCAGACGGCGCAGGTTGCGATGCCGCGCTCCAAGCACCCCCGCGGCGCTACTCGAGGCCAGCCAGCCCAGCAGAGCCAAACCGGCGGGCAGGTTGATCTCCGCCAGCGACCAGTGCCCGCGTGAGACCACCAGCAGGATCACCAGCAGCGCGACGCCGGCGCGCCCCAGGAGGAAGGCCTGCGGGCAGCGCGGCCCGCTGACCCCGACCCGGCAGCCCGTCCCCTGCACGGGGCGCGCGCTACGCGGAGTTCGAAACGACATTGATCAGCTCGAACATCGGCAGGTACATCGAGACCACCATGCCGCCCACCAGCAATCCCATGCCGACCATCATGACCGGCTCGATGATCGACGTGAGGGTCTCGACCGCTGCGGCCACCTCATCGTCATAGAAGCTCGCGATCTTCTCGAGCATCTTATCGAGCGCCCCGGTCTCCTCGCCGACGGCGATCATCTGCACGACCATCGGCGGGAAGACCCTGGCCTCGCGCAGCGGTGCCGCGATCGTCTCGCCCTCGCGGATGCTGCCCTTGGTGGCCATGATCGCCTCTTCGATGACCTTGTTGCCAGCCGTGCGCGCGGTGATATCCAATCCGCTGAGGATCGGCACGCCGCTGGCGATCAAGGTGCCCAGGGTCCGCGCGAAGCGCGCGATCGAGGACTTGCGCACCAGGTCTCCGAAGACCGGTGCTCGCAAGAGCAGACCGTCCACGCGGCGCTTGCCGTCGGACGTCCGGTAGTAGCGCTTGAAGCCCATCACCGAAGCGACGATCATCCCGGCCAGCAGCCACCAGCCACGCTTGAGCCCCTCGCTCATCGCCACCACCAGCTTCGTCAGACCGGGCAGCTCTCCGCCGAAATCCTCGAAGATCCCGGCGAAGACCGGGATGATGAAGAGCAGCATGAAGACGGTCGCCAGAACGGCCACCGAGAAGACGATCAGCGGATAGGTCATGGCGCCCTTGACCTTGCGCTTGAGCGCCTCGGCCCTCTCGATGTACTGCGCCAGACGCATGAGGATATCGTCCAGGATGCCTCCTGACTCCCCGGCGTCGACCATGCTGACGTAGAGCGAGTTGAACGCCTCGGGACGCCTGCCCATCGCTTCGGCCAGCGTGGCCCCGGCCTGCACCCTGCGCATCACGTCCCCGATCACTCCACGGAACGCCTCGTTCTCCGTCTGGCGCGAGAGGATGTCCAGGCACTGCACCAGCGGCAGACCGGCATTGACCATCGTTGAGAACTGTCTCGTGAAGACCGACAGGTCGCGTCCCTTGACGCCCTTCGGACGCTTGGCGCCCCTGCCCTTGGCACTGGCCTTCTTTTCGCGGAGTTCGGTGGGCGCCACGCGGCGCCGCCGCAGCCGTGCCATGGCCTGATGGCGCCCCGGGGCGGTGATCTCACCGCCCTGAAGACTCCCGTCCGCTGTGCGTCCCTTCCAGACGTAGGTCGTCACGCTGCGCGTCTCCTCTCAGCCCGACTGGGGATCTGGCTGAAGCGCGGCCGATACGTCGGGTCCCCCTTGGCCACGAGCTGCTCGAGCTCATTGGCGTCCGGGCTGCGCGCGATGGCCTCGTTGAGGCTGATCTTGCCGGTCGCATAGGCGCGGTAGAGCGCCTGGTTCATGGTCTGCATGCCGAACTTCTGTCCGGCCTGCATCGAGGAGTAGATCTGGTGGATCTTGCCCTCGCGGATCATGGCCGAGACGGCCGCCGTACAGACCATGACCTCCGAGACATTCACGCGTCCCTGGCCACTCTTGCGGGGGACGAGCTGTTGCGTCACAACGCCGCGCAGCACGAAGGCCAACTGGGCCTGCACCTGCTTCTGCTGACTGGTGGGAAAGGTGTCAACGATGCGGTTGATCGATTCGTAGGTCGAATTGGTGTGCAGGGTGGCGAAGACCAGATGACCTGTCTCCGCAATCGTCAGCGCGGCCTGAACCGTTTCGAGGTCGCGCATCTCACCGATCAGGATCACGTCCGGATCCTGCCGCAGGACGTACTTGAGAGCTGCCGGAAAGCTCTCCGTATCGGCTCCGACTTCCCGCTGGTTGACGATTGCCCTGCGGTGGGCATGAACGTACTCGATCGGATCCTCGATGGTGATGATATGGCCGGGGCGTTCCGCGTTGATCTTGTCGATCAGTGCCGCGAGCGTCGTGGTCTTGCCGCTCCCGGTCGGCCCCGTGATCAGCACCAGCCCATTCTGCTGTTCGGCGAAGTCGCCGACGATGCGCGGGAGGCCGAGCGCATCGAAGGATAGGATCTCGTGGGGAATCAGCCGGATCGCCGCGGTCGGCACGCCGCGGTCCATGTAGACGTTCACACGAAAGCGTGCCAGGCCGCTGATGCCGAACGAGAAGTCGAGCTCGCGGCTGTTCTCGAAGCGCTTCTTCTGCTCGTCGGTGAGCACCGAATAGATCAGCGCCTCGCAGACTTTGGGATCGAGCGGCGCGTATCCCGAGTCGACGATGCCCCCGTCGATACGGAACTGCGGCGCCACCCCCGCGGTCAGATGCAGGTCGGAGGCCTCGCGCTCGGACATGTCGGCCAGAAGCTTCTGCAATGAGAGCATGGCTGCACTCCCTCGGGTTCCCCGCCAGCCGGGAAGAGCGCCGCATCCGATAGCGCGCTGGTACTTCGAGGAATCTAGAGATCCGTGTCGGCGGCAGTCTCCTTGAGGACTTCTTCGGCAGAAGTCACGCCGCTCTTGAGCTTGAGCAATCCGTCCATGCGTAGCGTGAGCATCCCTTCCTCGATCGCCTGACGCTTGATGGCGGAGGTCGGCTCGGCCTTGAGGATCATCTGGCGGATCGTCGGAGAGATGGGCAGGACCTCATATACGCCCAGGCGTCCCTTGTATCCGGTGTTGTGACAAACGTCGCAGCCCACTGGTTCGTACAGGGTGACCTTCTCATCTTCGGCTTCCATCGGAATCTGCAGCCGCTGGCACAGCTCTTCGGTCCAAGCCATCGGCTTGCGGCAGTTCTCACACAGGCGTCGGACCAGTCGCTGTGCCAGGATCAGGTTCACCGAGGAGGCCACCAGGAACGGCTCTACGCCCATGTCGATGAGGCGTGTCAGTGTGCTGGCGGCATCGTTCGTATGCAGCGTGGAGAAGACCAAGTGGCCGGTAAGCGCCGCTTTGACCGCGATCGACCCGGTGTCGATGTCGCGGATCTCACCCACCATCACGATGTTGGGATCCTGGCGCAGGAAGGAACGCAGCGCCGAGGCGAACGTCAGCTTGACCGCCTCGTTGACCTGAACCTGATTGATCCCATCCAGGTTGTACTCCACCGGGTCCTCGGCCGTCATGATATTGACCTCGGGTGTATTGACCTTCGAGAGCGCCGAGTAGAGGGTCGTCGTCTTGCCGCTCCCCGTCGGGCCGGTCACGAGCACCATCCCGTAGGGCATCTGGATCGCCTTCTGAAATACCTTGAGCGCCGACGGCTGGAAGCCGAGCTTCGTCAAGTCCAGCGCCAGGTTGCCCTTGTCCAGGATGCGCATCACGATCTTCTCGCCGAAGATGCAGGGCAGGCAGGAGACGCGCAGGTCGACGACCTTCTTGCCGATGCGGATCTTGATCCGCCCATCCTGCGGCACCCGCCGCTCGGCGATGTCCAGATCGGCCATGATCTTCAGGCGCGAGATGATCGCCGAACGGAGCTTGAACGGAGGCGGCATTCGCTCGTAGAGGGTTCCGTCGATCCGGAAACGGACACGCAACGACTTCTCGTAGACCTCGATGTGGATGTCGCTGGCCCCTTCTCGCACTGCCTGCGCGATCATCGAGTTGACGAACTTGACGACCGGTGCCTGGTCGGCCGACTCGATGTCGGCCACTTGCGACTCGCCGTCTTCCTCCGCCTCCTGCTGCTCGACGACCTCGAGGTCGTCTTCCATCGTCTTCATCACGTCCGCCATCGAGAGCACCGAATCGTAGTGCCGATCGATGGCGCGCTTGATCTGCTCCTCGGTCGTGACGAACGGCTCGGCCTCGAGATTGGTGATGAACTTGATGTCGTCGAGCGCGAAGAAGTTGGCGGGATTCGACATCGCCACCATGAGCTGGCGGCCGATGCGACTGATCGGAACGACGTTGAACTTCGCCGCGACCTCGGAGGGGATCAGGCGGATGACCTCGGGGTCGATCTCGATCTGGTCCAGATTGACGCTCGGGACCCCGTAGTGGTCACTCAGGAAGCGGAGCAGATCCTCTTCCTCGATCGCACCCAGCTTGACCAGGTGCCCCACGAGATCGCCGCCCTGCCCATGCTGGGTACGCTGCGCCTTGCGCACGGCCTCGTCGCTGACGAGGCCGGCTTCGACGAGCTTGCTGGCGACATCGCTGGTCAAGAGGGTCCCTCCCCGCCGAGCTGCTGGACTCCGCTGCCGGCCAACGGGCAGATGGCGTGCCACCGGCTCCCGCCCGGGCGGCCTTCTCCATCTGATGATCGGTCAATCGCTTGGCATCCCTTGGCACCATTCTCGCCCTGCGCCCATCAGCCCCCCACGCCGCGGCGTCTTGCAAAACGAGTTTGGCGGGGCTTTCAACGTGCAGTCTGCACACCTGCCGGCTGGGATCCGCCATCTGGTCCACGCCTCGGCGTCCCGGCCTCCGCGGCTGGCTCCCGGGAGCTGTCTGGGGGACCGAGCGTGAGGAACCAGCGCAGTTTCGCGAAGCGCGTCGCTCCGATGCCCTTGACCTCCTGCAGCTGCTCCAGCCTGGTGAAGCCGCGCTGCCGGCGAAAGGTCAGGATGCGGTGGGTCAGCGTGGGGCCAATGCCGGGCAGCGCACACAGCGCCAGGCTGTCGGCCCGACGCAAGTCGAGCGCCCCTTCCCGAAACAGGGATGCAGGCGCATCGGTCGGGTGTGATGCCGCGGAGGGTGCGTCAGGGATGCGGGCGCCCGACGCAGCCGCTGGCAACGCTGCGGGGGGCAACGCGGCCGGTGACGTCGCCCCCTGTTCGGCCCGCTGCCCGCGACACCAGCGCGCCGGCAGCAACGTCAGGTGGCAGAGCGCCGCATTCGCGTATCCAAAGCCGAGGAGCACGGCCAGAAGCGCCAGGAGACGGCGCTCGGCGGGCGTGAACTGCATGCGGCATCACTCCCGGCGCGGAGTCGGGCGAGGCATCCCGGGCGTCGGCCGGCCTTCAGTCGCGGAAGCGCCACTCGAAGCCGGCCTGGTAGCTGCGCAGCATCAATGGGGCCCAGCGACCATCGGCGTAGGTCGCCGATGGCTGATCGGCGTTGGTCAGATTCCGCAGGGCCAGAAAGAGGTGCGCCGCCCCAATGGTGGCATGGAGTTCTCCGTCGAAGCGCGCCAGCTCCTCCAGCCACCCATGGCCCGTCGTCCAGCCGCTCCGTCCCACGCAGATCAACCGACCCTCCCAGGCCAGATCGTCCTGGAACAGACGGCCGGCGAGGGAGAACCGCGCGCGGCCGCGAATCCGCGGCGTCAGCACAGGCAGGGCATCCTCTTGCGGCGAGAAGATCCAGGTCAGATCGCCGCCGATCTCCGCGCCCCACCAGAGGGGAAGGCGCGCTGTACACCGCGCACCGCCCAGGGTTGCATCGTCCAACAGGCGCTCGAGCGAGGTCGTGTCTCGCACCTCGGGCGCCAGCAGGGTGGCTGCGTCCGGATCCAGTCCCAGGGCGCCTGCGATACGGTCGACGAAGAGACCGACGCACAGGGCACGATCGCCCGACGCGGCGCGCAGATCGAGCGCCAGATGCTCACGCCGCCTCTGCCGCACCTCCTCGGGGTCGCGCGCGCCCGGCAGGACCAGCCCCTCGGCGAGCAGCGCCTCTCCATCCCCCTCCAGACGCGGGGTGAACGCCACGGCTTCGTTGCGCCACGCCTCCAGATGCACGCCCAGTGCGCGGCGCAGGCGCCGCGCGAACGAGAACTCCGCCCGCAGATGGCCAGCGCCCCACCACGGTTCGGTGTAGCCCACCACGCCCCGCAGTCGCTGGAGCGAATCGCTCCACACCACACCCGTAGCCAGTCCGATTCCATCGGCCGTCCAGCTGCGATCGTAGCCGCCGCCCAGTCGCAGGTCCGCAGCCACGCGCTCCGCGGCGCCCGCCCAGAGCAGGCGCAGCGACCCGCGGGCGCAGAAGCCGCGCGCGAGCAGCGCGGTCTCGGTCGTCCGGCGTCGGGCATCGCCCTCCGGGGCCCACCAGCGCAGCAGATCGTTGCGCCGCACGAGTCGCACATCCGCCAGACAGCGGCTGCTGTCTGGAGACTGCCAGCCGATCGTCCCCTGCTGCGACTCCCAGACCAGCTTGCGCGGCCCCTCCATCGTCCATTTGCCGTCGCGTCCGGCAACCGACAGCCGCAGCACGCCCCATCTCGCGCCGCGATCCAGATTCGCGAGCAGATTCTGGTACTGGGTGCCTGTGTAGCGCGGCTCGACCCAGGCGGGACGCCCCTCCCCGCTCGAGTGTGCATAGGCGCCGGTCAGGCGCCAGGCCGCTGCGGCGCGCGTGAGCCAGAACTCCTGCGTGCCGACCCCACCGGCGCCCTCACACAGGCGCACGGCGCTCAGCGTGGCCGCCGGATCGGCCTGCGGCGTCGCACCCCAGAGCATTCCGTCCGCGGACGCGGCGAGTGGATCGAGAAACGGACTGGGCGGCAACCAGTGCAGCTCGGAGAGCAGAGCCGGGGAGAGCGTGTGGAGATTGGCCTCTGCGCAAGCGCCCCCCTGAACCGGCAGCCCATCGAACCAGAGGGAAAACCGATCGATCCCGGGTCCCACACGGTAGGGCAGATCCCAAGCGCCGTGCGCCCCGGCGCGGTGCACGCCGAGCTCGGTGCCGCGCAGCATGGCGTCAGAAAGCGTCAGGGCCGAGGATTCGAAGAGCGCCCGCCGATCCAGCACGGGCGCGCCACGGGGTGCGACCCCGCGCAGCAGTCGCCAGGCATCCCATCGCGGAGCCGGTTCCGCGTGCTGCGCCGCCGCGGCCGAGACGCTGTCACCCACCCCCACTCCTGCCTCGCCCGCGAGACTGTCGACACCGCAAGCGGCCCGGACCGAATCGGGCGGCGGGGGTTCGCCGGGCGCGGCGGCGGGCGGAACGGTGAGATCGGCTGCAGCCTCAGCGATCAGGAGCAGCAGCCCCGTGCAGAGCAGCCATGCGACGGGGCGCCGAGAGCGTCTGCTAGGCCGCGCGCTCCTCGAGCTGTGCCAGACGGCGGCCGGCCTGCGCGAAGTCGGGCCTGGCCGCCATGACCATGCGAAGCCGCTCTCTGGCCGCATCCAGCTCCCCGAGGGTCTCATGCTCCAGCGCCAAGAAGTAGTGCAGGGGGGCAGCCTCCCGATCGGATGGATCCAACGCCTCGGCGACCGGCTCGAGCTCCGCGATCGCTGCACGATGCTCTCCCTTGCCCGAGAGACATTTCGCGCGCAGCTCGTGGAGCTTCCTGCTGCGCTCCGACTCCGTATCGGATTCGGCGAGCGCGGCATCGAACGCCTCTAGTGCATCGTCGAGGTGTCCCATCTCGAGGTGGACGAGCCCCCGCGCATAATGGGTCTCCGTCTCTGGGGGATCAACCGGCGGTTTCCCATCTCCTCGCAAAGCGGAGAGGACCGCCAGTGCGCGCGCGGGGTCCAGCGGCATCTCACGCTCCTGCGGCCTCGGCGCCGTCCCCGAGCGCTCCTCGCGCCGCTGCTCCCCGCCCTCCCCGGCCGCGTCCCCCTCCGCGGCTGCATCGGAGGCCGCTGCGCCGCCCCTCTTCTCCTCGCCCGGCTCGCCGGGCATGGCGTCCGCGGCGACCAGGCCCAACTCGCGGAAGCGTGCCATCCGGCGCAGGGCGGTGTCGTTCTCCGGGTCCATCTCGAGAACGCGCCAGAAGAGCGGCACAGCCGCCGGAAGCTCCTGTCCCTGAATGAGCAGATCCCCCTTGAGCGTCAGCCCCTCGATGGTCCCTGCACGATCCTGCTGGGCCTCACAGGTCTGAATCATCGCATCGGCTGCCTCGTGCGAGGTCGGATCCTGAAGCAGCCAGGCCTCGACCCAGCGCCGGGCCAGCTTCCAGTCCTGCGCCGCCATCGCTTCGCGGGCCGCTTCGGCCGGATCGGCCTCTTCCGCCACGTCCGGATCCGTAAGGCTCTCGGAGGGCGCGGGCTGTGCGAACGATAGCGGCTCCGCATCGGGCGCACCCGAACCTGGTTCGGAGGACGCGAGCTGGTTCTCCGAGTCGCCCTCCCAAGAGCGATCCGCACCGGACGGCGCCTCCACGCTCCGGCCCGCACTCGGCGCGGATTCGGGGGGCGTCCCGGCGGCGGCCGCGGGATGCGCGGAGCCCTGGATCTCCACCCGATCGACCTTCGGCGTCTCGCCCGGGGCGCTGGTTGCGCCACGGCGGCCGCGCTCGATCGAATCGAGCCGTTCGATCGCCAACTCCGATGATCCGCTCTCATCGCTTTCGGAGGTGAAGTCCACTTCCTGGAACCCCGGCAGCGCCAGACCCTCGTCGGCCTCCTCCTCCCCCGACCGGTCCGCTTCGCCGGCGGGCGCCTCGGGCACATCGATCTCGTACGGTTCTCCCGCGGAGACGGGCTGCGCCGCGGCCGACGGAACCGAGGGTGTCTGGTCCCGCGCTTCCTGCCGGGCGCGCGCGGTCTGCGCCGCTTCCTCCGCGTGCGGCTCCCGCTCTGCAGCCGCCGCCGACCCGGGAGCTTGCATCTTGGAGCGATGGACCTGCTGCAGACGATCCTCGATCGAGTCGGCCATCTCGGCGCTCTTGGCCAGCGCCGGATTCAACCCGAGGGCGCGTTCCATCAGTTCGCCGGCCACCTCCGCCTCTCCCGCGCTCCGGGCCACATCCGCCGTGCGTGAGAGCAGATCGGCCGACGCTTCCGTATGCCCCAGCGACTCGAGCAACTCTGCGAGGCGCACGGCGTGGACCGGCCGGCGGGCGGCCAGCTCCTCGGCGCGGGTCAGCGTCTCGCGGAACGCCTCTTCTTCGCGCACCTGGGGATCGACGCGTTCGAGATACCCGAGGTAGGCTTCGAGGGCCTCGTCCAGCAACTCCTCGCTGGCCAGCAAGTCACCCAGTTCGCGCAGGACGTCCAGCTGCTTGGCGTCCAGACCCAGGATCCTGCGGCACAGTGCGATGGCATTGCGATTGAAGCCCAGTCTTCCGTAGGCTGCCACGCCTTGTCGGAAGCGGGCGATCGCCTCCTCCGTCAGGTCCGTCTTGGCATAGAGGTCACCGGCGTACACGTAGTCGTACGGATCGGCGTCCCCGGAGGAGACCACCTCTTCGTACGCCTCGATGGCTCGATCGACATCCCCTTCGCGCACGCACTTCTGTGCCGTGCGACGACATGCGATGTTGCGGTCCACGGTACGCTCCCTTCGCCTTGGCGAGCAGTGCGTCGGAAATCGGCATGATCTGTGAGAGTTATCGTCCCAAACGCGGGGGATCCGCAGTGCTTTGTCCGCCCCCCTGGGGAAAGGGGACTCAGCCGCGCAGCGCCGGTGGGGCGGCGTTGCGGAGACGGATCCGCCCACCGACGACCAGATCGCGAAGATCCGATGAGCCAACGTGATAGGGCAAGCGTGCGTAGGAGGGCGCCGCCAGCAGCTGCAGATCCGCGCGATAGCCGGGGGTGAGGCTACCGACCTCTCCCTCCAGGCCGAGGGCCGCGGCCGCGTTGTAGGTGGCGGCGGAGATCGCTTCGGCGGGCGTCATCTGCATCTGGAGACAGGCCAGGGCGATCACCCATGGCATGGCGTCGGTCATCGAGCTGCCCGGATTGCAGTCGGTCGCCAACGCCACGCTGACGCCGGCGTCAATCATGGCCCGCGCCGGCGCATACTGCTTCGCCGCCAGCGAGAAGAGCGTCCCGGGCAGGAGCACTGCCACGACGCCCGCCTCGGCCAGGGCGGCGATCCCCGCCGGAGAGACGCGCCCCAGATGATCGGCGGAGACCGCCCCGAGTTCGGCCGCCAGCTCGGCGCCGCCGAACGGTTCGATCTCATCGGCGTGCAGCTTCGGCCGCAGCCCGGCACCGAGGCCGGCCTGCAGGATGCGCCGCGATTGGGGCACGTCGAAGACGCCCTTTTCGCAGAAGACATCGCAGAAGCGCGCGATGCCCAGCTCGGCGGCTTCGGGAATCATGCGCTCGGTGAGCAGCTCGACATAGTCGTCGACTCGGTCGCGGTAGTCGTCGGGAACCTCGTGCGCCCCCAGGTAGGTCGGGACGATCGAAAGCGCGTGCTGCTGCCCCAGCGCCCCGATCAGCCGCAGGGCGCGCAACTCCTGTTCGGGATCCAGCGCGTAGCCGGTCTTGATCTCGACGGTCGTCGTCCCGTAGGCGGCCATCCGGTCGAGCCGCTGCAGCGACTCGGACAGCAGCGTCGCATCGTCCGCCTTGCGGAACATGCGCACGCTCGAGCGGATGCCGCCCCCGGCGGCGGCGATCTCCATGTAGCTGCGACCGCGCAACCGTTCCTCGAACTCCCACTCCCGCGTGCCGGCAAAGAGGACATGGGTATGCGGATCCACGAAGCCCGGCAGGACCACGCAGCCGCGCGCGTCGATCCGCTCTCCCCTCGGCCGCAGCCCGCAGGTCGCTTCGATCTCGCCCGTCGTTCCGACCGCCACGATCCGTTCGCCATCCGCGGCCAGCGCGCCGTTCTCGATGATCCCCAGCTCGGCGAGGTCGGCCCCGCGCTTGCCCCCGCCGCCCGTCGGCGGGGGGACGGTGACGAGCTGGTCGGCACCCGTGATCAGCAGAGAAACGTCCCGCATGCGTACTCCCTCGCGGGGCTGCCGCCCCGAATGCCGCTCCACGAAGCCTCGTCGCGTCGCATGCACCGACCGCCGCAGCGCATGTACAGACCATCGCGACGCAGGAATCGATCGTCGGGCGTCAGGAATCGATCCCGGGACCTCAGGAACCGATGGCCGGATCTCAAGACCCGATCATTGGCAAGCGGAGATCCGTACCCCGGGCGAATTCGATCGCCTCCTCGTAGCCGGCATCGGCGTGGCGCATCACGCCGCTGCCCGGATCGGTCGTCAGTACCCGCTGGAGCTTCTCTCCGGAGAGGCGGCTGCCGTCGGAGACCACGACCATCCCGGCGTGGATCGAATATCCGATGCCCACGCCCCCGCCATGGTGGATCGAGACCCACGAGGCCCCGGCGCTCGTATTGAGCAGCGCGTTCAGCAGGGGCCAGTCGGCCACCGCATCGGTGCCGTCCCGCATCCCCTCGGTCTCGCGATGGGGCGAGGCCACGCTCCCGGCGTCCAGGTGATCGCGACCGATGACGATCGGAGCCGAGATTTCTCCCTTGCGGACCAGGTCGTGGATCACCTCGCCGAAGCGGGCGCGCTCACCGTATCCCAGCCAACAGATCCGCGAAGGAAGCCCCTGGAACCGCACGCGTTCGGCCGCCAACGGGATCCAGCGCGCCAGCACCGGATCGTTCGGGAAGGTCTCCAGGATCGCTCGATCGGTACGCTGGATATCGGCCGGATCGCCCGAGAGCGCGACCCAACGGAAGGGACCCTTGCCCCGGCAGAAGAGCGGACGGATATAGAGCGGCACGAATCCCCGATAGGCGAAGGCCTCTCGGTACCCGGCACGCAGCGCCTGCCCGCGGAGGTTGTTGCCGTAGTCGAACGTCGGGACCCCCTGCTCGTGGAATCCCACCATCGCCTCGCAGTGACGCGCCATCGATTCCAGGGACCGTGCGACATAGCCGTCTGGATCCTGGGCGCGCAGCTCGAGCGCCGCCTCCAGGGAGAGCCCGGCGGGCACGTAGCCTTCGAGCGCATCGTGCGCGGAGGTCTGGTCGGTCAGCAGATCCGGCTTCTCGCCACGTCGCAACAGCTCGGGCACGATCTCCGCCGCATTGCCCCGCAGCCCGATCGAAAGCGCGCGGCCCGCGCGGGTCGCCTCGCGCACCCAGCCGAGCGCCTCGTCGAGGTCCTCGCTGGAGCGATCGAGGTAGCCGGTGGCCATACGCCGCTCGATGCGCGCCCGGTCGACCTCGACCACCAGCGCTACACCCCCGTTCATCGTCACCGCCAGCGGCTGCGCGCCGCCCATGCCGCCCAGGCCCGCGGTCAGGACCCAGCTGCCGCGCAGATCGCCTCCACAGTGCTGCCGCGCGGCCTCGGCCAGCGTCTCGTAGGTGCCTTGCAGGATCCCCTGCGTGCCGATGTAGATCCAGCTTCCAGCGGTCATCTGCCCGTACATGATCAGGCCGCGCATCTCCAGATCGTGGAAATGTTCGGGCGTCGCCCAGTGCGGCACGAGGTGGGAGTTGGCGATCAAGATCCGCGGCGCCCACTCGTGCGTGCGAAAGACCCCCACCGGCTTGCCGCTCTGGATCAGGAGCGACTGGTCGTCTTCGAGCTCGCGCAGCGCCCCCACGATCGCTTCGTACGCCGGCCAGGAACGCGCCGCGCGCCCCGTGCCACCGTAGACGATCAGGTCGTCGGGTTGCTCGGCGACATCCGGGTCGAGGTTGTTGCTCAGCATGCGCAACGCAGCTTCCTGCACCCAACCCTTGCAGCTCCGCTCGTTGCCGCGCGGTGCGCGCACGAGCTGCGGCGTCCCGCGATCGAATGCCGCGCGCGCCGCGCCCGCTTTCTGCCGCGTCTCGCTCTTCATCCCTGCTCTCCCCCCTTCTCATCGGATCGTTCGCCCGCCGCGCGAAACCAGCGCTCCGTCTCGGCGAGCAGTTCCGCCGGCGAGTCTACCACCGCCCGGGGTACCGGCAGAACCGTCTCGAACTCCTTCGCGTATCGCGCCCGCACGAAGCGCGGATCCAGCACCACACAGACCCCTCGATCCGCCGGTCGCCGAATCAGCCTTCCCAGGCCCTGTCTGAAGCGCAGCACCGCCTCGGGCAGCGCGTATTCGCGAAAATAGGATCGCCCTTCCTCGGCCAACTGCTGGCCCAGCGCCTCGACGCGCGGATCGCTAGGCACCGCGAACGGCAGACGCGTGATGACCACGATCTCCAGTTCGTCGCCGGGGAAATCCACGCCGTACCAGAAGCTCGCCGTGCCCAGGAGCAGCGCGCGAGGCGCATTTCGGAATCGCGCTCCGAGCTGCGACTTCGACGAACCACGCAGCTGGGCGATCAACTCCCAGGCCCGTCCCTCCCCGTTCGCACCGAGCAGCTGCTCGTAGACCCGCTCCAGCGTGCGATGGGCCGTGAAGAGGGCCAGCGCCTTGCGCGGCACGCGATCGAGCAACGCGGCGAGGATGCGGGCCAACTGCGCCTCGTACGCCGGATCGCGCGGGTCGGGCATGAATCCGGCCGCCAGAACGCGCAACTGCTGCTCCAACGGGAACGGGCTCTCCAGGCGCAGCTCTTGCGCCTCGCCCGGCTCGAGTCCCACTTCGCGGGCGAAGAAGCGCAGATCGCGGCCCGTCGCGAGCGTCGCCGAGGTGAGCGTCAGCCCGCCGTAGCGGCTCAGCAGGTGCTCGCGTAGCTCGGGTCCGGTGCGTAGCGGCAGGGCGCCGAGCACCGCCCCCCGCGCCGGCGAATCCGCCAGGATGTGGACCCGATCATCCGGCTGCGCCGCCAGCAACAGCTGCAGCGTCTCGCTCTGCTCGAGCAGCTCGGCCACCTGCCCTTCGATCACCTCGGCCAGCGAAGAGAGCTCCTCGGGCAGATCCCCGGGCGGCAGGGCGGCTAGCAGCTCGGTGGCGCTTCCCTCCGCGGCGCGGCACAGCGTTGTCAGCGCCAGCAGGAATCGGTCGGTCTGCTCGGGAAGCAGGCGATCGACGTCCTGCGGCAGACAGCGCCGCCGCTCTCCGTGCGGGGGATAGAGCGGGCTGTCGCGCAGCTCCTCGAAGAAGGCGCGCGCCCGTTCGAGGCAATCGCGCGTCTCCCCCTCGAGCGCGCGCAGGCGCGGGGTCAGGTTGCGCTGCGCCACCTCACCGGGCAGCGAGCGCAACAGCCGGCGCATGCGATCCGTGGCACCCGGCTCACCGGCTCCGCCGATCGCACGGACGGCGCGCAGCAGGCCCGTCTCGGACAGCTCGCGGCTGAACGGTTCGATCGCCGCCGCGGGCAACAGATGCGCCTCGTCGATGATCGCCGCGCGGTGGTCCGGCAGTAGTCCCGGGCTGAGCGCATCGGCCAGCAGCAACGAGTGGTTGACCACGAGGATATCGGCGCGGCGGGCCTCCCGTCGCGCCCGCTTGTGGAAGCAGCCGCTCTCGGCGCGACAGAGGCGGCTGCGGCAGAAGCGCGCCTCTCCTCCGATGCGCGCCTGGACCCAGCCGGCGCGCGCGCCCAGAGGGGGGGCCTCGCTGAAATCTCCACTGGTGGTGGTGAAGACCCAGTCCTGCAACCGCTCGCTCGCCGCGTGCCCATCGGGCCCCGCACCCTCCTCGGCGAGGAAGAGCTCCCAGCGGCGCCGACACAGGTAGTTGCTGCGCCCCTTGAGCAGCGCGATCTGCAGATCTGGATGCACGAGTCGACGCAGGCGGGGCGCCTCCTGCTCGAGGATCTGGTTCTGCAGCGCCTTGGTGTAAGAGCTGACGACCACCGGCTCGCCCTCCGCCCGCGCGTAGAGCGCTGCCGGAACCAAGTAGGCGAGCGTCTTTCCGACCCCCGTGGGCGCCTCGGCCAACAGAATCCGCTCGCGCAGGAGCGACTCGAGCGTGGCTCGTCCGAGCTCCAGCTGCTGCGGCCGCCAGTCGTACGCCTCGATCACCTTGGCCAACAGCCCGTCGGTCCCGAGGATCTCCTCGAGCTGTCGCATCGCTCTGCGCATCGGCCTGGGGCCTCCTCCCTGGTGCGCGGATCCCCGAGCGCCCGCCGGCGCGGGGCGGAAACGGCGTGAGATACAGCGGTAGCGTCAGTCCGGGTGCGCCTCGGAATCGGTGGCCGCATCCTTCCGGTCCGCAGCCCCCTCTGCAAGCGCCGATCTCAGGAGCGCCACCTCCTGCGCGGTGCGCAGAAGTCGCTCCCGCAGTCCGGTCAGCGTCACGGCCTGGTAGAGCAGCAGACCCAGCAGCAGCGGGAGCAGAACCAGCGTGACGCAGAATAGCGCGGCCATGGGCCCGCCGGCCCCGAGCAGCCAGCGACCCAGCGTGGGGCCCAACAGGCCGGCCACGGCCAGCACCAGACCGAGCAGCAGGTAGGTGACCCCGTGGCCGCTCGAGAGCCGCTCGGCGCGCCCCAGCAGGAAGGCCACCGCAGCGAGAGACACACCCACGGCCGCGATCAGCCCTTGCGCAATCTCCATCAGGATACCCCCCGCGGCAGGCGCCGTGTCGATTCGATGGCCACGGCGAAGAGCATGCGCAGGATGTAGACCAGCGGCTTGAGACCCACGTGCAGTGTGCCGCCATCCGGATTGGCGCGCATGCGCACCGGCACCTCCTCGATGCGGAATCCCGCTCGGCCGCAGCGGATGAGGATGTTGGCATCCGGATAGTCGGCCGGGAAGCTGCCCTGCTGGGTGTAGAAGCCCAGCAGCGAGGCCGAGAGCCCCTGGAACCCGGTGGTTGCATCGCTGATCCGTCGGCCCAGCGCCAGGGAGACGAGTCCGCTGAAGAGCAGGATCCCGATCCGTCTGGCCAGCGGCGGCCGGTAGCTCTCGGCATGCAGGAAGCGACTGCCGAGGACCAGATCCACCCCGTCGTCGAGCCGCTCGCCGATGCGCGCCAGAGATTCCGGATCGTGCTGGCCGTCGGCATCCATCTGAATCACTCGCCCGAATCCCGCGCGCAGCGCGTAGCGATAGCCGCTGGAGAGCGCCGCGCCATAGCCAAGGTTGAACGGATGGGAGACGACCCGCGCCCCGGCGGCGGCGGCGATACTCGCCGTTGCGTCGCGGGACCCGTCATCCACTACCAGCAGCGATACCCCCGGAGCCGCCCGCCGGATGCCCGAGAGCAGCTCCCCGATCCGGCGCTGTTCGTTGAGTGCCGGGATGACGATCAGCGTGCGCTCCAACGCGATTCTCCCCTGCGACGCCGCCCGTCAGGACGCCCTGAGCCCGAGCGGCGGCGCGCCGCAGCCGGGGCGGCGTTCCGCAGAGCCTAGCCGAGCCCCCTGGACGGCGCAAGCGGCGTGGCCCTTTTCGATTGCACCCTGCGCCCCACCTTCCTAGCTTTCGGTGGCGAAGCCTCTGCTCCCGAGCGTCCAGGCATCCGCCGCGGGGAGGTCTACGGAAGATGGAGATCGAAGCGGCCCGCCGCAGAGTCGATCAACTGCGGCGGGAGATTCGCCACCACAACCGTCGCTACTACGTCGACAACGATCCGGAGATCAGCGACCGGCGCTTCGACGCCCTCCTCGCCGAGCTCGAGCAACTCGAGCGCAGATTCCCCGAACTCGACGACCCCGACAGTCCCACGCATCGCGTCGGTGGCGAGCCTATCCCTGGATTCCGCACCGTAGCCCATCGCGTGCCGATGCTCAGCTTGCGGAACACCTATTCGGCAGAAGAGCTGCGGGAATTCGACGCGCGGGTCCGGCGCTACCTGCTCCACGACGCCCCGCTCGCCTATTGCGTCGAGCTCAAGATCGACGGGATCGGTGTGGCGTTGCGCTATCGCGAAGGCCGCTTTGCGCAGGGCATCACCCGGGGAGACGGTCTGCAGGGCGACGACATCACCCCCAACCTGCGCACGGTGCGCGCCCTGCCGCTCCAGATCGATGAGGCCGAGCCACCGCCGCCCGATGCGTTCGAGGTGCGCGGCGAGGTCTTCTTCCCCCGCTCCGCCTTCGAACGGCTCAACCGCCGGCGCACGGCGGCGGGCGAGCGCGCCTTCGCCAACCCGCGCAATGCGGCCGCCGGTACCCTCAAGCTGCTCGACCCGCGAGAGGTCGCCGAGCGCCCGCTGCGCCTGTTCGTCTACCAGCTGGTCGCGGAACGCAACGAAATGCCCGCCACGCAGACCGAACTGCTCGCGCGGCTGCGCCGCTGGGGATTGCCGGTGAGTCCGCACGTCCATCGGGCCGCGAGCATCGAAGAGGCGGTCGCGCTGGCGGCGAACTGGAACGCGCGCCGCCGAGAGCTCGACTACGACATCGACGGTCTGGTGCTCAAGGTCGACGATCTCGAGCTGCAACGACGCCTCGGGGCCACCGGCAAGGCGCCGCGCTGGGGCATTGCCTACAAGTTCGAGGCCCGCGGGGCGGTCACGCGCGTGCGCTCCATTCACGTCCAGGTCGGGCGCACCGGGAACGCCACGCCGGTGGCCGAGCTCGAGCCGGTCGAACTGGCCGGCACGATCGTCCGCCGTGCGACGTTGCACAACGCCGACGAGATCAGACGCCTCGATCTGCGCATCGGCGATCGGGTGACCGTCGAGAAAGGGGGCGAGATCATCCCCAAGGTGGTCGCGGTGCATGCGGAGCAGCGCCGCGGCGACGAGCGACCCTTCCGCTTTCCCGAGCGCTGTCCCGTTTGCGGTGAGCCGCTCACGCGCGAGGAGGGCGGCGTGGCGATCCGCTGTCTCAACGAGCACTGCCCTGCACAGCTCAAGCGCCGCCTGCTCCACTTCGCCAGTCGCCAGGCGATGGATATCGAGGGCCTCGGCGCGGCGCTGGCCGACCAGCTCGTCGAGCTGGGCTGGGTGCGCGATCTCGCCGACCTGTATCATCTCGAGGCCGGCGCCCTGGCCACACTGGAGCGTATGGGCGAGAAGTCCGCCCGAAACCTGATCGCCGCCATCGCCGCCTCCCGCCAGCGGACGCTGGACCGCTTCCTCTTCGCCCTGGGGATCCGACACGTGGGTGTGGCGGCGGCGCGCATTCTCGCGCGAGCCTTCCCCGGCATAGCGCATCTCCAGCAGGCGCGCGCCGAAGAGCTCGCCGAGCTCGGCGAGATCGGCCCGACGATCGCCCAATCGGTGGCCGCCTATTTCGGCCGCGCCGAGACGACCGAGCTGTTGGGCAGGTTCGAGCGCGCGGGCGTCCGTCCCGCTCCCCCTCCGGCCGCGGAGGGCGCGGCGCCCCTCGAGGGTCTGACCTTCGTACTCACCGGGACGCTGCCCGGCATCGGCCGGGGCGAGATGCGCCGTCAGATCGAGGCGGCCGGGGGACGGATCGCATCCGCGGTCAGTCCGCGCACCGACTACCTGCTGGCCGGGGATCGGCCGGGGTCGAAACTGCGCAAGGCCCGCGAGCTGGGCGTCGAGGTGATCGGTCTCGAGAGGCTCCGCGAACTGATGCGCGAGCGCGCCTAGCCCGAAGTTCCTGAGCTTGCCAGGAGTACTAGCCTGCGGGCAAGCCGCTTACGGCATCGACGTGTGATCCGTACTGCCTACATCCGATATCGGATGCCAAGTAGCTCGAAGGCGTGCTCCTGAAGCGGGGTCGGGTTGGTGAAC
>WJJG01000048.1 GCA_014729815.1 Candidatus Eiseniibacteriota bacterium
CGTCCCGTATACTCCCGCGGTCGCGAAGTCAGATCTTCCGAGGAGCGATCGAATGAGCGAAGAGCTCGGTTTCGCGCTGATCGGCTGCGGCAAGATCAGCAACAAGCATCTGCACGTGCTCGACCAGCTCGCGGGCGCGCGAGCGGCGGTCCTCTACGATCGCGATCCGCAGCGGGCGCACGCGCAGCAGAAGAAGGCACCCGAAGCGCGGGTGGCCCGCGATCTGGATGCCGTTCTGGGCGACCCCCAGGTCGGCGCCGTGACGATCTGCACGCCCAGCGGTGCACACGCCGAACTGGCGATGGCCGCTGCGCGGGCGGGCAAGCACGTGATCGTCGAGAAGCCGCTGGCGCTGACGCTCGAGGATGCCGACCGGATGATCGATGCCTGCGATGCGGCCGGCGTGAAGCTGTTCGTCGTGAAGCAGAATCGCTACAATCGCCCGGTCGTCGCGGCGCGGCGAGCCCTGGAGGCCGGGCGTTTTGGACGGCTCTTCCTGGGAGGCGCGCGGGTGCTGTGGCACCGCGATCAGGGCTACTACGACGCCGAACCGTGGCGGGGCACGTGGGCGCAGGATGGGGGCGTGTGCGCCAACCAGGCCGCCCACCACATCGATCTGCTGCTCTGGTTCATGGGCGACGTGGTCAGCGTTTTCGCAACCGGATCGACCGTGTTGCACGATATCGAGACCGAGGATACGGCCACCGTGCTGCTGCGTTTCCGCCATGGCGCCACGGCCACGCTGCAGGCCACCACCTGCACGCAGCCGCGTGACCTGGAAGGGTCGCTGGCGCTCTTCGGCACCCGCGGCAGCGTCGAGATCGGCGGCTTCGCCGCCACCGAGCTGCGCACCTGGATGTTCGCGGAGGAGAGTGCGGCCGACGAGGCGGTGCGTGCGGACTGGTGCGCCAATCCACGCCAGTTCGCCTACAACCACCAGCAGTTCTACGAAGATGTATTGCAGACCGTCATAAGCGACCGGCGGGCGCTGATCGACGGCATCGAGGGACGTCGGAGCCTGGAAGTGATCCACGCGATCTACGAGTCGATGGAGACCGGTCGCGAAGTCGCCCTACGCTTCGAATCGCGGCAGAGCCGTCTCGGCAGCCGCCCTGCGGAGGAGAAGGCATGAGCATTCCCCTGATCGACCTGAAGGCCCAGTACCGCAATCTCAAGCCGGAGATCGACGCCGCCATGGCGGAGATCGTGGAGAATACGGCCTTCATCGGAGGGCCGGCGGTTGCCGACTTCGAGCGCGAGTTCGCCGCCTTCTGTGAGGTGCCGCATGCCGTGGGTGCGGCTTCGGGCACCGCCGCCCTGCATCTGGCGCTCTGCGGCGCCAAGCTGGAGCCGGGCGACGAGGTCGTTACCGTCACCCACACCTTTATCGCCACGGCAGAAGTGGCCCGCCTCTGCGGAGCGCGCATCAAGTTGGTCGACATCCACCCGCAAACCTACTGCATGGATCCCGAATCGCTCGCCGCCGCCATCGGTCCGCGGACGCGCGTGGTCATTCCAGTGCACCTCTATGGCCATCCGGCCGATATGGACGCGCTCGATGCGGTTGCTCGTGCGCACGACCTCTTCGTGATCGAGGACGCCGCACAGGCGCACGGAGCGCGCTACAAGGGAACGCGGGTGGGCGGATTGGCGCCCGTGGCCACGTTCAGCTTCTACCCGGGGAAGAACCTGGGCGCCTACGGCGACGCCGGCGGTCTCACGACGCAGGATCCGGAACTGGCCGAGCACCTGACCATGCTCGCCAATCATGGCCGCTCGCAGAAGTACGGCCACCTCTTCGAGGGCTTCAACTACCGCCTCGATGCCATCCAGGCCGCGGTGCTGCGTGTCAAGCTGCGCTACCTCGAGCAATGGAACGCCCGTCGGCGCGAGATCGCCGCGCGCTACGACGAACTGCTCGCCGGCGTCGAGGAGGTCACCCGTCCCTACGTCTCGCCGGATGTCGAGCCGGTCTATCACCTCTACGTCGTCCAGGTGCCGGATCGCGATCGGGTGACGGCGTACCTGCGCGAGCATGGGGTCATGGCCCAGCTGCACTATCCCGTTCCGCTGCATCTGCAGCCGGCCTACGAACACCTCGGACTGAAACCGGGCTCCCTACCGGTCAGCGAGCGGGTGGCGGCACGCTGCATCTCGCTGCCGATCTTCCCCGAGATGACGGAGGACCAGATCCAGAAGGTCGCCCGCACGCTCAAGGACGCCCTGGCGAAGGTGGCCGGGTAGCCGCATGTCCGCGCGCTGGCGGGTGCGGCGGGCCGACCGCAGGGAACGCCCCGCCGGCGTCCCGGCTCGCGCGCGGGGCCCCACGGTCCTGCTCGACAACATCCGCAGCGCCTGGAATGTGGGATCGATCTTCCGCAGCTGCGAAGGCGCCGGCGTGCGCCATCTCCACCTCTGTGGGATCTCCGCCTACCCTCCCAATCCGCGCGTCTGCAAGACCGCCCTGGGCGCCGAGCGCATGGTACCCTGGAGTCACCATCCCCAGGCCCTCCCGGTCGTCGTCGAGCTCGCGGCGCGCGGTAGTGCCATCTACGCCATCGAGCTCACCGACCGCAGCCAGCCCTACGATGCCGTATCGTTCCCCGAGGATGTGACGCTGATCTTCGGTCACGAGACCGCCGGCGTGGCGCTGCCGCTCCTCGAGCGGGCCGGACGGGTGCTGGAGATCCCCATGGCGGGACGCAAGAACTCGCTCAATGTGGCGGTGAGCGTCGGAATCGTGCTCTTCGAGGTGCGGCGCCAGCGACGGCGCGCGACCTAGCGGGAACGCGTCAACCGGACGAGGACGATGCTGACGTTGTCGGGACTCCCCCGCTCGTTGGCCTCTGCCAGCATCCGCTCGGCGTGCTGCTGCAGCCGCACGCTCGGCCGATCGGCAGTCAGCTGGGTCGCGATTTCCCGATCGCTGAGCACCCGGATCAGTCCATCGGAGCAGATCAGGAGCAGCTCGCCGGCAGCGAGCGGAGAGCCGGTGGCGATTTCCGGGCGCGGCGGTTTCTCGCCCCCCATGACGTCGGTGAGGATGTGGCGGCCGGGATGGCGTTCCGCCTCCTGCATGGAGATCGTGCCGTTGGCGAGGAGCTCCGCGGCCAGATTCTGATCCCGACTCCACTGCGTGATGCGGTCGGTAGATGGATCGATGCGGTAGCAGCGCGAATCGCCGACCTGCAGCAGGGCGATGTCGGCGCCGCGCCCGACCACGAGCGTCAGCGTGCTGCCCATGCCGGTCAGATCGCGCTCGGTCGCCTTGTGCAAGACGGCCCGGTGGGCCACTTCCGAGAGCTGTCGCAGGGGATCCGGCTCGGGCTGCAGCCGGCCCGCCGCCGCGGCGGCGCGCACTGCAGCGATGACCGCGCGGCTGGCTTCGGCCCCTCCGGCC
>WJJG01000005.1 GCA_014729815.1 Candidatus Eiseniibacteriota bacterium
CGGGGCGCGGATGGCATCGTCTTCGTCGCCGATAGCCACCCGCAGCGGCTCTTCGCCAATCGCGAGAGCCTGGACAACCTGCGCGTCAATCTGGCGCGGGAGTTGCGCCCGCTCGAACAGCTCCCGATCGTCTTTCAATACAACAAGCGAGATCTGTCCGCGGCGGTGCCGATGCGGCGCCTGGCGGCGCTGCTGAACGCCGTCGGGCTGCCGGCGTTCGAGGCCGTGGCGATCCGGGGCGTGGGCGTCCTGCCGACGCTACGGCAGATCGTGGGCCTGGTGCTGGCGGAGTTGACGTCGGCCAACGCTGCCGAGGGGGGGGCGGGATGAGCGAGCCACGCAGGATCACCGGGGCGCTGCGCGACCCCAGCGTCTGGATCGCCACGGGGGCCGGCTCCGGCTTCTTCCCCGTGGCGCCGGCCACCTTCGCCTCTCTGATCCTGGCCCTGGTGCTCTGGATCCTGGGGGGTGCCGGGTGGGGTGTGCGGTTGGCGCTGCTGGGCGTCTGGATCGTTGTGGGCACCTGGACGGCCGATCGCGCCGAACGGCACTTCGGACACGATGCGCGCTGCATCGTCATCGATGAAGTGGCCGGCTACTGGCTCAGCGTCCTCTTCGTGCCGTGGGACGGCCTGCACCTGATCGCGGCGTTCTTCCTCTTCCGCGGATTCGATGTGCTCAAGCCGCCCCCCGCCTACCAGGTCCAGTCGCTGCCGGGCGGCTGGGGCATCATGGCCGATGACCTGGTGGCCGGTCTGTACACGGTGCTGGTGTTGCGTCTGGCTGGGCTCGTCTTCCCCGGGTTCGCATAGGCCGCGGTCGATTTGCGTCCGTACGCGCGACGCAGGATCGGGAGGTGCGGGATGAAGGCCGAGGTGGTCACGATCGGCAGTGAGATCCTCGCCGGACTGATCCCGGAGGGGAACTTCCGTCTGATCGCCGAGCATCTGGCATCGGAAGGCGTCGCTGTGACCCGGCACACCGTGGTGCCGGACGAACGCGAGGCGCTCGGGTCGGTGCTGCGGGCCGCGCTGGGGCGCTCCCCCCTGGTCATCACCACCGGGGGGCTGGGTGCCACGCCGGACGACGTCACCCGACGCGTGCTGGCCTCGGCGCTGGGATGCAAGCTGATTTTCCGGGAGAGCCTGCTGGCCGAATTGCAGGAGAAGTACCGCCGCCGCGGGCGCGTGCCGAGTCCGGCGCTCGAGGCGATGGCCCTGGTCCCGGCGGGCGCGCAGCCGGTGCCCAACCCGGTCGGCATGGCGCCCGGATTCCTGTTGCACGCCGAGAGCAGTCTCCTCTGCGCGCTGCCGGGCGTACCGGCCGAGATGGAGGCGATGCTCACCGCGACGCTCCTCCCGCTGATCAAGCGCGAGGGCGGCGGGAGCCTGGTGGTCGAGACGCTGCGGACGGCCGGGATTCCGGAGTCGGTCGTCTACGAGCGGGTCGCTCCCGTGGTGGGCGAAGAGGTCAGCGTCGGGTATCAGCCATCGGCGGGGCGGGTCGATCTGCGTCTGAGCGTGACGGATGGGGAGAAGGGGCGGGCGGCGCTGGTGGCCACCGTGCGTCGTCTGGCCGAAGCCCTCGGTCCGGCGCTCTATGGACGCGGCCGCGTGACGCTCGAGGAGACGGTGCTCGAGATGCTCCAGCGCGTCAAACGCTCGCTGGCGGTCGCCGAGTCGCTTACCGGGGGACGTATCGGGGCGGCATTGACGCAAGTGCCGGGCAGTTCGGCCGTCTTCCGGGGGGGCGTGGCCGCCTACAGCGACGCGGCGAAGCAGCGGCTGCTCGGGGTTTCCGAGCGCACGCTCGCGAGACACGGAGCTGTCAGCGCTCAGACAGCGCGCGAAATGGCATCCGGCGCGCGCCGTGCGCTGGAGGCGGAGATCGCCATCTCGGCGACCGGGCTGGCCGGCCCCGGCGGCGGCAGCGCCGAGAAGCCGATCGGGCTGGTCTACTTCGGCTACAGCGACGCTCGGGCGACCAAGGCCTTTGGCGTTCGCTTCGGCGGCAATCGCGAGCTGATCCAGCAACAGGCCGTGACCGTGGCCCTCAACTTGCTTCGCCTGGCCCTGATCGGACGCCTCGATGGCCTCGTGCCCAGCGCTTCACGGCAGGCGGCGCAGGATCGCTAGGTCGGGACGGGTGACCGCGGAAGAGGGAGGGGAGATGGCGGCAACGATCCGGACCTTCATCGCCCTGTGCCTGCCGGAGCGCGCGCGGAGTGCCGCTGCGACGTGTCTGTCAGATCTGCGGGGGCGGGCCCCACGCGGGGATCTGAAGTGGGTGGCGCCCGAGAATCTGCACGTTACGGTGCGCTTCCTGGGGGACCGCGCACCGGCGGATGTCACGCGGGCCGCCGGGCTGATCGAAGCGCTGCATGGTGACTTCGACGCCGTGCCGACGGCCTGGTCGGAACTGGGCGCCTTCCCGTCGCCGCGTCGGCCGCAGGTGATCTGGCTGGGACTGGCCGATCCAGAAGCGCGTCTGCGGGCGCTCGTGCGACGGATCGACGAGCGGTTGCACGCGGCGGGCTTCGGACGCGCCGACAAGACGTTTCGCGCGCACGTCACCCTTGGCCGTGTGCGGCGTGGACGCCGCGTCGGCTGGGCTTCGTTGAGCGATGGTTTGACAACCCCCTCCACGGCTTTTAGCATCCGCACTGCGGCTCTGTTCAAGAGCACGCTGACCCGCGAAGGTCCGATCTATGCGCCCCTGGCGCGCGCCGAAGCGCGCACGGCGCGCGCTTGAGGCGGGGCTTCGCCGAGAGGAGAAGCGGCATGACGCCCACATCGGATGAGAGAACGAAAGCCCTCGATCTGGCCATCGCACAGATCGAGAAGCAGTTCGGCAAGGGGTCGATCGTGCGCCTGGGCGCCGAAGAGGTCAAGATCGCGGCCGATGCGATCCCCACCGGCGCCTTGGGCCTCGATCTGGCCCTCGGCGTGGGCGGGATCCCGCGCGGACGCGTGGTCGAGGTCTTCGGGCCGGAGGCCTCGGGCAAGACGACGCTGACTCTGAGCATCATCGCGCAGTGCCAGAAGCGCGGCGGGACGGCGGTATTCATCGATGCCGAGCACGCCCTGCAGCCGAGCTACGCCGAGTTGATCGGCGTGCAGCTCGAGAACCTGCATGTCTCGCAGCCGGGCACGGGCGAGGAGGCCCTGGAGATCGCCGATCAACTGGTGCGCAGTGGCGCGGTCGATCTGGTGGTGATCGACTCGGTCGCGGCGCTGGTGCCGCGGGCCGAAATCGAGGGTGAGATGGGCGACGCGCACGTCGGCTTGCAGGCACGCCTGATGTCGCAGGCCCTGCGCAAGCTGACCGGCTCGATCAGCAAGTCCCGCACGACGGTGATCTTCATCAACCAGATCCGCATGAAGATCGGTGTGATGTTCGGGAATCCCGAAACGACGAGCGGCGGGAACGCCCTGAAGTTCTACTCCTCCCTGCGGCTCGATATCCGCAAGGTGGCCACGATCAAGGAACGCGATGCGGTGGTCGGCAACCGCTGCCGCGTGCGCGTGGTCAAGAACAAGGTCGCCCCGCCCTTCCGAAGCGCCGAGTTCGACATCATGTTCGACGAGGGGATCTCGCGCACCGGCGAGCTTCTCGACCTCGGCCTGGACGCAGGAGTCCTCTCGCGTTCGGGCACCTGGCTCTCCTACGGGGACGAGCGCCTGGGGCAGGGACGCGAGAACAGCCGGCGTACGCTCCGCGAGAACCCCGCGATGGCGGTGCGCCTGGAGAACGAGGTGCGGCAGCATCTCGGCCTACTTCCCCTGGCCGCTGCGGAGTCCGCCGACGCCGGATCGGCGAGCGATCCAGACGCCAGCGGCGCAGAGCCGGAGACGCCGAGCGCCGAGCGGAAGACCGCGGCCGATGCGTCGAAGAAGAGCGCTTCCCGCGGTACGGAGAAGGACCTCGCCCCGGCCGGAGCCTCGCGTTCCACGGGCAAGGGGCGCGGCGGCAAGAGACGCTGATGCCGAGCGAGCGCGACGACGACCTTGCGTCCCCGCGAGACGACGCGACGGCGGAAGCGGAACTGCAGCGACGCCTGCGGCGCGATCTGAACCGCTACCTGCGCATTCGGGAACGCTCCCGCTACGAAGTGCAGCTCTACTTGACGCGTCGCGGCTACCCGGCCGCGCTGCGCGCCGCCGCTCTGGACGACCTGGAGGCGGAGCGGTTGATCGACGATCGCCGGTTCGCCGAGATGTTCGTGCGTGACCGCCAGCGCCTGCGGCCGATGAGCGCTCGCATGGTGCTGCGGGAGTTGCGGGCGCGCGGCGTCTCCGAGCAGACGGCGCGCGATGCCCTGGCCGCTTGTGAACCGCCCTGGGAGGATGCCCAGATGGCGGACGCGTTGCTCAGCGGGCGGTGGACGCGCTGGTCGGCCGAGCAGCGCGGGCGGCGGGCGGCCCAGCTGCTGCGGCGGCGGGGATTCTCGTCGGAGCAGATTCGCGCGGCGATCGAGCGTCGCGCCGAGCCGCCGCCGGTGGGGCGGACGCGGCGGGAAGGCGCACCGGAGGCAGGGGAGGACTGGCGTTGACTGCGGCCGAAGTGCGGCGGGCGTTCGTGGAGTTCTATCGCGCGCGGGACCATCATCTCGTTCCCAGCGCTCCGCTGGCGCCGCAGGATGATCCCAGCCTGCTCTTCACCTCCGCCGGTATGGTGCCGTTCAAGAAGTACTACGCCGGCAGCGTCGCTCTGCCCTACCGCCGCGCGGTCAGCGTGCAGAAATGTCTGCGCGTGAACGATATCGAAGAGGTCGGCCACACGCCTCGCCATCTGACCTTCTTCGAGATGCTGGGGCACTTCTCCTTTGGGGACTACTTCAAGCGCGAGGCGATCGAGTGGAACTGGGCGCTGTTCACGCGCGTCCTCGGCCTCGATCCCGAACGCTTGACCGCCTCCGTGTATCACGAGGACGAGGAGGCCTACGCCATTTGGCGCGATCGGATCGGTCTTCCGCCCGAGCGCATCGTGCGTCTCGGTGCCGACGACAACTTCTGGGGGCCGGCGGGGGGAACGGGTGCGTGTGGTCCCTGCTCGGAGCTCTACTACGATCTCGGGCCGGAGGTGGACCCCGAGCATCCCGATGCCCAAGCCGGAGACGAGACCGATCGCTTCGTCGAGGTGGGCAACTTCGTCTTTCCGCAATTCGACCGGCAGAGAGACGGCAGCGATCAACCGCTGAAGAACCGTGGGATCGACACGGGCATCGGGCTCGAACGCCTGGCGATGGTCATCCAGGGCAAGACCTCCGTCTTCGAGAGCGACCTCTTCCGGCCGATCATCGAGCGGGCAGCGGAGCTGTGCGGCGTCCCGCCGCAGAAGGGCACGGTCGCCTATCGCATCATCGCCGACCATGTGCGCGCCCTGACCTTCGCCCTCAGCGAGGGCGTGCTGCCGTCGAACGAGGGCCGGGGCTACGTCCTGCGGCGCCTGATCCGGCGCGCCGCCGTGCAGGGGCATCATCTCGGGATGCGCGAACCGTTTCTTCATCGGCTCGTCGAGCCGGTGGTGGCGATGATGACCGACGCCTATCCGGAGGTGGTCGCCGGACGTGAGCGGGCGGAACTGGCCCTGCGTACCGAGGAGGAACGGTTCGGCGCCACGCTGGAACAGGGCCTGGCCAAGCTCGAGGAAGCCTTGGCCGAGGTGGGTCCGGCGGCGGCGGGGGGCGACCTCGCGCGCTCCGGGGGAGAGGGGATCGGCCCGCCCGGAGTGCCGCAAATGCCTGGAGAGACCGCTTTCCTGCTGTATGACACGTACGGCTTGCCGCTCGAGTTGCTCCGGGAGATCGCCGGCGAGCGAAGCGTGCGCATCGACGAGGAGAGCTTCAGGCGACGGCTCGAGGCGCAGAAGGAGCGTTCGCGCGCGGCAACTCGCTTCCAGTTCGCCAGCCAGACGCTGGATTGGCACGCGGTCTCGCGCGGCGCCGACTCGGAGTTCGTGGGCTACGATCGAGCACGCAGCGAATCCGTCGTGCGGCGCTGGGCTGCGCTGCCGGACGATCCCGAACACCTGCTGGTCGTGCTGGATCGCACGCCCTTCTACGGGGAAGCGGGGGGGCAGGTCGGAGATACCGGCATCCTGCGCAGCGGCGAGATCAACCTGCGGGTGGCCGACACGCTGCGAGAGGGCGAGGCCGAGATTCGCCACGTCGTCGCGCTGGCGGCCGAGGATGCGGGGGATCGGCCGCACGCCGGGACGGATGCGTCGGAGGCACCCCACCCCGACTCGGCCATGCCGGATGCACTGGCGGTGCGGGAGGCTCTCGACGATGCGGATCGGCGCTGGGATGCCGTTATCGACGCGGAGCGCCGCGACGCAATCCGGCGCCATCACACGGCCACCCACCTTCTGCATGCCGCCCTGCGCGAGACACTCGGGGGGCATGTGACGCAGGCCGGCTCGCGCGTGGCGCCCGATCGCCTGCGCTTCGACTACACGCATCACGCGGCACTCACGCCGCGGCAGCGCGCGCAGATCGAGCTACGGGTCAACCATGAGATCGTGGCCGACCGTCCCGTGGAAACCGAGCTCTCGACCTACGAAGAGGCGGTCCGCGACGGCGTGATCGCGCTCTTTGGGGAGAAATACGATGTCGCCCGTGTGCGGCGCGTGCGGGTGCCGGGGGTGTCCGAGGAGCTCTGCGGCGGCACGCACGTTCGTGCCACCGGCCAGATCGGCGCGCTGTTACTCCTCGAGGAGAGCGCCGTTTCGGCCGGCGTACGCCGTCTCGAGGCGGTCTGCGGTCTGGCGGCGCTGGAAGCCGCGCAGCGGCTCCGCGCTGCGCTGGAGGAGGTGCGTGGGGTGGTGGGCACGAGTGCGGCCGAGGCCCCGGCCAAGATCGAGGCCATGCAGACCGAGATCCACCGCCTGCGCAAGGAGCTGGCCCGCGCCCGCCGGGGCGAGGGGGTCAGCGATCTCGACGCCCTACTGCGCGAGGCCGAGGCGATTGGCCCGCGGAAGATCGTTGTCGGTGAGGTGCGTGCCGACTCGGTGCCGGCGTTGCGCGAGCTGGGCGATCGGGTGCGCCAGCGCCTGGGCAGCGGGGCAGCATTGCTGTGGGGCCACGTGGGAGAGAAGACGACCTTCCTCGCCGTGGTGACACGCGACCTGGTGGATGCGAAGCTGCTGCGCGCCGATGCGTTGGTGCGCGCCGTGGCGGCGGTCACCGGCGGCGGTGGCGGTGGGCCTCCGCACATGGCCCTGGGCGGCGCGCGGGATCTGGACCGTCTCCCAGAGGCTCTCGAGGAGGGACGCCGACGCATGGAGGCAGCCCTGCGAACGGACGAGGCGCCAGAACCCTAGGGCTCTGGGATGGATGCGGAGCGCGGATGAGGATCCTGGTCACCGGATCGGACGGTCAGCTGGGGCAGGCCCTGCGGGCGGTGCTCGAGCCGGACCACGAGGTGCTCTGGGGCGATCTGCCCGATCTGGACGTGCGCAAGCCGACGGAGTTGCGCAAGCTGGCGCTGGGGCAGCGACCGGAGCTGATCCTGCATCTGGCCGCGTGCACCGACGTCGATCTCTGCGAGCGGGAGCCGGAGCGGGCCTTTGCGGTCAATACTCGCGGCACGCGCAATGTCGCCCTGGCCGCGCGCGAGGTCGGAGCGCGCATGGTCTTCGTCTCCTCGGACTACGTGTTCGACGGAAGCCAGTCGCGTGCCTACCAGGAGTACGATACGCCGGCGCCGCTGAATCAGTACGGATGGTCGAAGCTCCATGGCGAGCGCGCGGTGCGCGATCTGGTCCCCGAGCACTGCGTCGTGCGGACCTCGGGGCTCTTCGGTCCGGGCGGGCGCAACTTCGCCCGCTCGATCTGGGAGGCGCAGCGACGGCAGTCGGTCCTGCGGGTCGTCTGTGACCAGACCTGCCGGCCGACCTATTCCCGGGATCTGGCATCCGCCCTGGGGAGCCTCATCTCCGGCGGACATCTGGGCGTCTTCCACGTCGCCTCCCAGGGCGCCGCACGCTGGTGCGATTTCGCGCGGGCCGTGGTGCAGGCGGCGGGCGGAGAGGGCACCCGGGTGGTCGAGATCTCGAGCGATGAGCTGGGACGGCCGGCACGGCGTCCGGTGCACAGCGTGCTGGCCACGCATGTATTCGAAGAGCTGACCGGAGGGGTCCTGCCGCACTGGCGGGAGGGACTGGCCGCCTACATTCGCGACTTGCGCGCCGCGGGCGAGGGCTGACGCACGAGCGCTCGGCGACCGCCAGGAACCAGGGTACCCCGCAAGCGGAAGGGAACCGCATGCTCAGGCTGGTGCTGCGCGAGATGCGCGTCTGGCAGTGGACCAAGAACCTCCTGGTCCTCGCGGGTGTCGTCTTCGCGCTCGAGATCGATGATCCCTCGCAGGTCTTGCGCGCGCTGGCCGCCACCGGCCTCTTCTGTCTGCTCTCATCGGCGACCTACGTCTTCAATGATCTGCGCGACCTCGAGAACGATCGCGTCCATCCACGCAAGCGCCTGCGTCCGATCGCCTCGGGCGCGCTCTCGGTGGGCTTCGGATGGACGCTGGCCGGGCTCCTCGCGGCAGGGGGCGTGGGGCTGGGCTTCGGTCTGACGACCGGCTTTGGGATGGTGGCCGTGGCCTATCTGCTGCTCAACCTGGCCTACTCGCTCTATCTGAAACGGATCGTCCTACTCGATGTGCTGATCGTGGCCCTGGGCTTCGTGCTGCGGGCCGTGGCGGGGGTCGAAGCGCTCGCGCCGCGCCCGGAGCTTTCGCCCTGGCTCCTGGTCTGCACGATGTTCCTGGCGCTCTTCATCGTCGTCGGCAAGCGCCGGCACGAGCGCACCGCCCTCTCGGAGGATGCTGCCGGACGCCACCGGGCGACCCTGGTCGAGTATTCGCCGCAGCTGCTCGATCAGCTCGTGCCGGTGGTTACCGGGTCGACGATCCTGGCCTATGCGCTGTATGCGATCACCCCGTCGGCGCCGGGACATCTGGCCGATGAGCGGATGGTCTATACGATTCCGTTCGTGATCTACGGTGTCTTCCGCTACCTCTATCTGGTCTACGAGAAAGGGGAAGGCGGAGCGCCGTCGGAGCTGCTGCTCGCCGACCGACCATTGATGATCAACATCGCGCTCTGGGGGGCGGCGATCCTGGCGATTCTCTACCTGCGCTGATCCTCGACCAGGTGGCGGGTGCCGTGACCTACAGCTACCTCGCACATGCCAAGTTCAACCTCTACCTGGCCGTGCTGGGGAAGCGCGCGGATGGTTTCCACGAGGTCGACACTCTTCTGCAGAGCCTCGCGCTGAGCGATCGGCTCGACCTGACACCCCGGGCCGACGGGCGGCTGACCGTCGTGGCCGATGCGGCGGATGTGCCCGACGGCGAGGCCAACCTGGTCTGGCGGGCGCTGGCGCTGCTGCGGCGCCGATCTGGAGTGGAGCGCGGCCTGCGCGTCGAGATCACGAAGCGGAGCCCGGCGCGCGCCGGCCTAGGCGGCGGCAGCGCGGACGCCGCCTGCGCGCTGTGCGCGGCCAATCGGATCTGGGGTGCCGACCTGAGAGAAGAGGCGCTCGAGGCGTTGGCGGCGGAGATCGGCTCGGACGTCCCGTTCTTCGTACGCGGCGGAACGCAACGCTGTCGCGGTCGGGGAGAACGGGTCTCGCGCGTGCCCGATCTGCCGCGCACGAAGTGGGTCATCGTCAAGCCGCGCGGCGACTTAGCCACAGCCGACGTCTACGCCCGCGTAACTCCAAGCTTGACAACGTCTAGCGCCAAGTCTACGATCCTGTTAGAGGCATTAGCGAAGCATGACGTTTCGCAGGTCGTGGCGTCGGTGTTCAACGACCTCGAAGCGCCAGCGGAGGAGATCCTACCCGAGGCCGCGCTGGTCAGGGCCTGGATGGGGCAACTGGGCCTGAGCGACCGCGTCATGGCCGGCAGCGGATCTGCCTGGGTAGGGCATTGCCGGCACGATTCGGTGGCTGCTCGCGCCGTGACGGAGGGGCGCCGGAGAGGCTGGCGGGTCTTCGTGACCGAGACAGTAGCGAGGGGGTGGAGCGAAGCGAAGCACGGCAGTCCGCAAAGGCGATCTACAGGGATGTAGGCCTGGGGTCGGATTCCGGAGAGGAAGTAGTGACAGTTGCATTCGGCCCGATTGCGCACGTTGGGCAGACCTCCCGAGGCAAGGTGGTGTGGCCATGAAGATCACGGAGGTTCGGATCTCGCTCCGGGATGACGAGAAGCTCAAGGCTTTCGTCAGTATTACCCTGGACAACTGTTTCGTCATCCGTGGGCTCAAGATCATCAAAGGCAACCGGGGCATGTTCGTAGCCATGCCCAGCCGGAAGCGCCCGGACGGTAGCTTTCAGGACTTGGCCCACCCCATCAACAACGAGACTCGGCGGTGGATGGAGGATGTCATCCTGAGCCAGTACCAGAAGGAACTGGAGGGCCAGACGCTTGTGACGTAGGTCCAAGAACCCGCCAGGAGGCTCGGGGCCGCCGCCCTTGCGGGCGACGGCCTTTCTGCTGCCGGCGCGGCAGATGCCGCCCCCCTCGGCAGTCGCGCCAGACGGTTCCCGGGCGGGGGGCGGGGCCGGGATTTCCGTTGGAATCGAGCCGGCGAGTGCGTAGAATAGGGCGTTTCGAAATGGGGCGTCGTCAAGTGGTAAGACACAGGGTTTTGGTCCCTGCATTCGGAGGTTCGAATCCTCCCGCCCCAGCGAGGCTACTCGACGGACCGCGGAACCCTTTGGGGGAGAGATGGAGGCGCCACGGATCTTCTCGGGCAGCGCCCATCCGGCGCTGGCCCGGCGCATCGCCCGCTCGATCGGCGTAAAGCTCGGCACCGCCAAGTTGGATCGCTTCGCCGACGGCGAAATCGAGGCGCGGATCCTCGAGAATATCCGGGGGCACGATGTCTTCATCGTACAGCCGACGTGCGCCCCGGCCGAGAATCTGCTCGAGCTGCTGATCCTGATCGACGCCGCGCGCCGGGCATCCGCCGATCGGGTGACGGCGGTGATCCCCTACTTCGGCTATGCACGGCAGGACCGCAAGGACCGGCCGCGGGCACCGATCTCGGCCAAGCTCGTGGCCAACCTGATCACGCAGGCGGGCGCCGATCGGGTCCTGACCATGGACCTGCATGCCCCCCAGATCCAGGGCTTCTTCGACATCCCGCTCGACCACCTGTATGCCAAGCCCATCCTGGTGCGCCACTTCACGAAGCTGCGCATTCCGAACATGGTGGTCGTCGCGCCCGACCTGGGCGCCGTGAAAATGGTTCGTTCCTACGCCGAGCGACTGGGTGCGCCGCTGGCGATCATCGACAAGCGCCGGCGCTCGGCCGATACGTCGGAGGTCATGGAGATCATCGGACACGTGAAGGGCCACAACGCGGTCCTGATCGACGATCTGATCTCGACGGCCGGGACGCTCAAGAACGCGGCGATTGCCCTGCGCAAGGCGGGTGCGCGGGCTGTCTACGCCGGGGCGACGCATCCCTGTTTCTCGAAGGACACGCGCCGCAATCTGGCGGCGGGGCACTTCAAGCAGGTCGTCGTCACCGACACGATCCCACAAGCCCGCAAGGATCTGGCCAAGAGCGTCAAGGTCCGTTCGGTGGGAGAGCTGATCGGAGAGGCGATCCAACGCATTCACGAGGAAGAATCGCTGAGCAGTCTGTTCGAGTAGTCGCCCGGGGCTCCGATCGGGCCCGGTACGCAGGAGATCGCCGAACGGACGGGTACGGAGGACGGCAGAGATGGCAATCATCGAACTCTCGGCGCAGCTGCGGGATGGGAAGGGGCGGGGAGCCGCCCACAAGCTTCGCTCCCAAGGGCTGTTGCCCGGCATCGTCTACGGACAGAAGGAAGAGAACCGCATGATCGCGGTTCCGCAGCGGAGCTTCGAGGCCGTCATGCGTCGGGCCGTGTCCGGCTCGGTCATCATCGACCTGAAGCTGGAAGATCAGGACGAGGATCTGAAAGTCCTGATCAAGGAGGTGCAGCGCGATCCGGTGACCTCACGTCTCCTGCACGTCGACCTGATGCACATCTCGATGGACAAGCCGGTCCGCCTCGAGATCCCGGTGCGTCTGACGGGTGTGGCCGAGGGCGTCAAGAACGAGGGCGGATTCCTCGACCATGTGCTGCGCGAGCTGGAGATCGAGTGCCTCCCCATGCAGATCCCCGAGGTGATCGAGATCGACGTGTCGCCCTTGCACATCGGCGACTCGGTGCATGCGGGAGACATCCTGCGGGACGGCGTCGAGGTCGTCACCCCAGCGGAGCGGGCCATCGTGACGGTGCATGGCAAGTCCGCCGCGGAGCTGCGAACCGAGGAGGCCGAAGCCGCGGCCGCGGCGGAAGGCGAGGTGCCGACGGAGGGCGAAGCGCCGGCCGAGGGTGCCGAGGGCGGCGAGGAACAGGGCGAGCAGGAATCGGCGAACGCCTAGCTTGGCGGGCCCCGGCGGTGGGGAGCCGGAGCGGTGGACCGCGGGCACGCGGCTGCCGGGCTCTCCACGGCCGGGGTCTCCTGATGGATGGGCCGTGATCGTCATCGGGCTGGGCAATCCGGGCGACGCGTATGCCGGCACGCGGCACAATGTCGGCTTTCGGGTCGTCGAGGCCGCACGCGAGCGCTGGCGCGGAGAGCGCTGGCGCCGCCGCTCGTCGTATCGCCAGACCCACGTGCGTCTGGCGGGACGCGTGCATCGACTGATCGAGCCGCAGACCTACATGAACGCCAGTGGCGAGGCGGTGGCCGAGCTGCTCCGCGAAGGGGCCGCGGCAGAGGATCTGCTGGTGGTCCTGGACGACATCGATCTGCCCTTCGGCCGCTTGCGGATCCGCGAGCGGGGGGGCGACGGCGGGCATCGCGGGCTGGCGTCGGTTCTCCAGGCCTGCGGCACGCCACGGGTCGGTCGGTTGCGTGTGGGCGTAGGTCGCCCGCCGGGGTCCGATGACGTCGTCGACCATGTGCTCGAGGTGTTCACGGCCGAGGAGCTGCGGGAGCTGCCCGCTGTCGTGCGGCGTGCGCGCGAGGCGCTCGAAACGGTTCTCCGATCGGGTCTCACGGCAGCCATGAACCGCTACAATGCGATGCCGGCTCCGGGTGAGGCGCAGCGCCGCCGCGGGGATCGGCAACCGGGAGAGGAGGACGCGGAAGGGAGTTCCGCGGCGAACGGCAGCGAGAGGGGGAAGACGAGATGAATGGGGGCGTGCCGGGAACCATCTGGATCGCGATTCTGGCCGGAGCCGTCGCGCTGATCGTCGCCGCGCTGGTGGCGGTCGTGCGCGTGCTGCGCAAGGAGCCGGGGTCGGAGCTGATGGTGCAGATCTCCGATGCGGTGCACGAAGGGGCGATGGCCTTTCTGCGGCGCGAGTACACGACCTTGCTGATCTTCATCGCCATCCTGGTGGTGGTGATCTCGCTCGGGATCCGCAATCCGGAGATCCAGGGATTGGGCTGGAAGACGGCCATCGCCTATCTGACCGGTGCGTTGAGCTCGATGGCCTGCGGATTCGCCGGCATGAAGATCGCCACCCGCGCCAACGCGCGCACCGCCCACGCCGCACGCACGAGCTTCAACGCGGCGCTTTCGGTGGCCTTCCCCGGGGGGGCGGTCATGGGATTCGCGGTCGCCGGCTTGGGGCTCCTGGCGCTCTCGCTGGTCTTCTACATATTCGGCACGCTGACCAGTCTGCGCGATGCGGTCAGCATCGTGGCCGGATTCAGCATGGGCGCTTCCTCGATCGCGCTCTTCGCGCGCGTGGGGGGCGGCATCTACACGAAGGCCGCCGATGTCGGCGCCGATCTCGTGGGCAAGGTCGAGGCCGGGATCCCCGAGGATGACCCACGCAATCCAGCCACCATCGCCGACAATGTGGGAGACAACGTCGGGGACGTGGCCGGCATGGGCGCCGATCTGTTTGAGTCGTACGTCGGCTCGGTTGTCTCCTCGTTGGTGATCGCCCTGGCCGTCTTCCCGGCCGTGGCCGCGGCCGGCCTGCCGAGCGCGTCCGAGGCGATGGGCTATGTGCTGACACTGCTGGCGGTCGGGATCGGCGCCTCGATTCTGGCGATGTTCACCGTGCGCACGCGCGAGGGTGGCAATCCGCAGCTGGCGTTGCGCATGGGCACGATCTCGGCGGCCAGTCTCTTCACGATCGGGGCGCTCCTGGTGACGCTGTTGGCGTTCCCGAACATCGGGATCAACTACTTCCTGGCGACCTTCCTCGGGCTGGTGGCCGGCATGGTGGTCGGATTCGTGGCCGAGTATTTCACTTCGGGAGCCTCGATTCGCGCGATCGCGGAGAGCTCCCAGACCGGCTCGGCGACCAACATCATCGCCGGCTTCGGCATCGGAATGCGCAGCGCCGTCCTGCCGTTGATCGTGCTCGCCCTGGCGGTGTTGATCGCCCATGCGCTGGTGGGGATCTTCGGGATCGCCCTGGCGGCGGTGGGCATGCTGGCCATCACCGCCATGACCGTGAGCGTGGACGCCTACGGCCCGATCGCCGACAACGCGGGAGGCATCGCGGAGATGGCCCACCTGGGGTCGGATGTGCGCAAGCGCACCGATGCGCTGGATGCGGCCGGCAACACGACGGCGGCGATCGCCAAGGGCTTTGCCATCGGAAGCGCCGCACTGACCGCCCTGGCGCTCTTCACCGCCTATGTCTCGGCCGTCAAGCAGGCCGGCGGTGAGGCGCTGGGCGGGATGGTGCTCGATATCATGGAGCCGCGCGTACTCGTCGGCTTGCTGATCGGTGGTGTCGTGCCGTTCATCTTCGCGGCCGATACGATGCGCGCCGTCGGCAATGCGGCCTTCAAGGTCGTCGAGGAGGTGCGCCGTCAGTTCCGCGAGATCCCGGGCCTCATGGAGGGCAAGGCCAAGGCCGAGTACGCGCGCTGCGTCGATATCACTACCGCCGGGGCGCTGCGGCAGATGATCCTGCCGGGCACCCTGGCGGTCCTGATTCCGATCGTGGTCGGCTCCGTGCTGGGCCCCAGGACGCTGGGGGGGCTGTTGGCCGGGTCGCTGATCACCGGCGTGCCGATGGCGCTGCTGCTGGCCAACGCCGGGGGCGCCTGGGACAACGCCAAGAAGTATGTTGAGGAAGGCAACCTCGGGGGCAAGGGCTCCGACGTGCACAAGGCGGCGGTGGTCGGTGATACCGTCGGCGACCCGTTCAAGGACACCTCGGGCCCCGCGATGAACATCCTGCTGAAGCTGATGGCCATCGTCTCCCTGGTCTTCACGCCTCTGATCCTGGCGCTGCATCGTCTGATCGGACCGCTGCTGGGACTCTGAGAGCGGGGACGCCGGGGCGCGCCGGATCCGGGATCTGCGGGGTGCGCCACGCGCCGCGGCGCACCCCTTCCGCCCGCACGGAACGAGGCCCGATCCCTGCAGGATCGGGCCTCGCACGGTTCGGCACAACCGGGCCACCGCGCATTGGGCGCGGCGCACGCGGCGCGCTAGCGGCTGAGCACCAGCGTGCGTGTGGCCTGGAACCCAGGGCTCTGCATGCGCACGTAGTAGACGCCCGCTGCCAGTGCCCGTCCGGCTTCGTCTCGACCGTCCCAGGAGACGGTGTGCATACCGGGTCCGAACGCATCGGAAGCCAAGCTGCGCACGTTGCGGCCGCTGATATCGAAGAGCGTCAGGTCGACATGCGTCGTGCTCGGGACCTGGAAGCGGATCTCGGTGCCGCCCGGCGCCGGATTGACCCGACCACCGTGCAGTGCGAAGCGCAGGCCGGAGCGCACGGCATCCGGTGCGTCGGAGAAGCCCGCTTCGGCAAGGATCACGAAGTCGTCGACCGCAGCCTCGACCACCGAGCCGTCGTGGAGATCGCTGGCCACGAACTTGAGCTGCACGATACCCAGATCGTCCGGGAAGAGCGCCAGCAGATCCGCCTCCACGGAGTGCCAGCGATTCTGGTCGTCCTGGGTGTTCTCGATGTCCACCCAGCCACCCCCGTTGTTGCGCACCTGCACGACCCAGAGGTCGTTGTTCGGATCGGCGCCCTTGTCGTTCGAGTACCAGCGGTAGTACTTGGCCACGGCCGAGTCGCTGTCGGACAGATCGTACTCGGGGCTGTAGACGGTGGTCGTACCGCCGTCGACGTCGTTGGTACCCATGCCCTGTCCAGGCTCGGCATTGCCGGTCACCCAGCAGATCGTGCCGTCCGGCGTGTGGTCGTCCTCCGGCTGGGCTTCGGTGCCGACCGGATCGACACGCTCCCAGACGCCGGTGGTGGCGTCGTCGCCGCCCTCGAGATTGACCACCCAGCCGGTTTCGCTCTCGAGCGGGTCGTAGATCGTGGCGACGTCGAAGGCATAGACGTCGACCGGTGCCGAGCGGGGCGAAGTGCCGTCGTGGCCCTGCTCGTCCTCGGCGCTCAGGTAGTACTCGACCTCCGAGGGAACCGTCAGGTCGGGGATCGTGGCCTGATACATGTCTTCCTCACCGGTCGGCAGCATCTGCACCTCGGTGAACGGATCCCCGGGATCGGCATCCACTCGGTAGTGCAACAGGATCGTCTCAGCCACCAGCGGGCAGCCGTGGTTCGAATAGATCTCGGCCACCACGTCGACGTCGCCCGCTTCGGTGGTCGTTGGCACTGGAGTATGCACGAAGATGATGTCCCCGGCCTCCGGGATGTAGCGATGGAAGCCGTGGTTCTCGGCGGCCGTCCAGATGTAGTCGTAGTGGGGGGTGCCGTTCTCGAGGTTCCCGTCGTCGTCGTCGGCGACGGCCGTGGCGAGAACCTGATCGGGCTGGTAGAAGGGCCGTTCGAGGATGCGTCCGAAGTGCCACCGCTCGGCGGCCATGACCGTGCCGGTCTGCGGGCCGTATTCGGCCTGCATCAGCTCCATGAAGTCCCAGTGGAAGCCCGCGATGATCTGGCCATCGTGGTGGATCGAGCCGTTCATGTCCTCCGGATACCAAAGCGTATTGTCCGAGTCGCGGATTCCACTGCCGCACACGTCCAGGTAGAAGCCGCGCCCGATGATCGACTCCTGGGTCATCAGGTTGGCGATGATGTCGGAATTGCCCTCGCCGAGCCCTTCGTTTCCCTGGCTGCCCAGGATCGTGTGCTGGATGCCGTGTCCGAATTCGTGATGGACGACACCCTGGATCTGACCGGTGTTGGCGCAACCGCCGCCCTCGCGATAGAAGTTGATCGTGCCGTCCCAGTAGGCGTTGCAGGTCTGGTTGAGACTCACGTTGCAGGTGATGCGTTGGTTGATGTAGCTGAAGTCGGGATCGAAAAGACTGATGAAGTCGTGGATGTCGTTGATCGCGTCGAAGCAGTCGCGCTCATCGCGCTGCGAGTTGCTGTCGTCGAAGACGATGGGAATCGCGCCGCCGGGAGCGTGCAGCTCGTCATACTCCGCATCGGAGCCGGCGGTGTTGTTGACGTTGATGTAGGGCCCGTAGAGGTCGGCGATCACGCGGTGCGAGTCGCTGCCGCCATAGCCGACCGTCCAGGCGCCGTCCACGTCGGTGGTCGTCGTGCCCACGCCGTCGACTTCCACTCGCATGTAGGCCAGCGGCTGCGCCTCGAGCCCGTTGCAGTAGGTCGCCGGCTCGACGTCGGCATCGGCCGTCCCGCCGAAATCGACGAAGTGGATGTCGTTGTAGCGCCACAGGATCTCGCCACTGTGGGCGTCGACGTGCGTCACCCAGGTGCCCAGCGGATCGGTGGTGTGCACGCGAACGCGCCAGACGAGATGATGGGAGACCTCCGCCTGGCCCAGGGCCACGGGGAGCACGAGCAAGTCGGTGCCGGGTTCGACGTAGTCGTCGGGCGGGTAGTACGGCAGATCGCCCGTGGCGATGCCTTCAGCCTGCGTGGCGCCGAGCGTCGGGTGGGGATCGACCGTGATGCCCGGGTAGCAGGAAGAGCCCATGGCGAAGAGCCGTCCGGCATCGGTGAAGGTCAGATGTGCGCCCCCGCCCCACACATCGAGCCCGGCGTAGGTCTGCTGGTAGTGGACCGCCCACTTGCCGAGGGCGCGCGGCGCGGAGATGAGACGGAGATCGCGCGGATCGGCGCCGAAGGCGGCCGGATGAGCCGCGATCACCGCCTCGGCCGCGCGGGTGACGTCGGCGGCGTTTATGAAGGCCGGGGCGATGTCGGCCCCGCTGCCGATCAGGTAGCTGGGTGTGCCGGTCTGCGGGTTCCATGAGGCCACCCGCCAGTCTCCTCCATAGGCGCTGCGGACGCTGGCCACGGCCTCCCGCGCAACGCCCTGGACGGCGATCTCTGCTGCGCTGAGGCGGTGCGGAAGCTGCAGCGGGATCTCGTAGATCTGGTTCTGATGTACGGGTGCCACGGCCTGCGCCGTACCGCCGAAGAGGACGAGGCCGAGGAGCACCACCGCGAATCGAGAGAGAGGCTTGCGCTTCATCGCCACGAGTCTCCTTTCGTGTTGACGACACCCCCGCGAGGGAGCGTGGGGGAATCCGCGGGTGGGTGCGCGGATGGCCCGGATTCGACGTCTGCGTGCGACTTCCGATACCCTTCAATGATAGCGTAGATCTCGCTCTGCGACCAGCTAACTCCCTGTTGTGCAACTATTTTGCGGGACCTCTGGCGCTTGACCGCGCGCGCGGGTCAGCCCCCCCGAGGGCTCCGAACGCCTCGGTGGCGGATCCGCGCCATCAGGCACGTCTGCTGCACAGGAGAGCGCTTGACAGATAGGGGGGGAATGGGGCTAAATACTTGGTTTTGAATCCGTAATTGCGTTGCTCCGATCCATGCGGCCTCCTGAGTGGCGGGGGGAGAGGGGAGACTGGCTCGTGCGGGAATACGAAACCGTATTCATCTTGCATCCCCAGGTCGACGATGCGGGTGTCGATCGGGAGATCGAGAACGTAAGGAAGACGATCGAGTCGGGGGATGGAGAGGTCACCGGCGTTCACAAGTGGGGCCGGCGACGTTTGGCCTATGTGATTCGCAAGGCGACCGAGGGCACCTACACGCTGATTCGCTTCCGAGCGAAACCCGAGATGATCAAGGAGTTGGATCGGCGCTACAAGATCAACGAATCCATTCTGCGACACCTGACGGTGCACGCGGTCGGCGAGCCGACCCTCCGTGACTTCCGGCGTGATCGCCGAGGCGGTCGCGGCGGGGGGCCACCCGGCCGCGGTGGACGCGGTCGTTTCGGTCGGCCCGAGGGCGAGGGACGCGACGGCCCCCGTCCGCCGCGGGGCGAACGTGACGCCCGCGATCCGGCCGGCGAGAGGAAGGGCGACAGCTCGCCCGAGCGGACGGAGAAGCGGGAGGCATCCGCCTCATCTTCCGCCGACGAGAAGCCGCCGCAGGCGGCCCCCGAGTCGTAGAACGCATGCCGCAGAGGATCCGGCGCCTCGCCCGCTGCGCGGCGTGGTGCGGATCGTGAAGACCCAGAGGGCGGTCACCCATCGGGGTGGATCGCAGGAGAGCGAAACGAGATGGCGAAGAAGAAGCAGCCCCGGGCCCCACGCCGCAAGGTGTGCAAGCTCTGCGTCGACCGAGTCGAGTTCGTCGACTACAAGAACGAGCGTCGCCTCATGCGCGCTCTGACCGATCGCGGCAAAATCGTCCCGCGTCGCATATCGGGCAACTGCGCGCGTCATCAGGCGCAGATCACACGGGCCATTCGTCGGGCGCGGATCCTGGCGCTGGTCCCCTACGTCAGCGACAGCTTCCGCTAGGAGGACGGCGGGTTCGCCCCAGGCGGGATGTCGGCGTGATGCGGCAGGGCGCATGCGCTGGAGGCAACACAGATGGAGATCATCCTACTCGAAGATGTCGAGGGACTCGGCAACCGCGGCGAGCGCGTGAGCGTCGCCAAGGGATACGCTCGCAACTACCTTCTCCCGCGCACCCTGGCGCTGCCCGCGACCAGTGCGGGGGCCCGCATGTTCGCCGAGCGCGAACGCATCCGGCAGTCGCGTGCCGACAAGGAGCGGAATGCGGCGGAGGAGTTGGCCCACAAGCTCTCCAAGGTCAGTGTGACCCTGACCGCCCAGGTCGGAGAGGACGAGAAGCTTTTCGGCAGCGTCACGGCGCAGGACATCGCCGATGCCCTCGGGGAGCAGGGATTCGATATCGATCGCCGGCGGATTCAGCTCGAGGAACCGATCAAGGTGCTGGGTGTCTATCGAGTAGACGTCAAGCTCTACCAGGAGATCGGGGCCACCATCAAGGTCTGGGTCGCCAAGCAGTAGTCCACAGGTCCGCCTTCGCCTGGCCTGCCGCCGTCCGCCGTAGCACGTGGCCTGAGGGGCGAGCGCCGCGGCGGGAGTCCGCGTGCTTCTCCCTCGACCGATCGCGACTGGCGACGACATCGCATGGCGGGGCGCGGGCGGAGACGAGTGGCGAGGGGGTGCGAGGAATGCAGGGATGGATGCGAGCCTTCTGCGGGATCGGAGTGTCGATACTCGCGCTGGGATTCTGGGTCGGCTGCGCACGAGAGCTGCCCGAGCCGGATTGGTCGGCCCCCGAGATCGCCGGGTCGGAGTTGATCGTGGCCGAAGTCGGCAGCGAACCGATCACCGCCGGTGAGCTCTACCACAAGATCCGACTCCAATATCCGCGCATGCCCAACGAGGGGCCTTCTCTGGGATTGCAGGCGCGCGAGATCCTGAAGCAGTCGGTGGTCGAGCACTGCTACGAGAAGTTGGCCGAGGAGCGCGACTACGAGCAGAATGCCGACTACCGGCGCCTACTGGCCCTCTCCCGACTCCATCTGATCGGACGAGTGATCGGAGAGGAGGAGGTCGACAAGAAGGTCGCGCCCAGCGATGAGGAGCTTCGGGCGATGTATGCCGCCGACTCCGCCCGCTGGGTGGTCCCCGCGCAGGCCTGGTATCGACACATCCTCTGCGACTCGCAGACCGAGGCCCGCATGGTCCTGGCGCAGCTGGAGTCCGGGGCCGACTTCGAGGCCCTGGCGGCCGAAGCCTCCCGCGACGAAGTCACCGCCGACAAGGGCGGCAAGATGCCCCCCGCGCAGGCCAACGGGCTCGCCGGTCATCTGGGCCGTCTGCCGGAGTTGACCGCCGCCGTCCTGGCGATCGAAGAGGGGGAGTACGGGGGGCCGATTCGCACCGAGAAGGGGTGGCACGTGGTCAAGGTCGATCATCAGCGCGCGGAGATGATGCGCAGCTTCGATGAGGTGCGCGCCGAGCTGCGACGCAAGCAGGTCGCGCAGCAGGAATCGCGGCGCTTCGAGGCCCTGATCGATTCCCTGAAGCAGGCCTACGATGTTCGATACCTCGACGAGAACATGGAGCGCTTCTACCTGTTGCAGTGCGATGCCGAGCAGCTGTTCACCGCCGCCCAGAGCCAGCAGGACGCGGCGGCCAAGGTCCGCATCTACGAGCATTTGCTCGAGCGGTTCCCGGAGAGCGACCGTTGTCCGGAGGCGTTGTTCATGATAGGGTTCGAGCGTGCCGAACGCTTGAACGATCCGGCCGGCGCCATCGCGGCGTTCGAGCAGTTCCTGCAGGACTACCCTACGCACGAGATGGCTTCCTCGGCGCAGCTGATGCTCGATGAACTCCGCGACGAGCCGTAGCGCCGACCGATTCACAGTTCGCTGAGCGACGGGGGGAAGGCGTGCTAGTCGAGGTGGTCGTCTGGACGCTGGCGGTGGACCAGAAGAGCCAGCATCCGGTGGTGATCCTCAAGGATGCATCCGGGGATCGCAAGATCCCGATCTGGATCGGCCATCCCGAGGCCAGCGTGATCGCCATGGAATTGGCGGGGCGCAGATTCCAACGCCCCCTGACGCACGATCTGCTGGTCAGCTTCCTCAAGGGGCTCGGAGGCCGCATCCAGCGCGTGGAGATCACCGATCTGCGCGAGAACACCTTCTTCGCCCGGATCTTCGTCTCCCAGGGGGAGGAGACGCTGATGATCGATGCGCGACCGAGCGACTCGATCGCCCTCGCCCTGAAGACCAAGGCGCGCATCTATGCCGACATGCGGCTCTTCTCCAGTGAGATCGACAGCCTCCTGACCGGCGCGGGCGTCTCCTCGGACGACTCCGAGGAACAGCGCGCCGAGGAGTTGCGCGAGTTCATCGAGAACCTCGATCCCAAGGACTTCGGGAAGTTCCGATTCTGATGCCTGCCGAGCGCACGGATCCGGATCGATGGACGGCGTTTCAACCACAGCGGCGCGCGCTGCGCATCGCTCTGTGGCTGGTGCTCGTCGTTCTGTCGGCCAGTCCGTCGATGGCTGTGCCCAACGATCTCGAGGATGCGCGCAGCGCGCTGCAGCAAGGGCGCCATGCCTCGGCGATGGCTCGCGCCCGGCCCTGGTTGCAGCGCGAGGACGCCAGCGGGCGTGAGGCGCGCCTGATCACGGCCGAGGCGCAGGTCGAGCTGGGACAGTTCGCCGCGGCGTTGCGGACCCTGGGCCCGCTGATGGCGCGCGGCGGGCGGGGCGCGCAGGATGCCGGCTGGATGTGGATCGTCGCGCGCGCCTTCCAAGGGCAGGGGCTCTTCCTGGAAGCCGCCGACTGGTGGCTCACGCTGGAGCGCGAAGCGCCGCCCCGTCTGGCCCGACCGGCCCGCGCGGCGCTGGCCAGTTTGCTGGAGCAGCGCTTGGGCCAGGCCGAGATCGCCTACCTGCTCTGGAAGTATCCGCGCCATGCGCAGCTCTGCGAGGCCGCGCAGGCCTACGCGCGCGAGGAACGACGCCGCGGACATCTGCGGGAGGCCCGCCGCGCCGATGCGGCGGTGCCGCGGCACTGCGGCGGCGGAGCGGATGCGCCACCCGCCACCGCAACGGCACACGACTTCTTCACCGTCGGCGTCCTGGCGCCGCTCAACGGCGCGTACGCGCGCTACGGCATCAGCCTCACGCACGGCATCGACATCGCGCGGCGCCTGAAGAACGCGCGCGCACGTTTCCCGCTGGGCATCGAGATCGCCGACACCCAGGGAGATCCGCGCCAGGCGCTCGAGGCCGTCGCGCGGCTCCACGACGCCGGCGTGCGCATCTTCGTCGGCGAGATCTTCAGTCTCAATACGTTGATGATCGCTTCCTATCTGCATGATCGCAACGCGGTGCTGATCTCGCCGGCGGCGACCGATTCGACGATCTCCCATCTCGGTGCGGGCGTCTACGACTGCCTACCGGGTGCCCAGGAGCAGCTCCGCGCGCTGGTCACCTGCGCCGCTGAAAGCCTGGGCGTGCGGCGCGTGGCGCTCCTGTGGCCCGAGGAGCCGCAGGGACGGCGCTGGCGGAACGATTTCCGGCGGGCGGCGCAGGCACGGGGACTGGCCGTGGTTCTCGACCGCGCCTATCGACCCGGGCGAACCGACTTCACCGATCTGATCGGTGAACTGGGGGGACAGCTGCACGAGCGCTTCGATGCGCTCTGCTGCCCGGGCGACATGCGCGAGCTGGTTGGGTTGCTCTCCCAATGCGCCCAATCGGGATTCCTGGGGCCCTATCTCGGCGCGGCCGGTATGGAGGGAGATCTGCTCACCCGCATCGCCGCCGAGTTTTCCCTGACGACGCTCCATCCGACCGATGCCTATCGCGCAGCGCCGGATGCGGATCCGCAGGTCGATTTCGCCACTCGGTATCAGGAACTGTATGGCGAGCCCGCGGATGCATTCGCGCATCGCGGCTGGGTGGCGCTGAGCTGCATCGCGCGCGCCGTCGAGGCGGGGGGCTACTGCGCCGAGGCGTTGCGTGAGCGGCTGGAGGATGCATCCGCCCGCTCCCTGCGGGAAGGCGGCGGGCGCAGGATCGAGCCGCCGCCGACGATCGCCGCCCCGGCCCTCCTGTTGCGCGACGGGGCCCGCGAGCGGATTCTGCTCCCACTCCCGCCGCCCCCGCCGTTGCCGGTCGGCCCGCAGCCGTGGGATGCGGGCGCCAGCGACTAGGACGGTCCCGTATCCCCGCCCCGCACGCGCGGCTTGCCTTGACAACCACGCCCCGGACGCCATAATGGCAGACTCGTATTGCACCTACGGGGGTCGTATGGCACGCAAAGAGCGCCTCGGGCAGATCCGCAACATCGGCGTCATCGCCCACATCGATGCCGGGAAGACGACCACGACCGAGCGGATCCTCTTCTACACCGGTGCCACTCACCGGCTCGGAGAGGTCGACGAGGGCAGCACGACGACCGACTGGATGGAGCAGGAGCGCGAGCGCGGCATCACGATTACCTCGGCGGCGATCACGGTCGAGTGGCGCGATCACCAGATCAACATCATCGACACACCGGGGCATATCGACTTCACGGCCGAGGTCGAGCGCTGCCTGCGCGTGCTCGACGGTGTCGTGATGGTGCTCTGCGGCCGGGGCGGCGTCGAGCCGCAGTCGGAGATCGTCTGGCGTCAAGCCGAACGCTATCGCGCGCCGCGGATGATCTTCGTGAACAAGATGGACCGCATCGGGGCGAACTTCGACCGCGTGCTGGAGCAGATCCGCACCCTCCTGGGGGGCAATCCGCTGCCGGTGACGTTTCCGATCGGGGCCGAGAGCCGTCTCGACGGCATCGTCGACCTGCTGGCGATGGAGGCCATCCGCTGGAAGTCGGACAGCCTGGGAGCGGAGTACGAGCGCGGGCCGATTCCGGAGTCCGTGGCCGAGGAGGCTGCCGTGCGGCGCCAGCAGCTGGTCGAGACGATCGCCGCCGAGGACGAGGCGCTGCTGGAGCAGTTCATCGCCGAGGGCGATCTGCCGAACGAGGCGCTGCGCCACGGGCTGCGCCGGGGAACCCTCGAGCAGCTCTTCGTACCGGTCTTCGCCGGTGCCGCGTTGCGCAACGTCGGCGTGCAACCGTTGATGAATGCGATCGTCGACTACCTGCCGGCGCCGCACGAAGTTCTCCCCGCGCGCGGTGTGCATCCGGAAACCCGGGAGGTCGAGGAGCGCTCGGCGGACCCCCAGGCGCCGCCCTGCGCGCTGGTCTTCAAGACCTACACCAGCAGTGCGGAGCGCGAGCGTGGGCGGGTCAACTTCCTGAGACTCTACTCGGGCACCTTGCGGGAGGGCGAGATCGTCCTCAACGCGCGCCTTGGGGAGAAGGAGCGCGTCGCCCGCCTCTACCGCGCGCGCGCCGACAAGAAGACCCGCCTCAAGGAGGTGTTGGCGGGCGACATCTGCATCGCCACCGGTCTGAAGCTCTGTCGCACGGGCGATACCTTGACCGATCTGGACCACCCGCTCTCCCTCGAGCCGATGGCCTTTCCCGAGCCGGTGGTCATGGCTGCGCTGGAGGCGCGCAGCGGTGGCGAGGACGAGAAGATCCAACAGGCGCTCGGACACCTCTCGGCGGACGACCCGACCTTTCTGGTCTCCACCGACGAGAATACCGGCCAGACGATTCTCAAGGGGATGGGGGAGCTGCACCTGCAGGTCTTGGCCGACCGCCTGGTGCGCGAATTCAATCTCAAGGTGCGCCTGGGCAAGCCTCAGGTGACCTATCGCGAGACGATCTCGAGCAGCGCCCGGGCCGAGTCGAAGTACGAGCGCATGACCGGCGGACGGGAGCAGTACGGCCATGTGGTCATCGAGGTGGCCCCGCTACCGCGCGGCAGCGGCAATCGCTTCCGCAACGAGCTCCCCGCCGGCCGCATCCCGGAGGCGTTTCTGACGGCCATCGAAGCATCGGTGCGCGATGCCGCGGAGGCGGGGATCCGGTACGGCTATCCGATCACCGACATCGAGGTGCGCCTTGTCGGAGGGTCCTCACACGAGCTGCATGCCAGCGAGCTGGCCTTCCGCAATGCAGCGGTTACGGCCCTGCGCGAGGCGTGTCGCAACGCCGAGCCGCTGCTGCTCGAGCCGATCATGCGACTGGAGATCACCTGCCCCGAGGAGTTCGTGGGCGCGGTGCATCAGCAACTGGCCGCGCGACACGGGCGCGTGTTGGGTACGGATGTGCGCGACGATCTGCAGATCTTGCGCGCCCGGGCGCCGCTATCGCAGATGTTCGGCTACGCGACAGATCTGCGCAGCGCCACGCAGGGCCGCGGCACCTATACGATGATCTTCGAGCTCTACGACGCTGTGCCGGGAGGGCAGCCGACCTTCTAGCGCGCGAGGCCGCACAGTCGGGAGGTGGGCCATGTCGGATCCCAGGTCGCTTCTGCAGCGGATTCCGAAAGTCGATCGGCTGCTGGACGAACCGCCGGTGGCTTCGCTGCGCGAGCGCCTGACCCACGAGGCCCTGGTGGGTCTGATCCGCGCCCTCCTGGCCGAGCTGCGCGAGCAGGCGCACGCCGGCACGCTTGCCGCCGAGGCGCTGGCGCCCGGGGCGATCGCCGAGCGGATCGCCGCGCGTGCGGAGGCTTGGCTGCAGCCGCCATTGCGGCGGGTCATCAATGGCACCGGGATCCTGATCCACACCAATCTCGGACGGGCCCCGCTCTCGCCCAGCAGCCAGCAGGCGGTCGCTCAGGTGCTGTCCGGCTACAGCAATCTGGAGATGGATCTCGCGTCCGGACAGCGAGCTTCGCGTCTGGCGCGCGTGCGTGCGCTCCTGCAGAGGGTCTGCGGGGCGGAGGACGCGCTGGCGGTCAACAACAACGCCGCCGCCGTCTATCTGGTCCTGCGCGTGCTGGCCGACGGGCGCGAAGTGGTCGTGGCGCGCGGAGAGTTGGTGGAGATCGGTGGCAGCTTCCGACTGCCGGACATCATGCGCGCAAGTGGGGCGCAGTTGCGGGAGGTCGGCACGACCAACCGCACCCGCATCGGCGACTACGCGGATGCGATCGGACCGCGGACCGGTCTGATCCTGAAGGTGCACCCTTCGAACTTCGTGATCGAAGGCTTCACCGAAAGCGTCTCGCTCGGAGAGCTGGCGCGCCTGGCGCGCGAGCGGGAGGTGCCGCTGCTCGAGGACATCGGCAGCGGTGCCCTGGCGCAGCACCCGCGCGCCTATCTGCGCGAGGAGCCGCGCGTGCAGGCGTCGTTGCGCGCCGGCGCCGATCTGGTCTCCTTCAGCGGGGACAAGCTCCTCGGGGGGCCGCAGGCGGGGATCCTGTTGGGCCGCGCCGCGCTGATCGACGCCGTGCGCCGGGATCCGCTGGCGCGCGTGCTGCGACTCGACAAGCTGCATCTCGCGGCGCTCGAAGCCACGTTGCTCGACTACCTGCGTGGGGATGGCGGCCTGCAGGAGATCCCGCTCTACCGGATGATGCGGCGCTCGGTCGCCGAGCTGCGCGGAGTGGCCGAGGGGATTGCCGGCGAGCTGCGCGACGGGTTGGATGCGGACTGGCGGATCGACATCGTCGATACGCGCGCCGCGGCGGGGGGCGGCTCCCTGCCGGGCGAGACCCTCGCCTCGGTGGGCTTGGAGATACGCCATCCGCGGCATTCGCCCGATGCCCTGGCGCGTCGACTGCGGCTGGGTGAGCCGGCGCTGGTGGGTCGCATCGAGCGCGAGCGGTTGCTCCTGGACTTGCGCAGCATGACGGAGGAGGATTGGACCCTGCTGGGAGGTCTGCTGATTGCCCACCTCTCGGCGGCCGATCGGGGTGCACAAGCGCAGGGGGATTGAGCCATGGACGGACGCGCGCTCGCACAGCAGTACTTCTCCACACTGGCGGAGATCGAGGAATCGCTGGGAGTTCCGATGCTGGGCCGGCTCGACGCCGAGCCGCGCTACTACCAATTGCAGGAGGTTCTGGCCAGCCTCTCCCCCGAGCCGCACTTCGCCGAGCGGCTCTATCGCCTGCTCGAACAGCACCCGTCGCGGATCTGGGTTGCCGGGTTGGGCGACGCCGGAGAGGAGACGCCGGTAGCGGTGGGGATCGCCGAGCAGGCCGCGGGCAAGAGCGGCGGCTCGGCCCTGCTGATCCGACTGCAGGATGCGCCGGCCGACGCGGCGCGGGAGGGCGTCCTGCGCCCGGTGATCTCCCCGGCGATGGCCGGGCCGCTCGAGGCGCTGTTTCCGCGGGGGTGTGCGGCGATGCCCAGCGGCATCCAAGGGGTCTTCCGCGCCTTCGAGGCATCCGAGGCGGTGGGCGAGCCGATCGCGCCCGAGAGCCTGATCGTTTCCGGGGGGACCGAGGACGAAGAGCGCTGGCCGCCGCGCCAGAGCATCGAGCGCGTGCTGCTCGTCGTGCCCTTCCGCGACCAGACGCGGGAGCGCATCGTGACGCAGGCGCGGGCCGTTGCCCAGGCCGGCTATCAGGTGGTCGGCTTCGTGGCCTTCGGCCCGCCAGGGACAGCGGCCGGCCGCTGGGATGGAGATGTGCGCGAGGGGGTCCAGACCGGCCGATCCGGATCCGAGCGCGAGCCCGAGGAGCCGGGTCTGATCGGCCGCGCCGAAGATGCCGCACCGGACGACGAGACCAAGCCCGAGGGCGCAACGCAGGAGGAGGAGGATGCCGCAGCGAAGCCACCGGGGCGTTCGGATGCGCGCATTCCGGTCTCGAAGTCCTGGAGCGATACCTATGGTCCACGGCGTCGCGGCCTCTTCGGAGTCGGCGGGGGCCGCGGAGGACGCGGGATGCGCACGCTGCTGCCGATCCTGGCGATCCTGGCACTGTTGGTCGTCCTGGTGGTCGTCGGACGACAACAGGGTTGGGATCTGCCACTGATCGGTGGATCCTCCGACCGTTCCGGCGTGCAAACGCAGTATGGGGCGGCGGAGACAGGTGAAGCTCGGCCGCCGGCAGAGGCCTCTGGCGAGGGGGCGGCCGAGTCGCGCGCGGCGACTGTGGGCGAGACGGGGCTGGCCGCGGC
>WJJG01000401.1 GCA_014729815.1 Candidatus Eiseniibacteriota bacterium
CTACTTCTCGGCGGCCGACGTGATCGTCCTGCCGTACCGTAGCGCCACCCAAAGCGGTATCATCCAGGTCGCCTATCATCTCGACACACCGGTGATCTGCACCGATGTGGGCGGCCTGGGGGAGATCGTCCATGCGGGACGCACCGGCCTGCTGGTGCCCCCCGAGGATCCGGCGGCCCTGGCGCGCGCGGTGGTGCGCTACTATCGCGAGGGTCTCGAGGAGACGCTGCGCCGGGGTGTCGCCGAAGCGAAGCGTCTCTATTCGTGGGAGCCGCTGGTGGCGGCCATCGAAGCGCTGGCCGCACGGCGGGTGACCCAGGCCGGTGGGGAGGATGCCGATGCGCGAGTTGATCACCAGTCGCATTCATGAGGACATCCGCGTCAAGGAGCGCCTGCTCGAGGACGCCGCGCAGCTCGAGAAGATGGCCGGCGTGATCGTCGATTGCATCCGCGGGGGCGGCAAGGTGATCTTCTTCGGCAACGGCGGCTCGGCGGCCGACGCGCAGCATCTGGCCGCGGAGCTATCGGGACGTTTCTTCCTCGACCGCCCCGCGCTGCCGGCGCTGTCGCTCTCGACCAACTCCAGCACCCTCACGGCGATCGGCAACGACTACGGCTTCGAGCATGTCTTCGCCCGCCAGCTTCCGGGGATCGGGGCCCGGGGGGATGTGGCCGTGGCGATCTCGACCAGCGGTGACTCGCCGAACGTCCTGGAAGCGGTGCGTCTGGCCAAGCGGATCGGGATGATCACCTTCGGCTGGACCGGACGCGGGGGCGGCGCTCTGGTGGAGCTCTGCGACCTGACGCTGCGCATCGACTCGGAAGCGTCCCCGCGCATCCAGGAGGCCCACATCCTGGCCGGCCACATCCTTTGTGAGATCGTCGAGGCGCGGCTCTTCACCTAGTCCTGCAGGGAGGCCGGATGCCGGAGCGCCTCACGCGCCGCGACGCCGTGCGGATCGTCGCGCTGCTGGCCCTGATCCTGGGCGGGGTGCTGCTCGGCGCGCGTCTCTTTCCGCGCGCCTTTCCCGAGGCCTCGATCGACTTCGCGCTCGACCGCGCGGCGAGTGAGACGCGGGCCCGCGAGTTGTTGGCCGAGTTGGGATACGACGTGGGCGACTACCTGCACGCTGCGCGTTTCGCGTACGATCCGACCACCAAGGTCTTCCTCGAGCGCGGGATCGGTCTGACGGCGGCCGACTCGGCATTCGCCGGGGAGCTGCGCCTCTGGCGCTGGGCCCACCGCTGGTTTCGCCCGCTGCAGCGCGAGTCGTTCCGCGTCGAGTTCGCGACCAGCGGCGCGCTGGCCTCCTTCACGCATCGCATCGCCGAGGATGCACCGGCCGGGCAGCTGGATCTCGCGGCTGCGCGCGCGCTGGCGGCCGAGTTCCTGCAGCGGCGCGCCGCAGTGCCGCTCGATCGGTTCCGGCTCGTCTCCAGCGACACCCGGCAGCGACCCGCGCGCACCGACCGCACCTTTACATGGGAGCGCCGCGACCGCCGCTGGGCGGGGGCGCCGCTGCGCGTCCAGGTGACCGTGCACGGGGATCGCGTGGGCCGGTTGCGCACCACCCTCGAGGTTCCCGAATCGTGGCGCCGCGACTACGCCGCCTTGCGCAGCCGCAACGAGACGACCGGCGTTGTCGCCGGACTCCTCTACGGGCTGCTGCTGCTGGCCATCGCCGTGACCTTCGTGCGCCGCATGCCGCGCGGCGGCCTGCAATGGCGTCCGGCGTTCGGCTTCGCCGCCGCCGGGGCGATCCTGCTGCTCCTGGGCGAGCTGAACGGGTTCGAGTCGGCGCTCTTCGGATACGACACGCACCAGAGCCTGCCCTCCTACCTTGCCCAGCGGGGGCTGAGCCTGGTTGTGCGCATGCTGGGCGTCGGGCTCTTCCTCTTCGTCCTGACGGCGGGCAGCGAGGTCGTCTATCGGGAGGCCTATCCGGAGAAGATCGCCCTGGGCGGCTTCTTTTCGCGACGCGGCGTGCGCACGCGGCGGTTCTTCTACGCATTGCTCGTCGGATACGCACTCACCGCGCTCTTCTTCGCCTATCAGGCGGTCTTCTATCTGGCGGCCGGCGCGCTGGGCGCGTGGGCGCCCGCCGATGTGCCCTACGACGAGCTGCTGGAGCCCTCCCTGCCGTGGGCCGTGGTGCTGCTGGTCGGCTTCTTCCCGGCCGTCACCGAGGAGTTCTCGGCGCGCATGTTCGCGATTCCGTGGCTCACGCGTCATCTGCGCTCGCACTGGCTGGCGGTGTTGCTGGCGGCCGCCCTCTGGGGATTCGCCCATGCCGGATACCCGAACCAGCCCTTCTACATCCGCGGCGTCGAGGTCGGCCTAGCGGGCGTGCTCGTCGGGGTGGTCCTGCTGCGGCTCAATGTCCTCGCCGTGCTGGTGTGGCACTTCACCGTGGACGCCTTCTACGCCGCTTTCCTATTGCTGCGCTCGGGCAACATCTACTACCTGGTCAGCGGCGCCCTGGCCGCGGGACTGCTGCTCCTGCCGCTGCTCTACGCGACGATCGCCTACCTGCGGGCGGGGGGCTTCCGCACGCCGGAGGGGCTTCGCAACCGCGATCTGCCGTCGCCCGCGCCGCCGGCGCCGCCGCCGTCGCCGCCGCCACTCGTTCTGGACTACGCGCCGCTGTCGCCGCGCCGCTGGGGACTGCTCTTCCTGGTCCTGGGCGTGGGACTCGTGGTCCTCCACGGTCTGCCGCTGCGCGGGATCGCGGAGACGCCGCCGGTGCGCGTGGGCGCGGCGGATGCCCGCGCCCTCGGACGCCAGGCGCTGCGCGAGTCCGGCGCCCCGGTCGAGAGCCTCCAGATCGCGGTCTGGCTCGAGAGACGCCTCTCGCCCGAGACCTACCGCTACGGCCTGGAGCACGCGCCTGCGCCGGTCGTCACGCGCCTGCTGGAGGAGCAGGTGGGCGGGCGCGCCTGGAGCGTACGCGCCTTCGCCCCGCTGCGCACGGAGGAGTGGCGCGTGGTGCTGAGCGCGGTCGACGGGCGCCTGCTGGGCTTCGAACCCCGCCGGGCGGAAGCCGCGCCCGGCGCGGCGCTGTCCCGCGACGCCGCCCGGCGCATGGCCGAAGCCTACGCGCGCACGCGCGGCGTGGATGCCGACCGCTGGCGGCTGATGGTGGCGCGCAGCGAACCACGGCCGGCGCGCCGCGATCACGAGTTCATCTGGGAGGCAACCGATCCGCGCCTCCGCCTCGGCGAGGGGGCGGTGCGCGCGGAGGTGCGCATCTCCGGAGATCGGGTGAGCGGCTGGCGGCGCAGCTTCAAGCTGCCCCAAGCCTGGCGTACGGCGCGGGAGAACCGTGGGGTGGGCGATGCGCTGCGCGTGGCGGCGCTCGGTCTGCTGCTGGCCGGCGGGCTCTACTGGACCGCCCGGCGGCTGCTGCGCCTGCCGCGCCTGGGGCCGATCCGCTGGCGCCGCGGCCTGCAGGTGGGGCTCTGCGCGGCCGCCGCGGAGCTGGTCGCGCTGGGGGTGGGATGGGAGGCGCTGCTGCGCACCTACGACACCAGCCGCCCCTGGTCGCTCTTCCTGGTGGGGCGGCTGGCCCCCGAAGTCTTCGGCGTCCTGCTCGAAGGATTGCTGATCGGCATCGGCGTGGCACTCGTCTCGGCCCTCTATCCGCGATTCTGGCCGGCCGTGGGGCATCGCAACCGGCGGCGCTTCGGCCGTGATGCGCTGCTCGGAGCACTGGTGGTGGTCGGCGCGTTGGTGCTGCTCGACCGCGCGACGCTACTGCTCCCTGGCCTCCTGCCTGGGGCCTACGCGCTGCCCGACCTCTCGCCCCCGCCGGGCATCGCCAGCCGGTGGGCCTTCTGGCCGCTGCTGGGGACGGTGCTCACGCGAGCGGGCAGCGCGGCGATCCTGACCGCCGGGGCCCTCTTCCTCCTGGGTGGATCCGCCGGTCGGCGGACGCCGGGCGTGCTGCTGCTCGGATTGGCGATGGTCGCGTTCTTGCCGGAGGGGGCGCGCACGGCGGGCGAGCTCGCCGCCGCCCTCCTGTCCACCGCGATCCCGCTGGGGGCCGCGCTGCTCCTGGCGCGGTACGTGCTGCGCGAGAATCCGCTGGCCTACCTTTTCGCGATCCTAGTCGTCGCGGCGCTGCCTCCGCTGCAGTCGGCCTGCGCCAGTCCGGTGACCCAACCGAGCGGCGCACTGCTGGGGGTCGTGACGCTGGGGGCCGGCGCGCTCTTTCTGCTGCGCGGGCGGAGTGCATCGGCTTGACTTTCACAAGAGCATAACTTACACTGTTGAAGCTAGATGCCCGGTCGGTGGCGCGCGCCGGCCGGGTACACAGCGAATCTCGCCCGAAAGGAGGCAGACGATGTTGCGAGGTCTTCCCCTCCAGGTCCTCCTGGTCCTTGCCATGGCTTCCCTGGCCGTTCTTCCGGCGCGAGCCGGACTGATCCAACTCGAGGCCTACGGCTTCGACACCGCTCTCGGGGAGCCGGACCTTCCTCCCGCGCTCCGGCTGCAGCCGGAGGAGTACGCGGACTACGGCTACTTCCTCGTGCAGGCCGGTGGTCCCGTCA
>WJJG01000402.1 GCA_014729815.1 Candidatus Eiseniibacteriota bacterium
GATGCTTCGCCCCTGCGTCCGGAGACGCACTGCGCGTTGGCTCCCGTCGATCACCAGGGCCAGCACTTCCCGAAGGAGGGATGCATCCACAGTGGTTCCCCGGACTTGCGGGCCTTCGATGTGGATCCTGTGCGTGGTCATGTTGGGCCTCCACACGATCATCTCTGCGACGGGGACATCGCCGCGGCGGGCGTTTCCCCACAGGAGGAGTATTCAGGTGAGGCACGTGCCGACGCAAGGGCAGAACAGCCACTGGGCACGTCCACCTCCGGATCGCCCCGCCCCGCCCCGCATGTGACCGGCACACAGCGACCGTCTGCGGCTCACGCAGGCACATGCAGCTCCGCCTTCTCGGGCTGCCAGCCCTCGCGCGCCACGTCACAGGGGACCTACGCGAGCTCCTGTCGCACGTCGATCTTCCCAGTAACAGCCGCCGAGATCAGGGCGGTGCGGTACTCCTTGAGAAGCGCAATGGCGGAGCGGATCTTGGTGATGAGGGAGTCAAGCCTGGCGGTCTCGCGGTCGAGGAAGGCTGCGACCTCCTTCTGTTCGTCGCCCGGCGGAAACGCGAACCGGTAGTGTCTGAGCTGAACCGCAGTGAGATGGTCGATCGTATTGGGATTGCCCCCTGCGGCGAAGACTCCACGCTTCGCAGTTGCGTACATCACGTAGAATAAGAAGCGGGGCATGTCCGCACCTGAGCGCGGTCGGACACGGTGAATGGCTTTCTGATAGAAGCATTCCTCTGCCTCGCCGCGCCAGACGGCAGTGCGTCCGACCTCGCCCCCCTCACAGACAAGCAAGTCACCGTGCCGAAGCGAGTACCGCTGTCGCTCGCTTGGGGCGAAGTCCATCTGCGGGAGGTTCCGAGTGTTCACTCTGTCCCACTGGACATCGACGTTCCTGACATAGCGACCGGGATGTGCTCCGCTGACTCTCTTGGCATCGAGCATCTTCCCCAGGGCGACCTCGTATCGCGCATAGATCGGGGCAACTTCCCAATGCTCCGGAATCTCCCCCAGCCACTCCACGCCCGAATCCTTCATCGGCACGCCCGGATCGAGCCCCCGAGTGACGGCTCGGGTGATCAGCGCCGTGCGCTTCTCCTGGAGCAGCTCGATCAGCCGCTCCTTCTTCGCCACGAGGCTGTCGATCCTGGCGGTCTCGCGGTTGAGGAAGGCGGCGATGGCGTGCTGCTCATCAGTCGATGGGAACACAATCGGGAAGCAGACCAGCTCGCTCGCATTGATCGCCGGGTAGCTGACTCCAACGGAGTTGGCAACGACCCGCTCGACGAAGTAGGGCGCCCGGAGTGCATAGGCAGCGAAGGAGCTGTCGAGCTGTCGCGGTCGAATGACCGCGAATCCTGTCGACACTATGAGGTTGGGCTTGGGGTCCTCAATGGCGGCGATTGCCCGAAGGTACGTGCGCACGGTGGAGACGACCACATCTCCATCGCGGACGAGTCGTCTGGCGCGGGACGGAGCCTTCTCGAAGACGAGCTCCTCTGTGTTCGTGATGCCGGCATCGGAGTCGACACTGCTGATGTCGACATAGGAGAGCTCGAAGGAGGGATCCGTTGACTCAGCAAGAACCTCATCATTGACTGAGGCCACGCACTTCAGTCGCTTCACCTCCCAATGCTCCGGAATCTCCCCCAACCACTCCACGCCCGAGTCCTTGTACTCCGGGTAGGGGCGGAAGCGGCGGGCCGGCGCATCGGGGATCCTGTCCGTGGCGTCAGCCATCGCGTTGGTCTCCTGCCTCGCCCGGTGCCAGCGGCTGCCACGGCCCGCCCGGCGGCCAGTGCCGGGTGAACGGATCCCCAGCCCACATCGCCTCCTGCACAGGTCTCAAGAAGGCGATGATTCGCTTCCCGATCTCAGCGAAGTCCTCAGGTGGTGAGATCAGCACGCTCCCTGCGGCGACGTACGCTCGCCAGCCCTTCTGGGCCTCCGACCTTGCATAGAAGTCCGCAGTCAAGGCAAGGGGAGTTTCGGCGTCCGATGGAACGTCGCGCCGCCCAAAGCACTTCGCTACGGCCAGCCTCAGTCGTGATCCCTCGAACGCAAACGCCCCCGACAGGGCCCAGATGTCGTGGAAGTCCTTCATGCGGCTGTTGCGTGCGCCAAGCGTGACCATGGCCTCGAACTTCTCGGCGACGCTCGCTTCGCGGGGGTATGCGCGCAGCCGGGGCACCGGCAGGTCCGGGAGCATGACCGGGAACTCGATCTCCTCGGTAGGCGGCCCCACCGAGTCCCCGATGCCGATGTCGACCTGGAGGAGCACCTCGGTTCTCTCGAGGTAGGCCATGAGCCGGACCCGTTGTCCAACGTACTCAGCATGGGCGCGGATCGGTTCGATCGCCACCCGAGGGACATCGAAGCGCAGCCCATCCTCAGGGCAGGTTACCGAGAGAATCTCCTCGATGAGCCCACGGGCCGCCTGCTCTCCGGATGGGCCGAAGGCGAGGAGATCGATGTCACGGGTTGTGCGGTACGGATCCCGCAGCCAGACGGCCAGGAGACCCGCCCCCTTCAGCAGGCAACGATCGCGCGCTCCCGACACTCCCAATCGGTAGAGCAGCCGCTCGGCTGCATAGCGCACCAGGGTTCGCTCGAACTCCTCCCCGCTGGCCTTCGCTTGAGCCAGAAGGCGAGCCTTGACGGAGGCAGC
>WJJG01000403.1 GCA_014729815.1 Candidatus Eiseniibacteriota bacterium
CCTCGATCGCATAGAGACGTTCGGGGCTCTGCGCGCGGGCCTTGTCGATGAACGCCACCGCATCCGCCTCGGTGTAGGGGTACGGGAAGAGGTCGCGCAGGTTGCGCCACACGTTGCGGTTGTTGGCATGGCGGGCGAGAGTGGGTGCGTCGGCCGGCGTCAGGGAACGCACGACGGATCGCGACAGTTCGATACGCATGGCGGCTCTTCGCCCCCGTACGCCGCCCCGCATGCGGCAGCGCAGCCGAGATCTGCGCGGAACCACGCGAAGCCGCCTAGCAGGTCAGCCGATAGAGCTCCGTGTGCGTCAGCGTGACCCGTTCGATCGCACAGAAGCCGGCCTGCTCGGCGATCGCGTTGATCGTCTCCGGACGCAACCGGTGATCCAGCGGCGGTCCGGCGGCATCCTCGCGGTAGGGCCATTCGAGCACCGCCACGCGCAGGCGCGTAACGCGCAGCGCCTCGGCCAGTGCCGCGCGAGGATCCTCGGCTTCGTGCAGAAGATGCCCGAGGAACGTCAGGTCGAACGAGCGGTTCTCGAAGGGCAGGCGCTCGGCGGCACCCTCTTCGAAGCGCACGTGCGGGACCAGCTCGCGCGCCATCGATAGATACTCCCGATTGACGTCGACGCCGGTCGCCTGCCAGCCCCAGCGCACGAACGCCTCGGCGAAGAGGCCGGTGCCGGTGCCGACGTCGAGCACCGTGCTGCCCCGCACGGCGTCGATGCTCAGTGATACCACTCGTTCGGGCTCGAGCAGGGCGATGCGTTCCGGGGCGCGGAGCCGCTCCGCCGCTCCGCGGAAGCGACGCGTATCGGCCACCATGGAGTCCCCCATCTCTACCTCCCGCGAAAGCTATGGACCTCCCGCACGGGTCGGGATCGGCACGGCGAGCCAGGCCTCGGCGTCCGCCACATCCTCGAAGCACCGCGTCAACACGCCGCGGTTGGTTCCCACCTGCGTGGCGAACTCGGTGTCCCGGCGCGCCTGCGCGTCGTGCGGCAGTAGCGTCGCGATGCGGCAGGCTGTCGGCACGCCGTCCTCGCGGAAGGATGTACCGAAGCGGAAGCAGCCCGATGTGCTCACTTCCCCGGCGGTCTGCAGCTCGCGTAGATCGACGAGGATCCGGAGATACCCGCGTGCCTGACACAGCAAGGCGGCCTCTCTGCGCGCGGCCAGGTGCTCCTGCCGCGATGCCGATCCCCAGACGCGTACTCGCACGATCGCTGCGCGCTCATCGGCCGTGACTTCGTAGGGCATCTCGCACCTCCGTCACGTGGCGTGTTCGCAGTCGCGTTGGATCTGACGGCCGCAGCGTAGCACGGTGTCTCCGGCTGAGCAATCGGGGCCGCCGGGCGCATGGATTGAGCGCCCGCCCGCACCTGTGCTAGCATGCTCGCTCCGCGAGCGCCGGGAGGTTTCGCAAGAGAGGTGCTAAGAGACGCAGGAGGAGGCAGATGCGCAAACTCGTCGAGTGTGTCCCCAACATCAGCGAGGGTCGCGATCGCGCCATGATCGATGAGATCGTGGCGGCGGCGGGGAGCGTCGAAGGCGTTACGGTTCTCGATGTCGACCCCGGGGCCGATACCAACCGCACCGTGATCACCTTCGTCGGGGATCCCGACAGCGTGGTCGAGGGTGCCTTCCGCCTGATCGCGCGCGCCGCCGAGCGGATCGACATGACCAAGCACTCCGGCGCGCATCCCCGCCAGGGCGCGACCGATGTCTGCCCCTTCGTGCCGGTCTCCGGCGTCACGATGGACGACTGCGTCGAGCTGGCGCGGAAGCTCGGCCAGCGCGTGGGGGACGAACTCGGCATCCCGGTCTTCCTCTATGAGCACGCCGCCTCCCAGCCGCAGTGGCAGAGCCTGGCGGAGATCCGTGTCGGCGAGTACGAGGCCTGGCCGAACAAGCTCGGCAAGCCGGAGTGGCAGCCCGACTTCGGGCCCAATGAGTTCCTGCCCAAGACCGGCGCGGTCGTGATCGGCGCGCGCGAGTTCCTGATCGCCTACAACGTCGACGTCAACACGCGTCATCGCAAATTGGCCCACCAGATCGCGCTCGACATCCGCGAGCGCGGTCGTCTGCTGCGCGATGAGAACGGCAAGGTCGTCCGGGACGAGGACGGCAACAAGCTCCGCCAGGACGGGCTCCTGCAGAACTGCCGCGCCGTCGGCTGGTACATCGACGAATACGGCAAGGCCCAGGTCTCGATCAATCTGACCAACTACCACGTCACCCCACTGCACAAGGCGTTCGATACCTGCAGCGAGGTCGCGCGCAAGTACGGCCTGCACGTGACTGGCAGCGAGATCGTCGGTCTCGTCCCGCTCGAGGCCATGCTGCTGGCCGGACGCCACTATCTGGAGCGGCAGGGCCTCTGGGCCGGTGTCCCCGAAAAGGAGCTCGTGCACATCGCCATCCAGTCTCTGGGCCTCAACGACGTCGCGCCGTTCAAGCCCGAGGAGAAGATCATCGAGTACGCCGTGAGCGACACCAGCGATTCGCTGGTGGCGATGACCTGCGCCGATTTCGCCGACGAGCTCTCCACCGATTCGCCCGCTCCGGGCGGGGGCAGTGTGGCCTCGCTCTGCGGTTCGCTCAGCGCGAGCCTGGCGACGATGGTCGCTGCCCTGACCCGCGGCAAGGAGGGCTATGAGGAGCAGCAGGAGGCACTGCAGGCGCTGGCCAGGGAGGGCCAGCAGCTCAAGGATGCCTTCCTGCTCGATGTCGATCGCGATACGGAGGCCTTCAACACGCTGATGGCCGCCTTCCGCATGAAGAAGAAGAGCGACGAAGAGAAGGCCGCGCGCGAGACGGCGATCCGCGAGGCCACCGAGGGCGCCACACGCGTCCCGCTCGAAGTGCTCGAGCGGAGCGTGCGCGCAACCGAGATGGCCGGCATCGTAGCCGAGAAGGGGCTGCAGAGCTCGCTCAGCGATGCCGGAGTCGCGGCGTTGACCGCACGCGCCTGCGCCGAAGGAGCCTACTACAACGTGCTGATCAATCTGGGCCAGCTGGCCCCCTCCGACTTTGCGCGCGAGACGCGCGAGCGAGCCGAGCGGGCGGTGGCGGCCACGCGCGCGCGGGCCGCGGAGATCAACCAGGCGGTCGAGCGCACGCTGCAGGCCCAGGCGGAAGGTGGGGCGTAGCGGCGCGCAGGATCCTCGGCCGAGCGGATTCGTGCTACACTAGGGCTACGATCGCTGTCGCCCGCCTCCCCACACGGGTGGTTCCAGCGCATCCGATGGAGAACTGCATCATGCGCGCTGCCGTCACGCATTCGTTGACGATCGGTCTCTTCTGCGCCTTCGTCTGCGCCGCAGTCCCGCAGGCCGCGGCCGAGATGCCGCTCGAGACCTCCCCGGCCTGGGAATCCTCGCCCCTGGGGCACTTCGGCACGGGCGGCGCCTGGGCGGACATCGATCGGGACGGCTGGCTCGATCTGGTCGTGGCCAACGGCAACGACATGTCCCGCCAGCAGCTCGTCGTCTACCACAACAATGGGGATGGAACGTTCCCCACCGAGCCGAGCTGGCGCGCCGACGACCTCGACTATCACGGCCACCTGGACGTGGGCGACATCGACGGCGACGGATGGCCGGATGTCGCCGTGGCCGTCTTCCTGGGTCCGGCCGGATTCGGCGACCCCGGGCACGTCAAGGTCTACCGGAACGACGGCGCCGGCGCGCTGGCGGCCACGCCGAGCTGGAGCTCCGCGGAGAGCTTCTTCTGCTTTTCGGTGGCCCTCGGTGATGCGGATGGTGACGGGGATCTCGATCTGGCCTGCGCCTGCGGCGAGGACTACGAGGACCATCCCGAGCCGCAGCGCATCTTCTTCAACCACGGCGGCACGCTCGAGGCCACCGCTTCCTGGCGCTCGGATGAGATCGACTATGCCCTGGACGTCTTCTGGGGGGATGTCGAGGGCGACGGTGACCAGGACCTCCTCTTCTGCGGCAGCTCCACACCGATGCGCGTCTACCAGAACCTGCAGACCGCCGGCGGCGGGATCGGCACCCAGGCCTGCTGGGAGAGCGCCGACCTGCCGCAATACGGCAACACGACCGCCTTCGGGGATTGGAACGGTGACGGCCTTCCCGAGGTGGCTGTGGCCGACAACAACCAGCTCGGCGGAGACGGGCGCTTCAAGGTCTACGCCAACGAGGCCGGCGTGTTGGCCACCACGCCGGCCTGGGAATCGTCCGACGGCGGCTACGGCTCGCACGTCTCCTGGATCGATCTCGATCTCGACGGGGACAACGACCTGGCCACCGGGCGCTGGTGGGGCGCGGCGCGAATCTACGCCAACGAAGGCGGGCTGCTCGGTACGGATCCCGACTGGCAGAGCACGACGGTCAGCGTGATCGAGAACATCTTCTGGGGGGATGTCGACAACGACGCGCTGCGGGAGGATGGATACCTGATCGCCAGCGGCGACGGCTTGCGCACCCATTTCCCGCTGGACCAGGCCCCCGTGCGACGGATCCTGGCCGTCTCGGTCAATGGCATGCCGATTCCCGAAACGGGCTACACGGCACATCCGGGCAACGGCTGGATCTCCTTTGCTTCCCCGCCGCCCCCGGGCGAGGAGAACATCCTGATCCAGTTCCGCTACTCGCGCGACTTGGATGCCGGTGTGACCAACTGGGATCCGCAGATCGGCAACTACCTCTTTCGCAACACCTCCGCCAGCGGAGACGTGCCCCCGGCCCACGATGGGGTGCTGGCTCTGCGCCTGGCGCCCAATCCGATGCGCGGCAGCACGCTGATCTCGTATCGCGGCGCCGCCGGCGCGGCCTCCCTGACGATCTGCGACGCCACGGGGCGGCGCGTGCGCCATCTGCACGAGGGGGCCCTGCCCGGGCGGCGGGTGAGCTGGGCCTGGGATGGCCGCGACCAGCGCGGCCGACGTGTAGCGGCCGGGGTCTACTTCGTGCGCTTCTCATCCCCGCAAGGCATCGAGAGCCGGCGCCTGATCGTTACCGCTCCTTGAGCGTGCGACGGATCGCCAGCAGCGTGATGTCGTCGTACGGCTCGGCATCGCCCGTGAAGACCCCCACGCGCTCGAGCATGCGCGCGACGAACGCTTCCGACGTGGTGCCGCAGGCGTCGCGTAGCACTGCGGCGATGCGTTGGTTGCCGAACATCTCCTCGCGCGGATTCATCGCCTCCGACAGCCCGTCGGTGAAGGCGAAGAGCAGATCGCCCGGCTGCAGCACCACGCGTCCCTCGCGGTACTCGGCGTGGGGGAAGGCGCCCAGGAGGAGTCCGCCCTCTTCCAGCCGCTCGATCCCCGAGTCCCGTCGCAGGAGATAGGGCGGATCGTGCCCGGCGATCGTGTAGCGCAGACGCCCGCTGCGCGTCTGCAGCAGGCCGAGGCAGAGCGTCACGAACTCTGTCTCCCCCGTGCTGGCATGCACGAAGCGATTGAGGCGCGCCATGATCTCGCGGAGCTGTTCGCGCCCGGTGACCATCGTGTGCAGCGAGGCGCGCACGCTCGACATCAGCAGGGCGGCCGGCACACCCTTGCCCGAGACGTCCGCCAGGACCAGCAGCAGGCGATCGTCGGTCAGCGGCAGCAGATCGAAGTAGTCGCCGCCCACCTGCCGCGCCGGAACCGAGCGCCCGGCGAACTCCCAGCCCGCGATTGCCGGTGGGCGCGCCGGGAGGAGTCGCTGCTGGATCCGGCGGGCGACCTCGAGCTCGCCTTCGAGGCGCTCCTTCTCGAGCGCCACCCGCTGCCCCCGCTCGAGCCCGGCGGCCATCTCGTTGAAGGCCGTCCCCAGCGCGGTCAACTCGTCCTGTCCCGTCATGCGGATGCGATAGCCCAGATCGCCGGTCTGTAGTCGCTCGGTGCCGGCGCGCAGCAATCCGACCGAGTGCGCGATCGCACGTCCGATGCGCAGCGCCGAAACGAAGGCCGTGGCCTCGACGGCCACGAAGAGCAGCGCGGTGGCCAGCAGGACGATGATCGGCAGCGCGCTGAGCGGATTCTCGCGCAGGGCCGGCAGCGGCGGCATCAGGTCGCCGAGCTGCGAGACGCCCAGCAGCGGCACCCGGATCTCGGCCCAGTGCGCCGTGGCCAGGGTCAGGGGCGCTTGCTGCAGCGGGCGCTCTTCGCTCGCGACGCGCAGCCGCGCCCCAGGTGGAAACCACTCCTGGGCGGGCAGCAGCACGTAGCTCGAGCGATACGACGTGCTCGTACGCGCCGCCCTGGGCTGCACGGCCAGGGTATCGGTCTGCAGCAGATGGATCGCCCCGGCAGGCGCGGTCTGCGAGGAATCCGACTCGTCCGGGCCGCGGCACGTGAAGCGCACCCGCTCCTCGAGCCAGACGGTCTCTCCGAGCAGCTCCTCGAGCAGCCCGACGCGGCCGTAGGGCAGCGCCTCGATGATCTGCACGCGCACGCCCCCGGTGGTCGCGGGCACGACCTGCTCGGTGACATGAAAGCTGCAGCCGCAGGACTTGACCAGTCCGAGCTCGCTTCCCTCCTGCGGGCGCCGGCGCCAGGCCTCCGGACCGGGAAGCTGCCGCAGCCGCGTCAACTCGCCGCGGCTCTCTTCGTCCTCGCCCGACTGGTGAACCCAGGCGACCGGCGCGGGCGGATCGCCGGCGATCTCGGCGACGATCGACCCGCTGGAGCCCGGTTCCGCCCCGAGGGCCACGTAGAAGCGGCCATGTCCGTGACCCCGCGGGGTCGTCTCTCCCGTCGCTGGCGTCCACCCCCTCGCGTGCGCCCAGCGCCGGCCGAGCTCTCCGGCCAGAGCGGCCAGCGACTCGGGCTCGGCGCCCGCCCGCCAGCCCTCGAGCGGCGATCCGGCGGTCCGTGTGGTGAGCATCGTCTGCGAGACGGCGTGATGCTCGCGCAGGAGTCTGGCGCTGAGCGTGGCGCGGAAATGGGCGATCGCGAGCAGCGCCACCAGAATCAGGAAGAGCGAGATCAGTGCCACCGGCACCGCTCCCGCCATCATGTGCGAGACGAGCAGCCGGCGCCCGATCCGCCGTGGTCCGAAGATTAGGCGGAAGATCAGGCGCAGCGAGACGAGCCCCAACTGCAGGGCGAGAAAAGCACGCGCGGTACGCAGGAGCGGCAGGCCGCCGTGACAGCCGGGCGGCCAGCAGGCCGGCAGCGCCGGCACGGCGGGCCAGAGGAGCACCAGCGTCAGGCCCAGCAGAGCCGCGAGGGTGGCCAGCGGCGTGCGCTCGGGGGAGAGGCGCACCCAGCCGCTGCGCAGCGCCGCGATCAGCGCCAGGAAGGGCCAGACCGGCACCGCGGCGAGCGAGAGCAGCAGGAAGGCCAGGATCAGAACGAGCAGCAGCACGCGCGCGATCGAGCGACCGGTGTCATCCAGGATGGCGCTCCAGAGTAGGGCCAGCGCTGCGGCCCCCACCAGGCTCCCGGCGCCGGCCACCACTGCCGGCAGTCCCGAGGGGAGCGTTCCGGTCGCCAGTGCCGCCTCCCACCGGGCCGCCAGCGCGTGGAGCGCCACCAGCGCCAGGCCGGCGAGCAGGGCGACGGCGCCGAGACGGCGTTCGGGCGTGAGCTCGCGCAGCGGCCGCAGGCGTGATGCCACCAGCACACCGGCGATCAGAACCAGAACTGGGAGTTGCTCCGCCATTTCTCATCCCGCAGCTTCGCTCGCGCTGGCTCGTCGGTCTCTGGCGCGGGGTGCACGTGACCCGCGTTGAACGTACGAGCGTGGACGCTTGCCCCGACCCTCCAAGGATCCGTACGCAAACGCCGCGGCCCAAGATGCCGCGGCCGGGGAGCCGAAACGGGGACACCCTGCAACTCACTGCAGAACAGAGTGTTGCGAGATGGACGCGCGGCGGGTGCCCGCGCCTCCAGGGGCGGCGCGAGCGAGTGTGTGGCTAGCTGCGCCGCGGCACGGCGCTTGTTCGAAGGGAGGAGCAGACGCAGGACGCGGACGCCGCACACGTCCGCACCCCTCTCGCTCGGAGATGCGTCGGGCCGCGGAAGAGGCGACGCGGAACGGTCGGAGTCGAGTCGTCAGGCTATTGGTGCGGGCCGGACGCTCGGCTCCGATCTCCCGGCGTACGCTCCGGGCGCATCCGCTTCGCCCTGCGCTGTCCGCGCGGTGCACGCCTCGTGGCGCCTTCCGCGGTGGGCCCTACGCGAACGGCCATCCCCCGGGGACGGGCGATGGCCGTCTGCGCAACCACTGCCTGTGAACGCAGTCCACCTGGGCCGGGAACGCTCTACCGAACCAACGTGACGCGCCGCGACCATTCTCCATCCGGCGTGGCGAGCCGCAGGTAGTAGATGCCCGCACCCAACGACTGCGCATCGCCCTGGTGCCACTCGGCGCGATGCGTCCCGCCGACGAGGTCGTCCTCCAGCAGACGCGCCACCTGTCGGCCCTCGATGTCGAAGAGATCGCAGGTCACCCGCCCGCTGGTCTGCAGCGCGAACTGGATCCGCAGCGTTCCCCGGGCCGGGTTGGGGCCGGCGCGGAAGGCGATCTGGGCCTCCTCCGCATCCGGCGCCGAGGAGGTCAGATCGCCGGATCCGCCCGCGGCGTAGTAGCGCATCGCGAACTCCTGGAAGTAGACGTTGGCGATCGCCGGATCGTGCACCAGGATCACATTCTCGTCGTTCTCGTCGTTGGCGTTGGTGCTCCAGTTGGCGCTTCCGGTGATCAGGACCGGATCGGAGCCGGTGCGATCGACATCCAGGATCATGTACTTGTGGTGCAGCGTTCCGGTCTCCTGATCCAGCCAGACATCCGCCGGGGGGTCCCAGGCATACTCGCCCTCGCCGTGCATCGGCCAGTATTGACTGTAGTCGTTGCCCGACTCGCCGCTGTCGAAGACGCCGCGCACCTCGAAGCCGGGGACGTTCATCCACCGCTCCTCGAGCTCGTTGCACAGGTCGTAGCGCGTCCAGCTCATGATGCAGAAGTGCGTTGCGTAGTCCGCGTTCTCCACCTCGGCAACCATCGCGCCCAGCCACGGATCGGATGGCGCGAAGTAGAGCTCCACCTCCTTGCCGCCGACGTTGAAGATCTTCGGCGTGTCGTCGCTCTTGTTGGAGCCGAAGCGAGACTGGTCGGGGTTCGGCAGATAGGTCTCCGATCCCCACATCTCATCGATCTCCGCCTTGCACACCGCCGCGAGCGCCTGGTCCTGGATCATGAGCACGTTCTGGGCGTCGGTGGTGGTGCCCTGCGTGGTCAGGTTCCACGAACCGGTATAGACCCAGGGATCCGCCGGGTCGGGGCTCTCGGCGTCGAAGATCCACAACTTGTTGTGCATCAGCCCCGACCCGTCGTTGTACGGGCCGAAGGAGTCGTCGATGACCACGATGCCCTCGTTGACCAGGCGCAGTACCTCGGCCTGATACGGGCTGCGGTTGTCGTAGCAGAAGCGGATCTGCACGCCGCGATCGAAGGCGTCGATCAGGGCATCGGCGACGGCCGACAGATTGAAGCTGTAGAGCGCGATGTCGATCGAGTAGTTCGTGGCATTGATGCGATCGATGATCCAGCCCTCGAGGTCCTGACTGCCGAGTGCCTCTTCCCACGTGGCCAGGTCGTGGTCGACGCTCTTGTTGAAGATCGCCCGCATCTGGCCGGTGCAGCCCGGGGCCGATCCGGAACAGAAGAGCAAGTCCGGTGTCGTCGACATCCCTATCCCATCCTCGACCGTCACCCGATAGTGATGGATCGTGGCGGGATTCAGCCCGTCGAGGACCACATCATGGACCGTGTCGACCACGCCATCGGTGGCGGTGCCCAGCTCATACGTCTCGGTCTCGCCGAAATCGATCGAGCATGTCGTCTCGGTGTCGGTCTCGAGGTGGATCGTCACCCGGTCGTGCTGGATGTCGGTCTCGATCGGGCCCACCAGGATCTGTGGTCCGGGCAGCAGGATGATGTCATCGACGCTGCGCGGCATGATCTCGTAGTCGGATGTGTAGGGCGGTGAGTAGCCGGCGTACTGCTTGACGACCCCGATCACATCGAACGGGCCCGTAGGCGGAGTCATCTCCTGCACGCCGGTGGTGCCGTCGATGTACATCGTGCAGCTCCCGCTCTCATCATGCAGCGTCACGCCCCCGCTGAAGCTGGGCCAGGAGCCGGTCCAGCTCACGTTGTTCAGACGCACCAGGCGGCCTTCGTTCGGTTCGCTGTAGTCGGGCAGGAAGGCGTGCTCGACATCGTCGCAGCTCAGGACCGCCGGCGCGGGCAGCTCGTACCCGGCGCCGTGAACCACGTAGGTATCCAGATCGACCTCGGTCATCCCGCGGTACTGCTCGATCGCACCGCTGATCGTCACGCTGTCGCCGATGGCGAACTCGTGCGGAATGGCCGGATCGTAGACCATGATCCCGCCCGTCGCGTCCTGCACCCAGACATCGGTGTACTCGTAGGTGAAGGTCCCGTAGCCGACGGTCACGACCCCCGTGATCTCGACCGGGGTGCCGACCGTGTACGGCGGGGCCGGCTCGCCGTCGGAGTCGTTGTAGTGCAGGTCGATGATGTCGACGATCTCGCGGTTGGCCCCGGAGGCGCTCCCGGCGAGAAGCGCCAGGGCCGCCAAGAGAACCACCAGCGATCCGATCTGCTGTCGCACGGATCCGCGAACTGCCAATCTCATGTCGTGCTCCTTCTGCCCGGATCGGCGCGTGCACCACCGGGCGCGGGTTGTCGGACGCGCCACTCCGGGATCGTCGGGGAGGTCCGCCGCAGTGGAGACCCAGCGTGCGATACGTGGCGGACGAAACCGGATCTGGAACCCATTCCCAAGGGAGTATACAGGCTCCGCCCCACACGAGGCAATTTCCGCTCCGGGGGCCGCTTGGCGCGGCGCGGCGGCGGGTGCTACGCTCGCGCTTCCGAAATGGGAGGGAAGATGCGCGTCCTGGCGCTCGAGACATCCTGCGACGATACCTGCGCCGCCGTGTTGCACGACCACGGCGAGCGAGTGGCGCTGCTGAGCGACCTCGTCTCCTCCCAGAGCATCCATGCCGAGTTCGAGGGGGTCGTTCCCGAACTGGCGTCGCGGGAACACCTGCGCCTGCTGGGCCCGATCCTGCGGCGCGCGCTGGAAGTGGCGGGCGTGGGCCTGCGTGAGCTCGACGCGGTGGCCGTCACCAGCGGTCCGGGGCTGATCGGCTCTCTGCTCGTGGGCGTCTCGCTGGCCAAGGCGCTGGCCTACGCCCTGGAGCTGCCGGTGATCGGGATCAATCACCTCGAGGCGCATCTGGCGGCCCCGTTGCTCGAGACCGGCGAGGCTGCACTGGCCCCGCCGCTGGTCGGGCTGGTCGCATCGGGCGGACACACCGAGCTCGTGGAGGTCCGCGAGTGGGGCCGCTGGACCCTGCTGGGAGCCACGCGGGACGATGCCGCCGGCGAGGCCTTCGACAAGGTGGCCAAGCTGCTCGGCCTCGGCTTCCCCGGCGGACCGGCGCTCGCGCGCGCCGCCGCCGGCGGAGATCCTCGCGCGCACGCCTTTCCGCGGGCCTGGCTGGGGATCGAGCGGGGGGGGCTGGACCTGAGCTTCAGTGGCCTGAAGACGGCGGTGAAGCTCTTCCTCGACGATGTCGGCTGGCCGGAGGCCCCCGCCGATCCCGCGGCGCGCAAGCGCTTTCTCGCCGATGTGGCCGCCAGCTTTCAGGCCGCCGTCGTCGACGTCCTGGCTGCCAAGCTATGGAAGGCCGCCGAGCGCACCGAGATCAGGACGCTTCTCGCCGCGGGGGGTGTGGCGGCCAATCAGGCGCTCCGCCGGACGCTATCGTTGGGCGCCGCGGAGCGCGGCCTGCGTCTCGTGCTTCCCTCACCAAAGCTCTGCGGAGACAACGCGGCGATGGTCGGCATGGCTGCGATCCACCACCTGCGGCGTGGAGAGCGCTCCGGCTACGATCTGGCGGCGATCCCCAACCTCGATGACTGGGATGGTCACTACGTCGCGGCGACGGCGGAGGGGGCCGCCGGGCGCCGCGCCAAAGGCTGATCTCCGCCCGCCCGCCGCGTGCAATCTGCAGCGCTCTGCAGCCGCCCCATGCAGTCGGCACGCCGACGGTGTGCGCCGCCGGTGCCATGCGCGATGCGCCTCTCCGTAACTTGCACATCCCTGTGCGATTGGCGGTCGGTGTCGCACGACCGTTGTTGGCACTTCTCTTGCTATTCCTGCTTCCCAGCCTGCAGCCATCAGCCTGCGGCCGGCGAGCGCATTCAATTTCGGCCCGCGCTCGCCCGATGGGTAGGGGAAGGCGCTGCGCATGGGCAGCGTGGAGGGAGACTATGCTGGGGGTCACCCACAGCGGCTACATCCTCGTCATCGAGGACGACGTCAACATCCGCACGATGCTGCAGCTCCAGCTCGAGCGGGCCGGCTATCGCGTGCGCACCGCGGAGGATGGGGATGACGGCCTGCGGGCCCTCGGCGAAGAGCGACCCGACCTGGTGCTGCTCGATGTGATCATGCCCGGCAAGGATGGCTACGAGGTCTGCCAGCTGATCAAGGGCGATATCGGCACGGCCAATATCCCGGTGATCATGCTCACCTCCCGCTCCGACAGCGAGGACAAGCTGCGCGGCCTCGGCCGCGGCGCCAACGACTACATCACCAAGCCCTACGAGCTCGGAGAGCTGCTGGCCCGCGTGCGGAACATTCTGCAGTGGAGCCGCATGCAGCGCGATGCCAACCCGCTGACCGGCCTGCCCGGCAATGTGGCGATCGAGAACGAGCTGCGGACCCGCCTGGCGTCCCGCCAGGAATTCTGCTTCATGTATCTGGATATCGACAACTTCAAGTCGTTCAACGACTTCTACGGGTTCCGGCGCGGCGATGAGGTGATCCGACTGTTGGCCTCGATCCTCCTGGGCGTGGTCAGTCTGGAGGGCTCCCCGGACGACTTCGTCGGGCACGTGGGGGGCGACGACTTCGCGTTGATCGTCGAGGCCTCCCATGCGCAGCAGGTGGCCGATGCGATCGTGCGCGAGTTCGATGAGAAGGTCCCCAAGCTCTACGACCCGGAGCATCGAGAGCAGGGCTGCATCGAAACGAAGGACCGTCGTGGCAACATCCTGAAGTTCCCCCTGATGACGGTGACGGTCGCCGCGGTGACGAACCGCAGCCGGGCGATCGCCCACGTCGGACAGATCAGCAAGGCCGCCACGGAGCTGAAGGATCTGGGGAAGAAGCAGAAGCAGAGCGTCGTGGTCTGGGAACGACGCGCAGCTTGATCGCCCCGTCCGCTTGCGCGCGACGCGGCAGGAGGTCCCGGCGTGAAACGCCCGCGCATCTTGATCGTCGACAGCGAAGTCTACATCGTGCACATCCTCGAGTTCAGTCTGGCCATCGAGGGCTACGACGTCGTGACGGCGACCGACGCCGACGGTGCGCTGCAGCGGGCCGAGGAGGAGCACCCCGATCTGATCGTTCTCGATGCCGCATTGGCCTGCGATCCCGATTGCGAGTTCGTCCAACAGCTCCGGGACGACGAGCGACTCGCCGGCACGCCGCTGATCTTTCTCTACGCGCAGAAGAGCGACCTCGAGCTCAACGAGGATCTGCGACTGGGCGCCTACGCGCACATCCCCAAGCCGTTCAGTCCCCAGCGATTGATCGAGGAGATCCGTGCCGGCCTGGCGGCCGACCAGTCGCCGGGGGGACGCGCCGTGGGCATGTAGCCCGGTCCGCACTTGCCGCCACGACGATTGCCACCGGCGCTCACGTGCCGCACACGCACTCTTGACGCATCGCCTCCTCGTCCCGCACCGTTCGCCTGACCCGCCCATCGATCGCCTCCGGTCAGCGGAACGGAGTCCGTCTTGTCTGAAGAGCTGCCGACCGTCGCCCATGTCGCGATGCCGCTGGCATTGGCACACCCTCTGATCTACGAGGTGCCCGCGGCGCTGCGCGACGAGCTCCGGATCGGCCATCGCGTGCGCGTTCCGCTACGCGGCAAGCAGGCCCACGGCTTCGTGGTCGCCCTGGCGCGGGAGTCACCGGACGCGAAGATGAAGCTGCGTCCGATCAGCGCACTCGACCCCCCCGAGGCGGTTCTCGAACCTCCGCTGCTGCAACTGCTCCGGTGGCTGTCGCACTACTACGTGGCGCCGCTGGGCATGGCGATCGAAGCGGCGGTGCCGCGTTCGATCGCCCGCCCGCCGCGCGAGAAGGCGACCGAGCTCGCCGGGGAGGCGGCGCAGAGGGAGCCGCCGGACGCGGGTGCGGAGGCGGCACTGCAGGCCGAGGCGGATGCGGGAGCACACGCTACCGATGCCCCCCCGCCGCTGGTGCTCAATCCCCACCAGCAGGCGGCGCTCGAGCGCATCGGCCAGGCGCTCGACGCGAGCCAGCCCCAGACGCTCCTGCTGCAGGGCGTCACAGGCAGCGGCAAGACGGAAGTCTATCTACGCGCGGCGGAACTGGCCGTGGCGCGCGGGTCGGGGGTGCTCTTTCTGGTGCCCGAGATCGCGCTGGGCACGCAGATCGTGCGGCGCGTGCGGCGGCGCTTCGGACCGCGGATCGCCGAGTATCACAGCCAGATGCGGCCCGCCGCGCGCCGCCGGGCCTGGTGGGATGCCCGCCGGGGCGCGGTCGATGTCGTCGTCGGCGCCCGCTCCGCCGTCTTTGCGCCCGTCCACGACCTCGGTCTGGTCATCGTCGACGAGGAACATGAGCCCTCCTACAAGCAGGGCGAGACTCCGCGCTATCACGCGCGCGATACGGCGCTGGTGCGCGCTCGGCTCGCGGGCGCGGTGGCCGTCCTCGGATCGGCCACCCCGTCGCTCGAGAGCCGCACCAACGCCGAGCGCGGCAAGTACCAACGGCTACTGCTCCCCGAGCGGATCGATGCGCGGCCCACGCCACGGGTGACCCTGGTCGACCTCCGCTATCGCCGGCCCGAGGATGAGGAGCAACCGATCTCCAAGACGGGTCCGGACGCGCGTTCCGCTGCGAGCGGGGCGGCGCGAGCCGCGATCCCGGATGTCCGCGACCGCGACGCACCGGCGGACCCAGCCTCCGACGCGCAGGAGCTGGCGATCGTCGACGGCGGCGAGAAGAGCCCCGAGGAGCCGCTGTCGGAACATCTGCTCGGGCGACTGCGGGCGACGATCGCGGATGGCGATCAGGCGATCCTCTTTCTCAATCGCCGCGGCTTCGCGACCCACGTGCAGTGCCGCGACTGCGGCCACATCTTCGAATGCCCGCGCTGCAGTGTCGTGCTGACGTTTCACCGGTCCCAACGCCTCTTGCGGTGCCACTACTGCAACCACCAGATGCGCGATGTCGAAGCCTGTCCGCAGTGCGGATCGCTGCGCTTCACCTTCGGGGGCACCGGCACGCAGAAGGTCGAGGCGTCGTTGACTCAGCATCTACCGCAGGCGCGGGTATTGCGCATGGATCTCGACTCGACGCGCAAGCGCGGGGAGACGGGGCGCATGATCGCGGCCTTCGAGCAGGGGGAGGTCGATGTCCTGCTGGGCACCCAGATGGTGGCCAAGGGCTTCGACTTCCCGCGCGTGACGCTGGTCGGCGTCATCAACGCCGATCGGGAGATGGGACTGCCCGACTTCCGGAGCCAGGAGCGAGCGTTCCAACTGCTCACGCAGGTCGCCGGCCGAGCCGGGCGCGGAGCGAAGTGCGGCGAAGTGATCTTCCAGACCTACATGCCGGATCATCACGTCATCGTCGCGGCCGGGCGACAGGACTACGAGGCGTTCTACCAGCGCGAGGTGGCCGAACGCAGCGCCCTAGGGTATCCCCCCCTGCGCCGCATGGCCAACCTGCTCTTCGATGGTCCCGACGAAAGCGCGGTGGTCGCGCGGGCCGAGCAGGCCCATCTTCGACTCCAGCGGCGGCTCGGGATCGAGCTGCTCGGACCGGCGCCGATGCCGCTCAGTCGTCTGAAGAATCAGTTCCGCTGGCACTTGACGATGCTCTGCAATCGGCCTTCGCTTCTGGGGGAGGCCCTGCACGCCGAACTGGCCCGCGAGGTGCGGCCCGCGGGGCGGCGCGCGGTGCGCGTGCAGGTCGACGTGGACCCCGCCAGCATGCTCTAGGCGACCGCGCAGCGGCGCAACGACCCGCCGCGCCCGGCATCCGGGTGCGTCTTGACACTTGGGCCCCGGGGGGCATAGGCTGCTGTGCCCCGGCGTCGGGTCGTCGGAACCGCCCGCCGCCCCACGCGCGCAGTGGCGCCGGCGGCCTGCGGGACATGATACAGAGGAGATAGCAAGCATGATCAAGCGTGGGACTTGGCGCGTTGCGGGCTTCGTCGCTCTGGCCGTTCTGATTCTCGCGGGATGTGGAAGTCGGTGGCTGGCCGGCGGCAAGCTGCACTTCGATCAGGGGCGCTACGAGCGCGCGCTCGAGACGTTCCAGTTGGCCGTGGAGGAGCAGCCCGAGAGCGGAGAGGCGCACCTTTGGTTGGGACGGGCCTACGCCGAGCTCGAACGCGACTCGATGGCCGTAGCGCAGATCCGCAAGGCGGCCGAGCTCGATCCGATGCAGAGTGAGATGGCCCACAACACGCTCGAGTCCTACTGGAGCCGGCGCTTCAACAGCGGTCTCGGCTTCGCCAAGGACGGGGCGGAGGCGCGCCAGATGGGCAACGAGGAGCGCGCGCAGGAACGCCTCGAGCAGGCGGTCGAACGCTTCGAGCGCGCGATTCTCTTCGCACCCGACAGCGTCAAGAACTACAGCAATCTCGGCAAGGTACTCTACCAGTTGGGCCGCACCGATCAGGCCATGGAGGAGTTCGACCGCGCCCGCGAGATGGGGGGAGGCCGCGCGGATCTCCAGCAGTTCCTGATCAACGTCTATCTCTTCCTCGGTGATCAGGCCATGCAGCAGGCCGATGCCGCCGGCTATCAGCGGGCCATCGAGATGTTCCAGGAGGCCCTGACCTTCGATCTCGGAGACGAAGAGAAGGAGCTGCTGCACTTCAACACGGGCGTGGCCTACGCCTCCCTGGCCGAGGCCGATGCCACCCCGGAGTCCGAGAAAGCGGCCCACTATCGCGACGCCCTCCAGCACTACCTGGCCGTGCTGGAGATCGATCCGCGCGACGAAGCCACGCTCGAGAATGCCGCCAGCGCCTACGCGGCGCTCGAAGAATACGAGCAGGCGATCGAGATGGCCCAGCGCCTGCTGGATATCCAGCCGTGGAATCCGCACTACTACCTGGTGATCGCGCGCATGAACAACGCCGCCGGCGACCGCGAGTCGTTCGCCGGGTACATGGTGATCCGTTCGATCCTCTCCAGTGGCTCGCCCGCGCCCAAGGGGGATATCCGCGGCCGGGCTTCCGATTTCGGTCCGCGCAACGATATGCTCGTCACGCTGCTCGAGCGCGGCGAGCCGGAGATGGTCTACGAATACTCCGGATCGCGCGGTACGTACGACATCTGGTGCTACTGGACCGAGGGCCGCATCTACATCTTCAAGCAGGGCAGTGAGGAGTTCCGCGCAGCCTTCGAGGGTCTCACGGCCGAGCAGATCCAGGAGGCCTTCGGCGACCAGCCGTAGCTCCCCACCCCGATGCGCGGCAGCGAGGTGCGATGAGTTCCCGCCCGGTCGGCTGGCTCGATGCAGCAGCGGCGGACGCCCGCGCGCTCGATGATCTCCGGATCGTCGTCATCGGCTACGGCAACCAAGGCCGCGCGCAGGCGCGGAATCTGCGCGACAGCCGCATCGGCCGCTCGATCGCGGTCTGGACGCGCCCCGACGGTCCGTCCCAGCGCCAGGCGCGTGCGGACGGGTTCCCGACGATCGATCCTGAGGCATTGGCGCAGGGCGATCTCTTTCTCTGTCTGCTGCCCGACGAGGCGATCCCTGCCTTCGTGCAGCACGAGCTGGCCCCGCGCCTCTGGCGCGCCGACCGCCCGGGACGGATCGGCTTTGCGCACGGCTTCGCGCTGGCCTTCACACCGCTGGGCGAAGCGCTCCGCCAGGAGCCCTGGCGCGAGGTCTTCCTGCTCGCGCCGAGCGGTCCGGGCAGCGAGGTGCGTGCGGCCTACACGGCCGGAGGGGGCGTGGCGGCGCTTCTGGCGATCTGGCACGACGCCGACGGCCGCGCGCGCGCGCACGCGCTGGCGCTGGCCCACGGACTCGGCGCGTCGCGCGCCGGCGTGTTTGAGACGACGGTGCGCGAGGAGACGATCGTCGATCTCTTCGGGGAACAGGCCGTCGTCTGCGGGGGATTGACGGCGTTGCTCGAAAGCGCCTTCGCGACGCTGGTCGCGGCGGGCTATCCGGCCGAAATGGCCTACCTCGAATGCGTGCATCAGATGCGCCTGACGGCCGACCTGGTGCATCGCCACGGCATCGCCGGCATGCGCGAGCGGATCAGTGGCACGGCGCGCTTCGGGGAACGCACGCGCGGGCCGCGGATCGCCGCCGCGGGGCTGCGTGCTGTGCAGCGGCAGATCCTGGCCGAGATCGAATCGGGCGCCTTCGCCCGCGAGTGGTTGCGCAGGGCGGACC
>WJJG01000404.1 GCA_014729815.1 Candidatus Eiseniibacteriota bacterium
CCTGTATCCCAACCACCTGGCCATCGCACGGGATCAGACCCTCGGCCAGTACCATCATCGCCTGGGTGTGATGGCCGAGCGCGAAGGGCACGACGCTCGTGCGCGCGCGGCCTATGCGGAAGCCTTGCGGCTCGATCCGCGTTATGCGGGCGCGGCGATCAACCTGGGCATCCTGACCGCCCGCGGGGGCGATCTCGACCGGGCCGAGACGCTCCTGCAGCGGGGCGTGGAGCTCGACCCCGCCAGCCCGCACGCCTACCTGGCGCTGGGACAGATCCGGCAGGTCCGCGGCGAGACCGCCGCGGCCTGCAGCCTCTACGCGCGGGCCTGGTCGGTGGACGAGACCTTCCTCACCGGCCTCGAATCGTACGCCACGTGCCGCTATCTCCTGGGGGACCTGGAGCAGGCCGCCGAGCTGTGCGGCCGATTGGTCTCGCTCGCCGGGGAGAGCCCGCTGGCCACCCGCTGCCGCTTCATCCTCGATCGATTGGGCGGGCGCGAGCGGCTCGACATGCGCCTCTGGACTTCGTCCGAACGCGCGGCGGCCGATCTGGCCTTTGCCGCGCGGAATCTGGAAAGCGCCGCGGGCCTGTATCGGCAGGCGATCGAACGGGATCCGGAAGACCTCGCCGCGCGGCTGGAGCTGGTCTTCCTCGCGGCGGCGCGGGGGGATTCGGCGGCCGTGGCGGAGAGGTCGGCGGAGTTCCTGCGGCGCGGGGGGGCGGCGGAAGCGCTGGCTCCTGTGGGAATTAGACGGAGGTAGCTGGTCGCAGGAGAGGGGCGGCGTCTCGCGCTCGAGGCTCGCTGCGGCGAAGCCTACGATGCAGTGTCGCCGATCCTGACAGTCCATCAACGGACTGCGTCCTTCCGATTGCCTCACTGGACAAGGGATTATCCTGCAACGAGACCGACTGTAGTCTCCAGCCCTGCCAGTCGACTGTAAACTAAACCTTACGAATTCTGCGACGACCCAACGAACGATGCGCGCCGACTGTGGGGGCAGAACCGCCAACTGAATGTGCGACAGTGAGTTCGATCGGGAGTGGATTCTCCTGGCGGATGGCACGCGGCTTGCCCCTTCAGTTCGTTGGAATGGGTGATTCTGCCCCCGCTCGGCCGCCTACTCAACGGCAGGACGCTGGAGGCGGAGACGTCTTAGATCGCAGATCATCAGTCGCCGACAGTGCGATGTGGGAGGAGGAAAAACGATGAGAGTGCTCTTGGCCCTGTTTGCCGCGCTCCTGCTTGTGGGCGCCTCGGCGAACGCAACCATCATGTGGGGCGCATCTGCGCCTGGTTGGGGCACTGGCAGCCCCGACATCTACCAAGTCGATACCGGCACCGGCCAGGTCGTCACCGGCTCGAAATGGAGCTACAGCGGCTACAACTGGATCATGGGCATGTGCGATGGTGGCAGCTATCTCTACGCCACAGCGGACCTGGATTCGGACCAGGGACAGATGCTCGTCCACAAGATCGACAAATCGTCCGGGGCGATCCTCACCTCGACCAATGTCGCCGGTCTCCTGGGGACGGACTACTCCCATATCAACGCGCTGGAGTACTACGATGGCAAGCTGTACGGCGTTGAGAACTGCACTTGGGACGAGACCTACCGGGGGAACATCATCGAGATGACCCTGGATGCGTCTGGTGACGTGACGGCAGCAACCGCCGGGGCCTATGTGGGCCTTGCCCCCGATGGGGCCCTGGATATCTGGGGCGGCACCGCCTATGCGTCGACGTGGAAGTCCGGCGGCGATCCCGGGGAGAGTTGGATTGCGACCCTGGGGGTAGCGGATCTTGGGGACTCCGGGAAGAACTTCGACCGAACGCTCTACACGACCCCTGCCTCTGGTCTCATGGATGGATGGCAGATGTATCAGGGCAATCTGATCTCGGTCTCGTGGCAGAACACGGGGCTTTACCAGATCGATCCGACGACCGGAAATACGACCACTCTGTTCTCCTCGATCACCGGGCTGACCTGCGGACACAGCCCGGCGGGGCTCGATAGGGTGATTCCCGAGCCGGGCACCTACCTGCTGCTGGGCCTGGGCCTCGGTTCGCTGGTGCTGATTCGGCGCCGGCGGAAGGCCTAGCGCGGCGAATGCGAACCTGATCAAGAGGCCGTTGCCCCTCCCGGGCAGCGGCCTCGTTGCACCACCGGAAGGGGCCTCGTTGTGCCACGGGCAGCGGCCTCCTTGCATCATGGGCAGGAGCCTTCGACGGCTGATTCGGCTGCTGCGCCCCATCCCTCTCACCCCTCGACCTCACGGCTGCTCCTCGGCCCGCATTCCCCCTCGACTCACTTGAGCAGACCCCCGTGCGGCATGGTAGAATCTCACTGTGCATAGACTCTTGCGCCGGATCTTCGCGCATCCCACACCCGGGCCATCGCCCGCGCCCGGAATATGCCCTGGCGGCTCCCGCACCGCGCCGCCCACGCACCGAGGAGGAACCTCATGAGACGTTCCCTGCACGCCGCCCACCTGGCCGGCTGGCTCATCTGCGCCATCGCCCTGGCCGCTCCCACTCAGGCCGCCTGGCTCTCGCTCGATGGCAGCACATCCCCGGCCGAGCCGCGGATCGATGTCGTGGCCGACACGCCCAGCCTGCTGCAGCTCGAAGTCGCGGTCCCGGGCATGACGGCCGAGGAGCGCGCCACCCCCGAGGGCTCCGACACCCACGTGACGATCCCCGGCCACGGACACACCCTCGAGATCGGCGCGCCTGCGATCCCGGTGGTCAACTTCATCGTCGAAGTGCCCCACGGCGCGCGCTGCGAGGTGCAGTCGACCGCCAGCGCCGCGCGGAGCTACGCGCTGGGCACGGACGGCTTGCAGTCGCGCCTCTATCCCGCACAACCCTCGCAGCGCAAGGTCGACGCGCGCGACGCGCTGGGCGATTTCCAGCGTGACCTGGACGCCTACCAGCGCCCCGGCTTCGTGCCCGAGGAGCTGGTGACGCTGCGCGAGATGGGCATCATGCGCGGGCATCGGCTCCTGCTCGTGCAGGCCCATCCGGTGGCCTACGATCCGGTGGCCGGTGAGCTGCTCGCCCACGATCGCATCGCGATCATGATTCAGATGCAGGGCGCCGATCTCGCCGGCACACAGGCCGAGCTGCGGCGCACCCACTCTCCGGTCTTCGAAACGCTGCTCGCGCGTCACGTGGTCAACCACGGCTCGTTCCTGGGCGGGCCGCGCGAGTTCCCTCTGCTGCCGATCGGACTGCTGATCGTCAGCGCGCCGGGGCTCGAAGGCGCCGTGGCGCCGCTGGCCGACTGGAAGACCCAGAAGGGCTACCACACCACGCTGGTCACGACCGACGAGACCGGCAGCAGCGTCGGTCAGATCGAGGACTACATCGCCAACGCCTACAACAACTGGGAGATCCCACCGACCTGGGTGCTGCTGGTCGGCGACACCGACACGATCCCCTACCGCGTCGGCTCCTCCTCGAGCAGCGCCACCGATCTCTACTACACGACGATCACCGGCGGCGACTTCCTGCCCGAGCTGCACGTCGGCCGCCTTGCGGGGCGCACCACGACGGAGATCGGCGCCATGGTCGAGAAGGCGGTCTCCTCGGAACGCATGGAGCTGACGAACGGCACCGACTTCATGAACACGGCCACCTGGATCGCCTCCTCCGATATGGGCGCCTTCGCCGAGGGCACGCACAACTACTGCATCGAGCACTGGTTCGATCCGGCGGGGATCAACAGCATCCGCATCTATGAGCGGCTCGGCGGCTCGACGCAGGACATCCGCGATGCGATCAACGGCGGCACGCTGATGGCCAACTACTCCGGCCACGGCAGCACCAACATGTGGAACTGCGTGCCCTTCACCCAGACCGATATCCGCAACCTGACGAACAACGACATGTATCCGTTGATCATCAGCAATGCCTGCCTGACCGGCGACTACGCCAGCAGCGAGTGCTATGGCGAGACCTGGGTGCGCGTGGCCGATAAGGGCGGCGTGGCGCACTTCGGCGCCTCGACCTACTCCTACTGGGACGAGGACGACATCCTCGAGAAGGAGCTCTGGCGGCACTTCTGGGAAGAGGACGACTACACGATCGGCCAGATGTGTGATGGCGGGCTGCTGGGCGTCTACGAGTACTACGC
>WJJG01000405.1 GCA_014729815.1 Candidatus Eiseniibacteriota bacterium
CATCATATCCGCCGGAGCCGTTTCGGAAGCCGATGCCCTCGACCTCGACCTCCTGAAACCCATGCTGTCCGCCGAGCTCATAGCCCTGGAGATCGAGCCAGCAGGCGGCCGGATCGCCGCTCTGCGAGCGCAGCAGGTAGTCGATGCCTTCCGGAAAGGAAAGACCGCGGTTGCCCTCTCCGGCGAAGGTCCCATCGGTCAGCTCGATCGTATCGTTGTGGGACGCTGCATCGATCGCCGCCTGGATCGTCGGGTACTCCCCGCTGCCATCCGGTGAGACGACAAGGATCGCGCTCCGGGCGGCGGTCGGCAGGAACAGAGCCACGAACGCGGCGCTGGCGAATGCTACCATGCGGAGACGGTTGCGCATCGGCGTCCTCCGATGTCGTGGCGATCGGCTTCCCAGGTGGGCGACGATGGCCTAGAAATGCAACGTTACCTGGGCTCGAATGCGATCCTCATCGACCCTATGATCAGCTGAGATCTCGACCGCGGCAGCCGAGGGGATCCTCCACTGCACCGATCCGCGATACTCGGTTGCACGGTCGAAGAACGAGCGCTCGAGTTCGCCGGACACCCGGATGTTGCGCGCCCCGATCTTGTGCAGGCGGAACGAACCGGCCAGGGACAGCGTCAGCGAATCAGGGTCCTTGTAGTCGATACCGATCTGGCAGCGGGTCGAGTCCTCGAAGCGAACCTCGACCTGGGCGCCGACCTCCGGATGCACCTCGCCTTCGCGCACTTCGCCATCGGCATCCAGCTTCACCGTGATCTCGGGTTTTGCCATGGCAGCCTCGTGTTCTGCCGCGCCGCCGTGCCCTGCATGCACGTGCTGGCCATCGACCACCGCGCGAGCGGGCGGGGCGTGTTTCTACCGCAGCCAGATGACCGGTCGACTCACGCGGTCTCCGGTCGCACCCAGCACCGCGTAGTAGGCGCCGCTCGTGGTCGGACGCCCATGGTCGTCGCGCCCGTGCCAGACGACCTCGTGCGGCCCGGCCGCATGCCAGCCGCCCGCCAGGGCGCGGACCTGGCGTCCGTTGGAGTCGTGGATCGCGAGAGTCACCTCGCCGGGCTGCGCGAGCGCGAAGCGCAGGCGGACATCGCCGACCGCCGGATGCGGGCCGGCGGAGAGCTGGAGGCTCGGGGCGCTGGCGATCGGTGGCGCATCCGCGGCGGGTGCCAGGAATGGATCGCAGCCCATGTAGGCCAGGTAGTTGGCCACCCAGGTCTGGTCCATCTCGTCGGTGTCCTCGGGCCGGGTGGGGATCCCGCCATCGAGGTCGGCATCCTCGGCGATCAGGAAATCGGTGAGCGTCTGATGCTGCGTGTAGTGATAGGGGTCGTCGAGCACTTCGGCGACGGTCCAGTGACCCAACGCGTACCATCCGTTCCAGGCGTTCTGGTGCTCGCCCGGGGTCGCCCAGGTCGCCAGATCATCCTTGTAGATCGCCAGCCAGTCGTCGCGCTCGTCGGGATGCACGACGAAGTAGGAAGCCAGAAGTCCCCACATCGTCGCGCCGCCCGACATGGCCCACTCCTCGTCCTCGAGCAGGTAGGGCTCCTCTTCGACCCAGGCCTTGACGTATTCGCCGGCCTGGCGAACCGCCTCGGCGCGCCACTCGGCATTGTCCTGCCGCACGCCGTACCAGTACAGATTGCCCATCGCCCAGGAGAGGACCGGAGGGTTGACGTAGCCGTAGAAGCCGGGGCCCGGCCGGATCAGCGTGTGGTGACGCAGGTAGGAAGCGCAGGAGTCGGCATAGGCCATGTAGGTGTCGTCGCCGTAGACGTCGTAATACTTCTGCACCGCACGCACGGCCCAGCCGCAGTTGTACATCCGGTAGTAGCCATACGTTTCGGAATCTCCACCTTCCTCGTTGTACGCGGGGAAGTTCATGCAGTAGGTGAAGGCGTCCTGGATGTTCTGGTAGTAGCGATTGTCTCCGGTCAGCTCGTAGTAGCGTGACCAGACCCAGATCGACTCCGACGTGTTGTCGGTCTGGATGATGTCGGGCAAGTGTTCGCCTTCGCGCATGCCCCCGAACTCCGGGTCGCCGGGTACATGATTCTGCCAGACGTCGAGGAAGGCCGCCTCACGCTCGAACATGTCGAAGTACTCGTCGCGGGTCAGCGGACCGGCGGAAGCGGCGGGCCGCGACGGCGCCTTCCAGACCGGGGGCGCTTCGCCGGCCTCGCGCGCCCGACTCCGGGCGGCGACCTCTTCGGGGCCCCAGTAGGGCGTCGCCGAGGCCAGGGATCCGAGGGCGATGACGCAGCAGAGGATGCCGAGCAGGGTCAGAGTACGGGTGGATCTCATCGCGAACCTCCTGCGCCCCGAGGGGGGCTGTGGGCGGGCAGCACCGAGAGTCGATGCGCAGTCCAGGCTCCAACCACAAGGGTACCGCAGGTGCCTGGGCTGTGCCAACTGGTTCAGTGGCAGAAGGATGCGCTGTTTCGCCCGTGGCCGCCGTCGTCTCCGGCAGCCAAGGGGCGCGCGGGGCTGCAACCTCTCCCGAAATCAAGACTTGGAGCGTGCGGCCGATAGGTGGAGTAAGCGCCCGGGAAGCTCCCCACCTGCGGCGCCAGGAGCAGGAGGCCGCATGGAATCAGAGCGTTCTACACTCGAGCCCGGCGCGTGGCAGACTGCCACCAGGAATCGCAACCGCCTCCTGTCACGACTGCGCTTCGCCGACCGTGTGCACAAGCTCTCGCTCGGGTTTGCCCTGGTCTATCTCCTGGCGGCTACCGGACTGACGATCTATCTGTCTGCGAGCACAGGGGCGCTGCCCCAGCGCCTGCAGACGGAACTGCCGATTCTGTTGCTGCACGCTTGCGCTGCGGGCGCCCTAGCCGGCTTGGGATACTACGCGTGCCGCCGAGTTCGCCGACAGCGCGCCGAGCGAAGCGAGTTGCGCACGCGGCTCGAAGACAGCCAGGAACGCTTTCAGTCTCTGCCGCATATCACCATTCTGCTGACGCATGAGGGTCGCATTCGCGACTACAATCGAGCCGCCGAGAGCTTCTTCGGTCATCGCCGAGCCAAGGTGCTCGGCGAGGAGTTCGTCTCGCTCTTCATTCCCCAAGTCTACCACGACACCTTCGGTCAACAACTCTCCGCGGCCGGTGAGGGACGTGACACGGAGCCGTTCGAGACGATTCTGCCTGGCCGGGATGGCACCGGGCGCCTGATCTCCTGGGACTGCGCCGCAGTCGCGGCCCCCCGAGGCGCAGGCGACGGAATCGCGGTGGCCGGCCGCGACATCACCGAGGAGCGCTCGGCGATCGAGGCGTTGCAGGAGGCGACGCGGCGCCAGCGTGATGTGTTCGAGAGCATGAGCGGTGCCGCCGCGATCTACGAGGCCCAGGCAGGGGGCCGGGAGTTCGTATTGCGCGAATTCAACCCCGCCTGCGAGAGGCTCGAGGGCTTGGTGCGCAATCGTGCCATCGGGCGCCGCCTGACCGAGCTGCGCCCGCAGGCTCGCAAGGATGGCTTCCTCGAGCTGCTGCAACGTGTCTGGCGTACGGAGGAGCCGGAGCGTCTGCTGGCGCGCGCGGGAGAGGAAGGAGACGCCGCGCAATGGCGCGAGCACTACGCCAGCAAGCTCTCCAGCGGTGAGGTCGTGGCGGTCTCGTACGACTTGAGCGAACAGCAGCAGCAACTGGAGGAGCTGCGGCGCATCGCCTGGTTGCTGGACGGGGATACCCCGGACGACGCGGATGCGGCGCCATCCCGCACGCTGGATGCAGCGTCATGCGGTGCTCGGGGAGAAGTGGCCCGCGCTCTGCGTCCGGCGGATCTGCAGGAGATCGTGGAGGAGTCGCTGCGGCTTCTGGGAACTTCGCTGGCGATCTTCGAACGCGACGGCGCGTACGTCATCCCGCGTCAGACGCGCGGCTGGTGTCGCCATCTCGATGAGGCGTCGCGGCACCTGTGTCGCACGGACGATGACGAGGAGGCGCGGGCGTGCGAGGCCTGGCTCTGCCATCGCTCCTGCTGGGACGGCGCGGCCCGCCAGGCGATCGTCACCGGACAGAGTGTGGATGTGCCCTGCACCGGCGGGCGGAATCTCCATGCCGTACCGATCCGCGCCGGACACGAGATCGTCGGCGCGCTCTGTCTGGGGTATGGGGACCCGCCGCGCGACGAGAGTGCTTTGGCCGAGATCGCCGAGCGCTATCAGACCGATGTCGAGGCGCTGGTCAAGCAGGCCGATGCGTACGCCGCCCGGCCGCCGGCGATGGTCACTGCGGCCCAGCAGAGCCTGCAGGCTGCAGCGGAGCGCATCGGCGCGGTCGTGCAGGCGCGGCGTCACTTGCATGCCTGGCGGGCCAGCGAGCGGAGGCTGCAGGACATCATCGGTTGTGTCGGGGAGTGGGTGTGGGAGACCGACGAGCGCGGGACCTTGACTTACTCCTCGGAGAGCGTGCGCGAGATCCTGGGCTACGAGCCGACGGAAGTGGTCGGCAAGACCCCCTTCCAGCTCATGCCGCCCGAGCAGGGTCGCCAGGCCAGCATCGCCTTCCACGAGGCGCTCCAGCGCCGTCGGCCCATCCGCGATCTGGAGACGATCAAGATCAACAAGCAGGGAGGACCTGCACACCTGGTCACTCGCGCGGTCCCGCTTCTCGACGAGGAGGGGCGGGTCCGCGGCTATCGGGGCGTGGACCGTGACGTCACGGCCATGCGTCGTACCGAAGAGGCTCTCAGCAAGAGCGACGAGGAGTACCGCCTGGTCGTCGACAATGCCCGCGAGGGCATCGCGATCGTGCAGGGGCAGACGGTACTCTTCGTCAACGAGGCCTTCCTCGGCATCTGTGACCGAGGGCGGGATGAGATCATGACCACGCCCTTCCCGAAGCTCATCGATCCGGAGGATCGCCCGGGGGTGATGCGCTACTTCGCGGATGTGATGCTCGGGGAGCAGCAGGCACCGACCTGCGAACATCGTCTGGTCCCGCGGGATGGCGCCGTGCGCTGGGTGGAGACCTACGGCGTGACGATCAACTGGGAGGGAGAGCCCGCCCTGCTCTGCTTCCTGACCGACATCACCGATCAGAAGGTCGCCGAGGAAGCCGCGCGCGAGAACGAAGAGCGCTACGAGCGCGTCAGCGACTCACTGCCCGTGGCCGTCTACGCGCAGCTGCCCGGAGATGGGATGGGGCGCATCTTCCTGGCCGGATGTGCCGAAGAACTCACTGGCCACGTCACGCAGGCCTTCCTCGAGGATCCCGAGCTCTTCGCCAACATCCTGCATCCGGACGACCGCCAGCGCGTCCTCTCCGAGATCGCCGAGCATCGCCGCTCGGCCGAGACCCTGGATACGCAGTACCGCATCATCTCGCAGACCGGGCAAGTCCGCTGGGTGCGCGATACATCGCATCCGCATCTGGATGCCGAAGGCGCTCTGCTGGAGTTCAACGGGGTACTCCAGGATATCACCTCCTGGAAAGAGACCGAGGAACGCCTGCGCGACCGCGAGCGGGAATTGGGGATGATCCGCGAGCACGTGCCGACACTGGTGGCCTATATCGATGGCGACGAACGGCATCACTCCGCCAATGATGCGTACTGCGAGACGTTCGGGCGCACGCGCAGCGAGGTGATCGGCAGTCGCCTGGCCGACGTCGTCGGCCAGCAGACGTATGGCGCATTGGGCAAGCTGGTGCGCGAGGGGCTGGATGGCGAGCGCGTCGAAGTCGACGTGCAGCTCGAGGGTGAGAACGAAGCGACCCGCTGGCTCGAGGTCACGTGCGAGCCGGATCGACGCGGTCGAGAAGTCCGGGGCATCTTCCTCTTCGCGGTGGACGCCACCGCGCGGCATCGGGCCGAGGAGTCGTTGCGCGATGCGCAGGCGCGCTACCGCCTGTTGGCCGATCATCAGACCGATCTGGTGATCCAGCTCGACGGCGAAGGTCGCATCGCGTGGGCCAGCGAGTCTTGCTGCGAGCTGCTCGGGCGGTCGGAGGCGGAGCTTGCCGCCAGCGACTTCCTGAGTGAGATCGATCCGCGCGACCGCGGCGCGGCCAGTGAGGCGCTGGTCAAACTGTGCCACGATCCCCGCGTCAGTTCCTTCGAGGTTCGGCTCGGCAGCCCAGAGGAATCACGCTGGTTCGCCTGGACCGCCAAGGGAGTCCTCGACGATCAGAAGCAGCTGACCGAGATGATCGCCGTCGGACGGGACGTGACCGAGCAGAAGCAGATCGAGCTGCGCTTGCAGCAGGCCGACGCCGCGATTCGCGAGGAACTGCAGACCGCGCACGAGGAGAAGCAGCGCCTGGCCCAGCAGCTCGAGGAGGCGCAGCGGCGCAGTCGCGATACGCGGGAGCAGCTCGAGCAGCAGCTCAAGCAGTCCCAGCACCAAGCCCAGGAGACGCGCCAGCGCCTCGAGGCACGCCTGCGAGAGGCCCAGCGCAGCGAAGAGGAGAATCGCCAGCGGCTCGAGGCGCAGCTCCAGGAGGCCCAGAAGCTCGAACGGACGACGCGCGAGCAGCTCGAGACGGATCTCAAGGCGGCCATCGAACGCGGTCGTGAGTCGCAACAGCGACTGGAGGCCGAGTTGCGCGAGGCGCAGGAGCGGGCCCGGGGTACCGAAGAGAAGCTGCACGCGCAGCTCGAACAGGCGCAGCAGCTCGATCAGGAGACTCGGACGCAACTGCAGCGGGAGTTGGCCGAGGCGCAGCAGTCCGAGCGGAAGGCCCGCGAACAGCTCGACACGCAGCTCGCTCAGGCGCAAGCGCTGCAGCGCGAGGCGCGTGAGGCGCTCGAGGCGCAAATGCGGCGGGCGCAGGAGATCGAGGCGCGTGGGGAGGTCCCGGAGCCGGCGACGGACGAAGCAGCGCACACGACGCAAGACGGGGAGGCAGGTGCGACCATTGGACCGGCCCAGGCGCAGGTGACGCCACCCGCGGCGCGAAAGACGGCGGTTCCCGGAGCGGGTGGGAAGCCGAGCCCGCGCCGCCAGTCGTCCGATCCCAAGCAGCCCGAATGGGCGTCGGATGGCGCGGAGCCTCCGGAAGAGACGCGCCGCCCGAGTGCGTCTCCGAAGGCGACCGAGGCCGAGGCGGCGGAGCGCGCCGGCGCCCCGGAAGCGGCCGAGGATGCGCGGCCAACGGGCACGGCATCGCCGCCGCAGCGGCCGGGCCAGCGCGGTGAAGAGCGCACAACGGAAGATGCGACGCCGCGAGACGCCAAGGCCGCAACACGGCCGGATGCGGAGGCCGCAATACGGCAAGATGTGGGAGCCGGAGCTTCGCCTGATGCCCGCGCCAGGTCGTCACAGGATGCAGCAGCGGCGGTACCGCGTGACGCGAGAGGCGTAGCTTCGCAGGGCACGCGCACCCCGCGGCCCTCTGAGACCACGGATGCCGGGGCGTCCCGTGGGCCGTCCCAACGCAAGAAGTCCGTGCCGGTGAGTTCTCGCGGGCAGGGCGAGCGCGTACTGATCGTTGCCGATCGACCCAATGATCTGATGTTGGCGACGCAGGCACTATGGAAGAACGGCTATCGCGTGATGAGCGTGGGATCGACAGAGAAGGCGGTGGAGTACTGCCGCCGGCACGAGGAGACCTATGATCTCATCGTTTGCGATCTCAACGCGCCGAGTCCGGAAGCGGTCCGGCGCATCGCCGAGCTGAGCAAACAGCGCTCGCAGCTGGCCGTTCTGATCTGCGCCAGCGCTAACGCGCAGCAGCAGCGCTGGTCACAGCCCGGGGCGGGATCGCTGGAATTTCTGGCCAAGCCGTATGGGACACAGGAGCTGCTACGGCGCGTCACCGAGATTCTGGGTGCTGCACAGGGCAAGCGACCGGGGAAGCAGGTCGAAGATGCCGCGAACCACGGGGATTCTCACGCCGCCTAGGTCCCGGACGATTGGCTGCACGCGGATGGAGAGCGGGGGATGCGCTATAGCTCCGATGTATTGGATCTGATCGGGAACACACCGCTTATCAAACTGAGCCGCTTCACCGACATGCCGCTCTTCGCCAAGGCGGAGTTCCTCAACCCCGGGGGCAGCATCAAGGACCGGGTTGCGAAGCACATCGTCTTCGCCGCGGAGCGCAGCGGAGAGCTCAAGCCCGGGCAGTTGATCGTAGAGGCGACGAGCGGCAATACCGGCATCGGGGCGGCGCTGGTCGGTGTCCAACGGGGGCACCCGGTCGCGATCGTGATGCCCGAGAGCATGAGCGAAGAGCGCAAGAAGATCATCCGCGCCCTGGGCGCCGAGCTGGTGTTGACTTCCGCCGAAGGGAGTCTCGATGAAGCGGGACAGCGCGCGGACCTGATCTCCCGCGAGCGGGACGGATGGCGCCTGCGGCAATTCGACAATCTGCTCAATCCGGAAACGCACTACCAGTTCACGGGTCCCGAGATCTGGGAGCAGGCCGAAGGTCAGGTGGACGCCTTCGTGGCGGGGGTCGGCAGTGGCGGAACCGTTGGTGGCGTGGGTCGATTCCTCAAGGAGCGCAATCCCCGCGTGCGCATCATCGCTGTCGAGCCGAAGCAGACAGCGGCGCTCTTGCGACAGGAACCCGGTTTGCACGGCATCCAAGGGATCGGTGACGGCTTCGTCCCGAGCTGTCTCGATACGAAGCTGATCGATGATCTGCTGACGGTGAGCGACGAAGACGCGATCGAGACCACGCGGGAACTGGCTCGAAAGCAGGGGCTCCTGGTGGGAACCTCATCGGGAGCCAACGTCTGGGCGGCCAGCTTCATCGCACGCGCACTCGGACCGACACGCAACGTGGTGACCGTGCTGCCCGACCGAGCGGAGCGCTATTTCAGCACGGCGCTGATCTAGGTCGCCTCGCGTGGTTTTCGAATGCAGCGACGTGCCGCGCTCGGCACGCGCGAATGATCCCTTGCGAAATCACCCGAATCCATCTGGCAGGGTCATTGGGCGTTCGGCGCGCGAGACGGCTCACGGGCCCAGTGCATGGCAGCCTCGAGATCGTCGAAGAGCTTGAGCTTGATGCCCCGGTTGACCGCCACGTTCTCGCCGAACTGTGCCAGCTGATCCTCCAGTCCACCCGGGCGAACGACTACGGCGTGACGCACCGTATGGGGGAAGAGCCGCCCCAGCACCAGCGTCGTCTCGTGCGTGTCCATGACCGACGCTCCGATGCGAGCACGGGTGAGGTCGAGCAGAGTGGCTCGAGGGGCATGCTTGCGGGCCAGCTCCGCGAGATCGCGCAACGCTGCCTCGGCATCCTCACGCGCCCAGCGGCCGTGCACGTGCACGACGGCGACATCCTGCTCCAATGTGATCTCGACCGCCATCCGACCAAGCCTCCCCGAAAACGGTTGTGCGCCGGCGGGTGATGTCGAGCCTGATGCAGCAGCGATCTTGGAACCTCGACAGAATACGCCTGCACGCGCGCGGAGCCAAGCGTGCAACACACTGCAGCGGCAGGAGTCCAGGATACGGGCACGGCAATCGGCAACGATCGGCGAGCGTCACAGATGCAACCAAGATGGCAACCTGTTTGCATGCCGTGGCTGCCGGGAGGCGCGGTGCGAGGTCAGGCCTTGCGCGCCAGAACCATCGGGTGACGCTCGTCGGGCCCGCTCCAGGTGCGCCGTAGCCGTGTCCCACGATGCGATCCTCCAGGGGGATCAGCCCGGATCCGCGGAGGATCTTTTCGTAGGCGCTCCAGCCCAGGGGGCTCCAGTACATCGTCACACCGAAGAAATCGTCCTCGGTGTAGGGAGCTTCCGGGGATTCGGTCAGCGTGGCCAGCAGGTACCCGCCCGGCCGCAGCCAGCCGGCGATGCGGCCGAGGAGCGGGGCGTGCGTGCGATGGGCACGCCCGCACCACAGCCCAGGTCGAGGATGCGCGCGCCCGGGGCGAGACGCCCCCGAAGTGGTGCCAGTTGTTCGCTATCGTCGCTTCGGCGGGCGGCATCGTAGGACGCCGCGCAGCGGTCGTATCCGCGCCGGACCAGGCGGCGGTAGTCGAGCTGCGGATCGCAGGCGGGATGCATCGGCTCGCCCGATTCCTATCCGGTTGTCGGCGCCTGGCGAGGCGGCCGATGCGCGGTGACGTTGAAGGTGATGACGTTGTCCTTCAGCGGTCCGAGGACCTGCATGCGGTACTCCCCATCCGTGAACCAGTAGCAGCGCAGCTCGTGTTGCTTGTCGGATGCGACGTAGATCTCCTCCTTGCCATCGCCATCGGCATCGAAGAGATAGGTCGCATGCTCGAAGCCGGACGTTCCGGTTGCGATGAGCTCCTGCTCCCACGATGCGTCGTCACCGGAGGGGGTGAGCTTCCAAATGCCGTCGCTCATCGTGGCCGCGATCACCTCCCGCACGCCGTCGCCGTCGGTATCGCCGCAGACCAGAAAGCGGCACAGCCGCCCCGGCAGACTGGCGATGTCCTGATGGCGGATCTCTTTGCCGTCGAATCGATAGACGCGGATGCGCGTGTTGTCGCCGCCCGAGCCCCCGCCCAACTTCTCACCTTCGAGGGATGCGAAGAGGACCGGGTGCGCATCGCCACTGAGCCGCGTGCAGAGGATCTCCTTGGCGTGCCGTGTCTCGAGCGCCTCGACGGTGCGCCGGGTCCATTGCGTTCCATCGTGCGCGAACATGTCGATGCGCCCCGGTTGAAGGCGGCCGTCCAGCATGTTGGGGCGACTGGGCGTGGCGAAGATCTCGACCGTGCCGTCGCCATCGACATCTCCGACCTCGATCTCGTGGACGAAGGTGCTGTCGCCGCGCGCCAGCTCCTCGGCCTGCCACCGGCCGTCCGCGAACGAGACGACCGCCACCACGCCCTGATCATGAGTGGCCACGACGATCTCGCGAGTCGCATCGCCTCGCACGTCGGCCACCTCGAAGTCGCGCAGCCGATTCCACTCGCCACCGAAGATCGGATTCCAAAGGGTCTCCGCATCCCAGCCCTCGGGCCCGCGGCGCCAGAGCTTCAGATAGGCTTGGGTGGCGCCGATCGTCAGGATGCCCGGGTCGCCTTCCGGCGGATGGAACCATGCGGCCTTGTGGAAGACGTTGCTGGCGGGATCTTCGAGGACCTCGGCGATCCAGCGCGTCTCGCCTAGGGTGTAGATGACGAGGCGCGCGGCGCCCGGAACGGTCGGAATCCCGCGCTGTGATCCTTCCTCCTCGAGAAACTGGGCCTGCGAGAGGTAGAGGGTCGTGCCCACCGGCGCCGGCGCGCGCGCGGCCGGTTCTTTTTCGCCGTCTCCACCGCAGCCGCTCGGCAGCAGCGCGATGAGCGCGATCAGCGACCCCCAGCGGCAGGCCACCGCCAGGACGCGGGCCGCAGGTCGAGATGTCAGTGCGTCCATCTTGCTCACTCCTTTTCCAGGGGGCACCGGGACCGAATCTACGCAGACCCGGGGCGGCCGGCAAGCGCGGGTCTGCCTGGGCAGGAGGCGCGGGAGCAGGCATACTGCTCTCCGGCGAAGGCGGGCTGGTGAGTGGGCCCGCACGAAGAGGAGCGATGGCGATGACGAGCGCGCGCCAGCGACTGCTCTGCGCCCTCGATGGCGGGGCCCCCGGACCGCGTGCCGTGTGCGATCAGCTTCTACCACCTCGATTTGCAGAGGCTCGCCCCCCGCGGCTTCCGCGCGCGCGACTGGATCGACGCCGAATTCGTGCGCCTTCCCGCCTCGCGGGAGGAGCGGGAACTCGAGACGTGGGCCCTGCCGCAAGCGGCGGATACGCGCATCGGCAACCCCTCGCAGATGGCGACCTACGATCGCTGGCGGTACCGACCCGAGCAGCCGTCGCTGCGCAATCCCCTGGCCCGCGCGGGATCGCTGTGAATGCGATCAATCCGCTCCAGCCCGAGCACATGGACGCCGCGCGGATACGCGCGCGCTTCGGAGAGCGGGTGGCGCTGTGGGGCAGCTTCGGGCGCCAGACGACGCTCAGCTTCGCCTCGCCCGCGGAGATCCGTGCCGAGGTGCGCGAACGGATCGAAGCGCTCGGCCGCGGAGTGCTGATCCTCTGCCCGGCCTACGACATCGACGAACCGGACATTTCCTGGAAGAACATGGCTGCATTTCTGGAGGCGGTGCGGGAATTCGGCTAGCCCGGCCGGAAGGAGGTCGAGGCCTGGCCAGTCGCCCCGGAAGCAGCCCGCAGACTCGGACAGGAGTCAGGGAAGGGATCCGGGAGCGGGGAGGGGTAAGCTCTCGCTCGCTTACTCCGCGGCATCCAGGATCTGAAACCAGACATCCCGATGGCCGATCGCGCGCACGGTTCGTTGCTCGCGCCGCTCGGCGACGCGGTCGAAGGCCTCGATGTAGATGCCGTAGGTGCCCGGCTCGAGGCCCCGCAGATCGATACGCAGCGGGACGAGAACTCGCCCGAATCGGTCGACCGGACGCATCGGCACGACCTCGTCCACCGTCACCCGGCTCCAGACCGAGCGCGGCTGCTCGAGCGTCGGGCCCGAGCGCAGGATGCGGCACATGCGTGGGGAGAGCAGCGCTTGGCGCTGCTCTCCCGCGGGGCTGCAGGCCGCCCGGCGGGCGAAGCGCGGGGCGAGATCGTCGTACCCCAGAGGCGCTTCCTCGCGCTCGGCGCAGTCGGCGAGGTGACGGCGATACTGGATGAACTCCTGCGGCACGACGAAGACGTGGGTCGTGAGCACGGCCTGCCCGCGGTCGTCGCGCGCGACATTGCGCACATCGAAGACGATGCTCAGCCGACAGTCATCCGCCACGGAGCAGTCGACCACGCGTGTCGGGTTCGGGATGTAGCGCCATCCGCCACGGGCGAAGTGGGGCTGCTCGGGCGTGGGTTCGCCGCCGAAGGCGAACTCCACCTCCCCGACACAGAGTTTGCCGGGCGGGCAATGCGTCGCCGCATCACGCACGGTGAACGGATAGTCGTAGGTCGCGCTCGCAGCCTGCGATTCGAGGCGCAGCGAAAGGAGGTAGGCGCCCGGGAGAAGGCCGGTGAGCACCTCGGCGCCGAGGACGACACGCCCGAGGGGCGTCTCACGCAGATCCGCCTCGCCGAGACGCGCTTCGCGAGCGGCGCGCACCGCGTTTCCGGCTGCATCGAGAAGTTGCGTCCGCAGGCGCGCACCGGCCCAATGGCTCTCACCGCCGCCCAGCGGTAGCAGGGCGTAGCAGAGATGCTCGCGTCTGTCGGTCCAGCGCAGCGGCACACTCACATGATCGGCGAAGAAGAGGGCGTGCTCTTCGCCGAGGTTTGGGAGGGAGATCGGTCGTCCCCGCGTGATCCGTTCGAGACGGGCCCGGCTGCGCGGCTGCAGACGGTAGCCCCGGCCCGCTTGATCGTAGGTGAGGAGCGTCTCCCCGCGTCGCTCCTGGCGATGGATGAAGGTCTCCTTCGCCGCCCGACGGCGGGCTAGATCGACATTCATCGTGGCGTCCATCTCGCTCCAGGTGGGTACGATCTCGATCTCCTCCGGTTCGCCGAGACGAATCAGGATCCGCGCCGGATGGCCCGCATCGGCGAGCCAGATCTCGGCCGGCCCGTAGTGCAGTTGGGCCAGCGCCACGCGCCGCCAGAATTCAATCTGATCGCGATGGATCAGGCTGCCTGGGCGCTCTGCGCGCGCCGCCCAGAAGGCGTCCCAGAAGGCGCTACGATCATGGCGCCTTCCGAGAGCGGCGATCTGCTCGGGGGTGGCCAGGAATTCACAGGTGAAGTAGGGCGCACGCTCCTCCGGAAGCATCCCGTCGAAGGCTCGTTGGAAGGCCGCATAGGCCTCGACGTGTCGCCCGAGTTCGGTGTAGACGATCCCTGCGAGCAACCGGGCCTGGATGTGCCCGGGGGCCGTGCGCAGGGCCGCCCGCAGCGCGTAGAAGGCGGCCAAAGTATGGCGGCGGACGTCATCGATCTCGCTGCGCCATGTGTCTCGAATCCGCAAGCCGGGATGCGTGCGTTCCATGATCGGGAGCAGCTCGTTCCACCAGTCGTCGGCACGTTCGCGGCGCCGGGTGAGATGATGGAGGCGAGCGATGTAGACCAATAGCTCGGCACGCGCGGTCGATGGGGACGCGCAACGGTTGGCCAGTCCGTAGAACGTCAGGAAGTCGGAGCGTCGCACCAGACGCGGGCGGTCGGGAGTCACGAGTTCCAGGAAGAGGCGCGCCCAGGCCAGGGTGAGGCTCGCGGAGAACGCGTGCCGCTCGCGCGCTCGCTGGAGAACGCGCAGCGCGTTCTGGTGCATCCCGCAGTCGCGATAGGCGGCGGCCAGCGCGAGGGCGAGCTCGGGGTCGCCCGATTCGCGCAGGAGGCGGGTGCGGAGCGAGTCGACGCGTACACGCCGCTGCGTGATGACGTCATGACTCGCCGCCGCACGGCCGATGCCCATCAGCAGCGCCGCGCAAAGCAGAGCTGACACCACCGGGCCGAAGCGTGTCCGCCCGGCCGCTGGCCGATCCGGTCCGTGACACTCCATGCGTAGTAGCGTCGCTGATCGCCGATCCATGATCCTCCCGCCCGACTCCCGCGTTCCTGGGGAGTCTAGTCGGGCGAAGCGATCGCGTCAGCAACTGCGCTGCGCGCTTGGGGAAGGCGAGGCGAGTTCGCGCATCCCGCCGGGTGCGTTCCCGGCCGCCCCTCCGGCGCCCTAGGC
>WJJG01000406.1 GCA_014729815.1 Candidatus Eiseniibacteriota bacterium
CCCACCTCCATCGGCGCCGGAGGTGTCTCCGCCGCCTATTTCAGACAGCCCACGCTGTAGGCACCCATGAGACCGCATCCCGCGTCGCAGGGCGAGCCCACCTGCAGGTTGAGCTGGAGCTCGTCCGGATCGCAGTAGAGCGGATCCTGCGAGATGTTATCGCCGCCCAACTGGCCCGACAAGCAAGCGGTCCAGTCGCCGCCGTCGTTGCCGTAGACATCGCAGCAGGTGGCCGTCACGGTTCCACCGCCCACGCAGTAGGTCGCGGCGCCGCTGGTGCTGTGCGAGAGGATCGAATTCTCCAGGGTGACCGACGATCCATCGTGAGCCGAGATGCCGGCACCATCCGTGGTCGCCGCATTGCGGAAGATCGTGACGCTGGTGAGCACCGGGGCGCAGTTCTCGTCCGCGCTCAGCGCGCCGCCGTAGCCGGCCGAGTTGTCGTGGAAGCAGCTCGCCGTGATCTGGAAGTCGCTCTGGTAGACCAGGCGCAACGCGCCGCCCGTCGCGGCCGTGTTGTAGCCGAAGGTGCAGCCGTTGATGGCCACGTCGCAATGGAGAGAGCTGAAGATCGCCCCCCCCATGCTGGCCGCCTCGTTGTAGCCGAAGTCGCAGCTCGCGAAGGAAGCCAGGCTGCTGGACCAGCAGGCGACCGCCCCGCCATGATTGCTGGCCTCGTTGTTCGTGAAATCGCATCCGCTCAGCGTCGGGGAGCTGTCGTAGCAGTAGAGCCCGCCTCCCTGATAGGCGCTGTTACCGTCGAAGAACGACTCATCGATGTCGGGCGCCGCCTCGTCCCAACAACAGAGCCCGCCCCCGCGCCCCCCATCGCTGTCCGCGGCGTTGCCATCGAAACTGCAGTCGTCGATCTGCGGCGTGCCGCTGGTCAGCTCGCAATGGATCCCGGCGCCGCTGCTGTCGGCCAGATTGGCGCCGAAGGCACAACTGTCGGCGTCGAAGATCCCGCCGTAGCAGTAGAGCCCGCCGCCGCGGGCGGCGCTGTTGCTCGTGAAATCACAGTCGTAGAAGTGCCCATCGGCCGACAGGTCGTAGAGCGCCACACCCGCGCCGCGCTGCGCCTGGTTCGAGGAAAAGGCGCAGTCGCTGACGGTGAGCTCGCCCTCGCTGTAGATCGCGCCGCCATAGTAGTCCTCGGCGCGGTCGCCCCGTGGCCCGGGGAGATCGGCGAGCCAGGCGGTGGGTTCCGTGGGCGGTTGGCGCAGCAGCGGGAGGGAGGGCTCGGCGGCGCTGTTGCCGGTGAAGGTGCAGCCGTCGAGCGTGAGCTCGGCCTGACCGCAGGAGATCGCGCCGCCAGTTGTGCCGCTGTTGTTGCTGAAGTCGCTATCGGTGATCGTGAGCAGCGTGACGATGATGTTGCCGTCGACATGGATCGCCCCGCCCTGCGGGGCCTCGTTCTCATCGAAACTGCCGCGCAGGATCGTCGGCGGGGAGAGGATCTCGAGGCAGTAGTAGGCGCCCGCGGCGACGTCGGCCGCATTGCCGGTGAAGGTGCAGTCCTCGAGGTTGGGGATGCAGGCCTGGCTGGCGACCGCTCCACCCAGGTAGGCGCTGTTGCCGCTGAAGTCGCAATCGATCAGATCGCAGTTCGAGTCGTCCTCGCAGCAGAGCGCGCCGCCGACGAAGGCGCTCTGGTTGCCGCCGAACGACGTGTTCTGGATCTGCGCCGCGGTGTTGTCGACGCAGTAGATCGCGCCGCCGACACTCATCATGGGCAGGGTCACACTGTTGTCCGCGAAGCTGGAGGCGTCGATCGTCGGGGCGGTGGTAGCCTGCGCGTGGATCGCCCCCCCGGAGCTGTCGGCCGCATTGCTGTTGAACTCGCACAGCGACAGGGCGAAGTCGGAATCACGGCTGTAGAGAGCGGCTCCCTGGAAGGCCTCGTTCTCGGCAAAGATGCAGCTCGAGAAGGTCGCGGTTCCGGAGCCCCAGGTGACCGCCGCGCCGCCGCCCAGCTCGGCGCTGTTGCCGCTGAAACTGCAGTCGTCGAAGTCGGCGTCGCAATACCAGATCTCGACCGCGCCGCAGTAGCGATCCGCCATGTGACGATCGCCTCCCAGCGGCGAAGGCGAGGCCTGGATCTCGGGATGCGCCTGCCGCAGCAGGAGCAGCGAGGTCGACCAGTTGCCGGTGAAGTCGCAGCCGCTGACCTGGAACGTCGCGCCGGGACTGTCGATGATCATGGCTCCGGCCTGCAGGGCGCTGTTCTCGTCGAAGGTGCAATCGCTGATCGATCCGCCGTCGCCGTTGATGTAGACGGCGCCGGCGCCCAGCGCGGCGTTGCCCTCGAAGCTGCAGCCGCTGATCTGCAGCGGCACGTCGGGGTCCTGGTTGCCGATCGCGCCGCCGTAGCCGGCGCTGTTGTCGGTGAAGCTGCAGTCGGTGATCTCGAAGGTCACCGGCGAGTAGCAGAAGTAGACCGCTCCGCCCCAACCGCTGCCGGTGCACTGATTCCCGGTGAAGCTGCACTCGATCAGACGCGCCGTGGCGTAGCTGCAGTAGATCGCGCCGCCATACTGGTCGACTTCGTTGTTCTCGAAGACGCAGCCCGTGAAGCGGGGATGGGCGTCACTGCCCGCGTAGACCGCGCCGCCGTAGTCGGCCGCGCTCTCGGTGAACTTGCAGTCGAGGAAGCGCGGCGAGGTGCCGCTGCCGCAATAGACCGCCCCGCCGTTGATCAGCGACGAGCCGCGCGTCACGGTGATCCCTTCGATCACCGTGTCGGTGTCTTCACTGGAGTTGAAGTAGAAAGCGCGGGCGTTGTCTTCGCAGTCGATGATGCAGGCTTCCGCATCCCCGCTCAGCGACCGCAGGGTCAGGGCCTTGCCGCCGAAGTCGAGATCGACGTTCCCCGCACCCGTGTAGGTGCCGTCACAGAGGAAGACGGTGCCCTCCTCGGGCACGTTGTCGATCCCCTCCTGGATGGTCTGGTAGTCGTAGAGATTGCTCTCGCAGACGAGCAGGGCGTCCTCGGGCAGGATCCAGAACGCGCCGCTCTCGAAGGATGCGCTTCCGGTGGCGTCGCGGATACGAACCGTGTAGTCGTCCATCGCCACGCCGCACTGCGCGGCCGTCCAGGTGTAGCCGCCGTCGTTGGCGGTCAGCCCGGCGATCTCGTGGCAGACCGTGCCGCCCTGCAGCAGCTCGAGGGTGACGTTCTCGCCGCAGCAGTCGCTGGCCGTCCAGCTCAGGTCGACCGCCTGGCCGGCGTGCAGCAGCTCGTCGCCGAGCGGATAGAGCAGCTCCAGGGAGCAGGCTTCGGCGATGGCGAAATCGGCATCGCTGTCATCGAAGAGCTGGCTGCCCAGATCGGTGACGCGGATCTGGAACGCCTCGCCCGGATCGCCGCAGGCCTCCACCGTCCAGACGAAGTCTCCGTCGTTGGGGGTGCCGGCGCTGATCGTCAGGCAGGCCGTGCCGCCTTCGAGCAGCTCGAGTCCGACCGAGTCGCCGCAGCAGTCGCTGGGCTGCCAGGAGATCTCCAGCAGGGCGTCGAGGCAGAGCGTCTCGCCGCCGTTGGGGGAGAGCAGCTCGAGGGTGCATTCGGGCAGGATCTCGAAGGTGCCACTCTGGCTGCTCGCCTGGCTGTCGAGATCGGTGACGCGCAGGCTGTAGCCTGCCGCCTGGCCGTCGCACTGCGCGGGGGTCCAGTCGAAGCTGCCGCTGTTGGGAGTCTCCGACGCGATTTCGTGGCACACCACGCCTTCGCGCAGCAGCTCGAGCGATACATGGGAGCCGCAGCAGTCACCCGCGTTCCAGGTCACGGGGACCAGCGCGCCCTGGCAGAACTGCTCTCCGCCGCCCGGGTGGGTGAGGGCCAGCGCGCAGGCGGGTCGGATGGCGAAGGTGCCGTTGCTGTCGTCGTGCTGCCCGGAGGTCAGGTCCTGGATGCGCACGCGATAGCCGAACGACTCCCCGCTGCACTGCTCCGCAGTCCAGCTGAAGCTGCCGTCGTTGGGCGTCGTCTCGGCGATCGTCAGGCAGCTCGCCCCGCTGCGCCGCAGCTCGATCTTCACGCTGTCGCCGCAGCAGTCGGTGGCCGACCAGCTTAGGGAGACCTCTTCTCCCGCGCAGTAGCTCTCTCCGCCGTCGGGACCCAATACCGTCACCCGGCAGGGCGGCAGGATGCTGAAGTCGCCGTCGCCCTGATCGAAGTAGCCACTGGTCAGATCGGTGACGCGGATCGTGTAGCCCTGCTCCTCCAGATCGCACTGGGTGGCGGTCCATTCGTGATAGCCGTCGTTGGCGGTGGACGCCGCGATCGGCAGGCAGAGGACTTGGTCGAGGTAGAGGTCGATGCGTACGAACTCCCCGCAGGCGTCCTCGCTATCCCAGGTGATCGGGACTGTCTCTCCGACGCAGTAGCTCTCCCCGTCATTGGGAATCGAGAGACCGATCACGCACTCGGGCGGCGCCTCGGTAATGAAGAAGGGACCATCGCTCTCGTCCTGTGCCCCCGAGTCGAGATCCTGCACGCGGATCGCATAGTCGCTGCTGTCCCCGCCGCACTGAGCGGCCGTCCAGTCGTAGGAGCCGGTATTCGGCGCGGCCGCCGCGATCGTCGCGCAGCTGGCGCCGTCCTGGAGCAGCTCGATGGCGACCTGGGCGCCGCAGCTATCCGAGCTTTGCCACTGTAGGGTGACCGCATCCCCGATCTGCAGCAGCTCGCCGCCGTCGGGATAGTCGACCTCGATCTCGCAGTCGCAGGAGAGGATCGTCAGCGCTCCGTCGAGATCGCGCGTCGCGCCGGTGCTCGGATCGAGGATGCGCAGGCTGTAGTCGGATCCCGCGCCCGCGCAGGTCTCGGCCGTCCAGGTATGGTTGCCGTCGTTGAGCGTCTCGCTGGCGATCGTCTCGCAGGCCTCCCCGCCCTGGAGCAGCTGGATCGTCACCGCCGGCCCGCAGCAGGGGGCCGCGCTCCATTCGATCTCGACCGGATCGCCGGCGCAGAAGGAGGTGCCCCCCTGGGGCGCTTCGATCACGATCTCGCATCCGGACGTGATCGTGAAGCTCCCCGGGCTCGTGTCGTGGGCGCCGCTGTCGGTGTCGGTGACGCGCAAGGCGTATCCGTCCCCCAGCGCGCCGCAGCTGGTCGCCGGCCAGCTGTGGCTGCCGTCGTTCGGTGCGGACGCGACCAGCGTGTCGCAGACCGCCCCCTGGTAGAGGAGTTCGATGAGGACCGTGCTGCCGCATCCCGATCCGTTGCTCTCCCAATCGAGGGCGACATCGTCCCCTTCGCAGAAGACGGATCCGGAAAGGGGCGCGGTGACCTCCAACGCGCACGTCTCGAGCGGCGCGATGCCGAAGCCCGCATCGCTCTGATCGGAAGCGCCGCTGGCCGCGTCGGTGATGCGGATCGCATACTCCGCGGCCGCCCCGCCGCACTGCGCGGCGGTCCAGGCGAAGCTGCCGTCGTTGGGCGCCGCCTCGGCTAGCGTGTCGCAGGGCTGTCCGGTGTTGAGCAGCTCGATCAGGACCGTTCCGCCGCAGGATCCGCTGGCATCCCATCCGATGGTGACCGCGTCGCCGACCGTCAGCGACTCCCCGCCGTTGGGATAGGTGACCGTCAGCGTGCACGGCGTCTGCGCGGGGAGGATCGAGAAGTCCCCGTCGCTCTGATCCTGCACGCCGGAGATCGGATCGGTGAGTTGGATGCGGTAGCCGCCGGTTTCGCTGCCGCACTGCGCGGCGGCCCAGTCGAAGCTACCGTCGTTGGCGGCGGTCTCGGAGAGGGTGTCGCAGGCCACGCCGTCGCGCAGCAGCTCGATCAGGAGGCTGCGGGCGCAATCGCCGCGGAACTGCCAGGTGACGGCGACCGAGTCGCCGCTGGTCAGGCTCTCGCCGCCGTTGGGCGCGGTCACGGTCAGGCTGCACGCCTCCGCGGGCGTCGTGATGGTGAAGCTCGAGTCGCTCGCATCGGACGCCTGACTCGCCAGATCGAGGATGCTGACCTTGTAGCTGCCGGTGCCTTTGCTGCATTCGGCCACCCGCCAGCGGTAGCTGCCGTCGTTGGCGACCGAGTCGCCGATCACGGCGCAGGCCTGATCCTCCTGGAGTAGATCGATGCGCAGGTAATCGCCGCAGCTCTCCTCGCTGTTCCAGGCGATATCCGCCGAATCGCCGGCGGTCCAAGCCTCACCGCCATTGGGGGAGAGCAGCGTCACCCGGCAGTCACCACTCGGCGCCGAGCTCGTTTCCTTCTCGCAGGCCGGCACGAAGAGCAGCGCCGCTACCAGGGCGCCCAGGGTCAGGGCCGAGAGACCGGCCATCAGAGTTCCATGCGAAGAGATGCGGGACTTCATGATCATCCTCCATCGCCACCACGATCGAGCCGCCTCCTGGAGCGCGTGGGGCGCTTCCGGTGGCGGAGATCCACCTTCTTCTTGGATCGGAGGAAGGAGGGGGCTTCTTGGGGGATGAAGAGGTCGAAAAAAATCTTGCGAACTGAACATTTGTTCAGTATCTTTCGGCCGGGTCGACGATCGCAGCAGGGGCCCCTCGGGATGCGCGGCGATGCCCGGGCTTTTGGGCAGATCACAACTATTTGTAAAACAATGGATTGGAGGATCAAGGATGGGGAATCACCTCTCGGCCAAGGCGCGGGCCATCCTCGACTTCATCGCCCGCACCCAGGCGGAGCGGGGGGCCCCGCCGACGCTTCGCGAGATCGGACGCCGCTTCGGCATCCGCTCGACCAACGGGGTGCGCTACTACATCGATCGACTCGAGCTCGAAGGCTTGATTCGCCGGAGACCGGGAGCGGCGCGGGGGGCGATTCCCGAGGCGCCCACCGCGCCCGGTCTGGCGATCCTGGGGCAGATCGCCGCCGGCGACCCGGTGCTGTCCGAGGAGCAGATCGAAGGAAGGCTCGACCTCGAGCGTCTCGAGCGCGGCTCGCCCGACTTCGCCCTGCGGGTGCGGGGCGACAGCATGAAGGGAGCCGGGATCCTGGATGGCGACATGGTCCTCGTGCGCCAGGATCCTACGCCACGCGACGGGGAGATCGTCGTGGCGCTGATTGGAGACGAGAGCACGGTCAAGCGCTTCTATCGAAGGGGGGAGCGGGTCGTGCTGCAGCCGGAGAACACCGATTTCGATCCGATCGTGGTGACCGAATCCTCTCCCCAGCTGCGCATTCTGGGAAAGGTCGTGGGGGTCTACCGCGAGACGGTCTGAGTCGCAGGCAGAGCAGGTCCGGCCGGAGCGTGACGAAAAACGTATCCGGTGCGAAGAGAGCGAATCGAAGGAGCGGTGCGCGATGACGATGCAGGGCAGCTGGGGGCCGGCCTCGGCGCGGAATCGGATCACCTATCCGCGGCGTAATTCCTGGGAGGGGCACACCCACGCCGCGCGGCGTCGGGCAACCGGGCGGGAGCCGGTCGGTGTGCCCGGCGACGGGCCGCGCCATCGCACCGACGGTGGCCGGCGCGTCCTGCATATCGACATGGACGCCTATTTCGCGGCCCTCGAGGTCCAGGCGCAGCCCTGCCTGAAGGGCAAGCCGCTGGCCGTCGGCGCTTTGCCGGGGAACCGGGGCGTGGTGGCCTGCGCCTCCTACGAGGCGCGCG
>WJJG01000407.1 GCA_014729815.1 Candidatus Eiseniibacteriota bacterium
CGCACGGCCGCCCCCTCACTCGCGCGCAGCGCGAAGTGCCCGACCAGTCGGTAGCGATGCGTCGCCTCCCCCGCGTCCGCCTCGGCGGTGCGTGCCAGCAGAGGGCTGGGATCGTGCCACACCGGGAGCGGGCGATAGCGGTACGCGCCGCCCGCTTCGGTGGCCGCGCCGCCCTCCCCGGCCGCCGGCGTCTCCTCTTCCAGGGCGCTCCAGCCCAGGAAACGCAGCTCGGCCCCCTCCTGATCGGCGATCCAGCGCAGGTAGCCGTGCAGCGAGTCCAGCGTCGCGGCCGCTTCGATCTCCAGATGGAAACGGCCCACGTGGAGAGCGGACGCGTCGCCCGCCGGCGCCTCGCCCCACTCCGGCGCGCACCCCCCGCGCTCGGTCTGCAGCCGCTCCGGATCCCAACTGAGCCGGGCGCTCCCGGGACCCTCGGCCCGCGCTGCCCCCCCCAACGCCGGCCACAGCAGCGCCGCAAGCGCCAGCCATGGGAGCGGCGCCAGCGCATGCGTCCCTCGCGCCACCGCTCGATCTGTCATGGCACCTCCCCACCCCCCCGGTCGGTCACCCGCGCCGCTGCGTTCCCGTCCGCGCGACCGCCCTCCGGCTCGCCGCTCAGCCAATCGAGATCCACCTCGAGCAGGACCGCGGGGTTCTGCAATCCATAGCGCTCGAGCACCTCTGGATGCACCTCACCGAAGAACAGGTTCGGATCCGAGGCTCTCCCTCCGGGGGCCTCGGCCGCGCGTCCGCGCATGAGCGGCGCCCGCATCGACGGCGTCAGCTCGGCCTCGCGGGCGAACTCGCGCAGAATGGCTTCGGCCACGGCCTTGATTTCCTCGAAGCCGGTTCGTGGCGAGACGATCCCGCAGGCCAGGCGCCGCAGTTCGCGCGCTCCCGTCTCCGCCTGCGGATCGAGCAGCGAGACATCGCCGACCTCGAAGATCATCTGCGGCAGCGGGCGCGTGGCATTGTGCCGCAACGTGGCCAGCAGACCCGGCAGCAGACTCGTGCGCACGCGCGTCTGTTCGCGCGAGATCGGGTTGGCGATCTGCACACGCCGGGGATCCGGCTCCCAGCCGAGCAGTTCGTCGTGCGCCTCGTCGCTGGTCAGCACCAGCGTCATCACCTCCAGGAATCCGAGCCCACACAGCAGTGCCCGCGCGCTCTGTGCGGTGGCCTCTAGCGGATGCTCCTCCCCGACCGTGAAGGTCGGCACCAACGTGGGAATTATGCGGTGGTATCCGTAGGCGATGGCGATGTCCTCGATCAGATCGATCTCGTGCAGGATGTCGTTGCGATAGGCGGGCACCGCGACGCGCAGTCGCCCATCCTCCGCTTCGGTGACATCATGGCGCATGCGGCGCAGCGCGTCGGCGGCCTCCGCGGGCGAGAGCTCGATCCCCAGGATCCTCGCCGCATGGTGTGCGTCGACCCACGCTTCCTGCGGCGTGAAGTCGGGTGTCAGGCGCTCGCCGTCGGCATCGCGAACGCGTACCGTCGCCGCGCGCGCGCCGCGCAGGTTTTCGAGCAGACTGGTGACGACGATATTCAACGTCCGCTCGACCACGCGTCGCCGCATCCCGGTCACATCGATGAACAGGCGCCGCGTCGACGATCGCACGCGGGTCTCCTCGGAGTTGATGATCGGCGGCATCGAGAGCACCACGCCGGCCGCATCGCGCAGAAGCGGATAGCGCTGATGAGCGGCCAGCAGATGCGCATATGCCATCCCCTTGGGATGCGTCTGCAGAATCTCGTGGAGCCTCTGCGACCGATCGGACGGCGCCGCCCCCAATGGCCGGAAGCGGAACTGCTCGGGGTCCTCCGCCACGTATTCGATCTGCGGCTCGACGCGATCGAAGTCGTAGACGCCGATCGACGCGTGCTTGCGATCGCGACCGATTGCCCAGTGAAGGTTCTCCTGGAGCTTCATAAGGATCTTGAGCGCGCCCTCGTCCAGGTCGACATCCTCGATCACCGCGCAGGCGATCTGCGGCCGGTAGCTGGCGGGATCGCGCAGCGCCGCATCGACCGTGACCTCGGCCGCCGGTTCGCCCAGCGGGTAGTCGGGACGGCCGGTCTCGACACCCAGATAGCCCCGCAGCACGCGCGCCAGCCCGCCCGGATCGAACATGTCCGGACGCACGGCCAGCAGTTCCATGCGAATCACCTCCAGCGGCGCGAGCCGTTCGTGCCCCCCGCGCAGCTCCGCGCCGCAGGCCTCGCATCTCGGTGGCACCTCCTCCGTGGCGGTCATCTCGTAGATCGCCCCACAGGCACTGCAGCGCACGCGCTGCAGCTCGGTCGTGCCTTCCACATCGCATCCCAGATGACCCAGGCGTTCGACCAGTTCCTCGGCGCTCACCCCACCGCCCCCCGACTCTCCGAGCAGCTCGCGCAGACGCCGCAACGGGATTCCGATCACCGGCATAGCGGCACCTCCTTGAGCCATTCGAGATCGGTCAAGTAGAGCGCACGCATGTCGAGCAGGTCGTAGCGCAGCATCGCCAGACGCTCGAGCCCCAGACCCCAGGCCAGCACCGGACTGGCGCAGCCCAACGGCTGCGTCACCTCCGGACGAAAGATCCCGGCGCCGCCCATCTCGAACCAGTCCTTCTTCTCGGGAACCCAGATGAAGACCTCGACGCTGGGCTCGGTATAGGGGAAGAAGGCCGGCCGAAACTCGAAGCGCTCGAAACCCATCTTCCGATAGAACGCCGCCAGCGTGCCGAGCAGGTTGGCGAAGGTCGCCGCGCGATCGATGATGATCCCGTCGACCTGATGGAAGACCGGCAGATGCTTGAAGTCGATCGCCTCGCGCCGAAAGACGCGACCGATCGAGAAGATCTTGCGCGGGGGATGCGGATCGGCCGCCAGGGCGCGCACCGTGGTCGCCGTGGTATGGGTCCGCAGGACGGCCGCCGCGGCGCGTTGCGCGCTCCATGGCCTCTGCCAGCCGATCGATCCCGTTTCTCCACCGTCTTCATGTGTGCGCCGCACCCGTTCGACCAGCCCGTCGTCCCGTGGCAACGCCACGCCCGGCGGCGCGCTCAGGTAGAACGTGTCCTGCATCTCTCGCGCGGGATGATCCTGGGGCTGAAAGAGCGCATCGAAGTTCCAGAAGGCCGATTCGACGCTAGGCGAGATGGCCTCGGTGAATCCCATTTCCAGGAATGCGCGGCGCGTCTGCGCGATCACCCGCTGCATCGGGTGTCCCTTGCCGGGGATGCGCGCGCGCACGCCGAGGTGCACGTCGTACGCCTTGAAGAGGACCTCGCGCCATTCGCCCGCGGCGAGGATCTCCGGCGTGATCTGCCCCACCTCGCGTGCCTCCTCGATGCCGCGCGCGAGCAGCGCCCGTCCCGTCTCGCTGAGGCGCACCAGGCGTCGCCGCTTGGCACGCTGCTCGAGCAGCTCCCGGCGTCCCTTGAGCAGCTTGAGCCCTTCGGCCACCGGCACGCCGGCCTCCCGCAGCTGGCCCTCGAAGGCGCGTCCCCCCTCGCGCTCCGCCAGTGTGGAGAGCAGCTGCTCGTCGGCCGTGGGTGGAGGGGATTCGGGCACGCGGGCTTCGAGCGTCGCGCCTGCCTTCCGCGCCCAGCCCTTGTGCTGCAAATGGCGCAGGCTGCTGCCCACCTCCCGCGTCGTTAGGCCGCTTCGCTCGGGAAGCTGCTGCATCGTCAACGGTGTGCCCGCATCCAGCAGCGCGGCCAGCACACGCCGCTCGGGTAGACCCTCGGTGACCGCCGCCCGGCCCCCGTCGCGCAGGATGAGTTCCTGCAGCGGCAACTCGCGGATCTCGAGCAGCCCCCGCTCGGCCAGCAGGTGCGCGCCGGCGGCCACCAACGCCTGATCCACGCCCAACTGCGCGCTGAGATCCCCGATCCCGATCTCGTCTTCCAGCGACGCCAGCGCCTTGAGGATGACATATTGCTCGTGCGAGAACTTCTCCATGCACACCCCGTCAGCCGTCCGCTTCCTCAACACAGGCCAGACCTTCCCCGACCAGGACCGTCAGCGCCAGCGCCGCCGTCTCGACGCGCAGTCGGCGCGGACCGAGACCGATGCGCCCTGCGCGGCGCGCGGTGAGGAGCGCCTCCTCCTCCGGGCTCAGCCCGCCTTCGGGCCCGACCAAGAGCAGGAGCATATCCGATGCCGGTAGCCACGTGCGAGTCGAGAACGCGCGCGGCGCCTCCGGTGTCGCGACCAGACAGGCGGCATCCCGGTGCTCCAACGCCAGTTCGCCGAGTGAGGAGTGCAGATCCACGCGCGGCCACCAGGCGCGACCCGACTGCTTCATTGCCGAACGGGCGATCGCGCGCCACCGTTCCATCCGTGCTTCGGGGCGGCGGACCCGCCGTTTCACCGAGCGCGCCGCGCGATAGAACGCGAACGCCGCCACCCCCAACTCGGTACCCTTCTCGACCAGCCAGTCCAGGCGCGCCGGAGCACGGAGCCAGGGCACAGCGAGCACCATCCGCCCTCTCTGCGTCGCATCGGCCACCTGCCACTCCAGCGCCACCTGCGCGCGGCCGCGTCCCACGATCTGCAGCGTCCCCTGCCCCACGCGGCCCTCTCCGTCGACCAGACGCACGCGGGCCCCGCTCGAGAGCCGCAGGGCCCGCAGCGCATGCCGCGTCTCTTCGGGGGGCAACGGCACGCCGCTGCCGACCCGCGGCCAGGGAGGCGGGAGATAGAAGGTCGGCCAACGCAGATCATCCACCGCGAAAGGCATCCTTGAACTTCTCGAAGAAGCCCTTGCCCGGCTTCGGCGCGCGCATCGCCGGGCTCTTCCCGAGCTCTTCGAGCAGCGCACGCTGCTCGGCGCTCAGACGCTGCGGGGTCCAGACCTGCACGCGTACGTAAAGATCCCCCCGGCCGCTGCCGCTGGCGATGCCGCGTCCCCGCAAACGGAGCACCTTGCCCGACTGGATGCCGCCCGGCACCTTGATCTCCACGGTGCCCTCGAGGGTCGGGATGTTGATCTTCGCTCCCAGCGCGGCCTGCGTGAAGGAGATCGGAAGCACCATGATCAGATCCGGCCCGCGGCGTTCGAAGACCTCGTGCGGCTTCTCGTGGATCTCCACGACCAGATCGCCTGGGGGGCCGCCCCGGCGCCCGAAGTTGCCCGCGCCGCGCTTCGCCAGGCGCGTGCCGTCGGCCACGCCGGGCGGGATCTTCAGCTCGACATCCTCGCGCGTCTCCTCGCGCCCTTCACCTTCGCACCGCGGGCAGGGATCCTCGATGATCGTACCCTCGCCCTGGCAGCGGCTGCAGACCATCGATTGGATCACCTGACCCCACATCGATCGTCGCACCACGCGGACTTCGCCGGTTCCGTTGCATTGCGAGCAGCGTACCTTGCGCCCCCCCGGACGCACTCCACTTCCGCTGCAGGCGCTGCAGCGCACGCGGCGCCGGATGCGCACGCGCTTGGTGATGCCGCGGTTGATCTCCTCGAGCGAGAGCGAGAGCGCGAGGCGCAGATCCTCCCCGTGCCGCTCCACACCCTCGGCGCCCCGACGCCCCTCGAAGCCGCCGCCCATGAAGGTGCCGAAGATATCGCCTAGGCCTCCGAATCCACCGCCTTGACCGCGCATGAACTCGCGGAAGATCTCCATCGGATCGAAGCCCATGCCACCGGCTGCACCGCCGCTGTAGCCGCCCTGCACACCGTCCCGGCCGAAACGATCGTACGCCCCGCGCTTCTCGGGATCACTCAGGACGGCGTAGGCTTCGGAAACCTCCTTGAAGCGGTCTTCGGCCTCCTGATCACCCGGATTCTTGTCCGGATGGTATTTCACGGCCAGGGAATGGTAGGCCTTCTTGATCTCGTCGGCCGAAGCGCCCCGCTCCACGCCGAGCACGTCATAGTAGTCCTTCTCTGCCATCCGCTCCTCTTCCCCGTCGTCTCACGCCTGCCGTCGGCGGGCGCAACCGATCATCTGCGCCATCGATTCCTAGTGACCGCGCTGCGCCAGAATCGAGCGCAGGGTCAGAACCAGAATGCGCAGGTCGAACCCCAATGACCAGTTCTCGATGTAGTGGAGATCGAAACGCGTGCGTTCCTCGATCGGTACGTTGCCTCGCAAGCCGTTGACCTGCGCCCAGCCGGTGATGCCGCTCTTGACCGCGTGCCGCTCGAAGTAGCCCGGCACCAACTGTTCGAAGCGCTCCACGAAATAGGGCCGTTCCGGGCGTGGACCGACCAGACTCATCTCTCCGCGCAGCACGTTGAGTAGCTGCGGCAACTCATCCAGGCTCCAGGTCCGCATGAAGCGGCCAATCGCGGTGCGGCGCTGATCGAGAGCATCCGTCCAGACCGGCCCGGTCGCTTCCTCGGCGTCGACGCGCATCGATCGAAACTTGATCATCTCGAAGAACTTCCGATCCCGCCCCACGCGCCGCTGGCGGAAGAAGACCGGTCCCGGCGAGGTGAGCTTGATCACAACCGCCAGCAGGAGCATCAGCGGCCCCAGGAAGATCAGCACCGGAATCGTGATCGCCAAGTCCAGGGCGCGCTTGACCACACCGTTCCAGCCGGCCAGCCGAATGCGCCGCAGACTGGCCAGAGGAACGCCGTCGATCTCGTCGAACTGCCCAGGCTGCGGGATCCAAGCCATCAGATCGGGCACGAACTCGACGTCCACATCCAGCGGCCGGCACTGGCGCAGCACCTCGATGAGGCCATGCTGCTGCACCAGGGGCAGCGCGACGATCACCCGATCGATCCGCTCGCGCGCGACCACCGCGCCGATCTCGTCGTAGCGGCCGAGCAGCGGCAGGGGCTCCTCCTCGAGATCCGCCGCCAGCGGCTCTCCGGGACCCGCCAGGACCCCGATAGGGTCGTGACGAATGGCCCCCCCGCCGGCCAGCGCGCGCGCGATCCGCATCCCCTGCGCCGTACGCCCGATGATTACGAAACGCAGCGGCGCGCGCCGGGTGATCCGCGCCGCCAGCGCCAGCATCGCGCGCCGACCCACATGGAGCAAGGGCACGGCGATGATCCATATCAGGGGCACGGCGATCCGCGAGAAGGTCACGTCGCGATAGAAGAAAGCGATCCCAGCGGTCAGGACCATGCCCAGCAGCGAAGCGCGCAGCAGGGTGGAGACCGCCGGGCCCTCCCAACGCAGCCGGAAGCGGTAGAGCCCGAAGGCGTGGAAGACCAGAATCCAGACCACGGCCGTGGCGCCCGCCGCCGCCAGGTAGTGGGCCAGAGGCGGGATCCCCTTGCTCAGATCCCACAACGGGCCGACGAGCGGAGAGTGGAAGCGCAGCCAGTAGCCCAGCGCGAACGCCACCAGGATCGCGATCAGGTCGCTCAGGTGCCAGAGGAACTGCAGGAGCGTTTCCCGCTTGCGACGCTCTACATGGCCCATTGCGCCTCCTCCAGGGCACTCGCTCCCTCCGATGGCGGCGCCGGCGCCCCACCCATCAAGCCTTCGACCTCGCGCCGGATGCCCTGCTGAAAGCGCGCGCGGGAGAATCTCGCGGCCTGCCTGCGCAGCGCCTGAGCATCGAACGCCAGCGCCTCGATGCGCTGCATCGCCGCGACCAGGGCCGCCACATCCTGCGGGACGAAGAGCAGACCCGTCTTCCCGTCGCGCACCGTCTCGAGCGCGCCCCCGGCTCCGTAGGCGATCACGGGCGTGCCGCACGCCATCGCCTCGAGCGGCACGATGCCGAAGTCCTCCTCGCCGGGAAAGAGCAGGGCGCGCGTGCGCCGCAACAGGTCCACCAGCCGCTCCGCCCCGACCCAGCCCTCGAACTGCGCCCGCCCACCGGCGATTCTGGCCAGGCGCCGTCTCTCCACCCCCTCGCCCACGACTACCAGCCGGCGCCCCAGGCGTCGCGCGGCCTCGACGGCCAGCTCCACCCGCTTGTAGGGCACCAGCGCCGAGATCACCAGGTAGAATGGCTCGCGGGGGCGGTCTGGTTCCGGTGTGAAGGTCTCCAGATCGACGAAGGGATGCACGACGCCCGCCTCACGCCCGTAGTAGCGCTGGATGCGAGCGGCCACGTTGGCGGAGTTGGCCACGAAGCGATCCACCCGCTGTGCGGTGCAGACGTCCCAGTTGCGTAGATAGGTGGCCACCGGCGGCATGAACCAGGAGAGTGGGAAGCGCAGCCGATCGGCGCCGAAATACTGCTCGTAGTGCAGCCAGACGTACCGCATCGGGCTGTGGCAGTAGCAGAGATGCCGCGTGCCAGGGTGCACCACCACGCCCTTGGCCACCGCATGGCTGCTCGAGAGCACCAGATCGAATCCGCGCAGGTCGAAACGCTCGACGGCAACCGGGAACAGCGGCAGGTAGCGCTGGTAGTGGCGCACGCCGAAGGGGGCACGCTGCAGAAAGGAGGTGCGGATCTCATGGGCCTCGATCCTGGGGCTGACGCTCCCGCGGCGATGCACGAGGGTGTAGATCGGCGCCTCGGGAAACAGTTCGCCGATCTGCTCGAGGCACTTCTCCCCCCCGCGCATGCCGGTCAGCCAATCATGGACCAGGGCCACCTTCATTCCGCGCCCCCCGAGACGGCGTTGATCAGCTCGAGCGCCACGCTGTCGCAGACGTACCGCGCCTGGGGCTGCAGGCGCGCGCCCTGCTCGTCGAGTTCCAGGTATCCTTGCGCGGCCAAGAAACGCACCTTGCGGCGCATGCGCTCCAGCGTAGCCTGCGGGAGGCGTGCCTCCAAGGGCGCCCAGGTGAAGCCGCGCGCCCGCCGCAGACCCAGATAGATCTCCTCGCGCGCCTGATCGAGCGCATCGAGGCGCACGCTGTCCCTTGGTGGGCGCTGCTGGGCGCGCAGACTGCGCAAATAGAGGTCGAGATCACAGACCGTGCGCCAGCGGCGATTGCCACACAGCGAATGCGCGGCCGGGCCCAGTCCCAGAAGGGGCGCGCGCGACCAGACGCCCAATAGATGCCGGCACTCGTAGCCGGGTAGCGCCGCGTTGGTGATCTCGTAGAGCGTGTATCCATGCTCGGAAAGCAGTGCCGCGGCCCGTTGATAGGGATGCCAGGTTTCCTCGGAGAGCGGCGTGGCCGAGAAGGAGCCGGTCAGCAGTCGATCGAGCGTGGTCGCTTCGGCCCGCGTGAGAGGATGTACGCCCAGATGCTGCGGTCCGCACAGCAGCGCCCGGGCCAGGGTCTCCTCCCAGGCGCCCAGGCTCTGTCCCGGCAACCCGAACATCAGATCCAGACTCAAGTTCTCGCACCCCGCCTCACGCAGCGACTCAATCGCCGCCGTAGCGTCCTGGCCGCTGTGACCGCGGCCGATCGCGCGCAACGCCTGATCATCGAACGATTGCACGCCGAGGCTCACGCGCCCGAATCCGGCGGCCACCAGAGCCCGCGCCAACTCTCGGTCGACATCCTCTGGGTTCAGTTGGACGGTGATCTCGCAGTCCTCGCGGACCGGGTAGGCGTTGGTCAGCATGCCGAGCAGATCCTGCAGGAAGGCGTGGCCCGGCATCGACGGGGTCCCGCCCCCGACATAGATGCTCGCAATCGCTCGCGACTCGGGAGCGCATTCGGTCTCTTCCGCGGCCGCCAAGGACCACTCTCGCTGCAGCGCTCGCAGGAACGCATCGAACTGCCCCTCGGCGCCGGCTACACCGTAGCTGGCGCAGAAGGGGCATCGCTGGCGACAGAAGGGCACGTGCACGTACAGCGAAAGACCCAGCGGGGCATCGATTTCCGGCTGTCTACGGGACATAGGCATCGCCTTCTTCGCCAACGACAGGGCTGGCAGGCCCACCGATCCTGGTCAAGGTAGCGGAAAAAGTCGGCTTGGGAAACGGCTGCGTCGCTCAGGGGGTCACTCGCAGGGCAAGACGCAGGCCCGGCGCCGGGCGCTGTGCCGCCGCCCCGCCCATCGCGGCCGCGGGCACCTCGAGCTCGGGCTCGACCTGGATCCGGACGTCGAAGCCCTGCAGGTGCGCGTCGACATAGGCATCCCCCCCACAGAGCGCCAGAAAC
>WJJG01000408.1 GCA_014729815.1 Candidatus Eiseniibacteriota bacterium
CGTCCGCAGCCAGGGCCAGGGCGCGGTGTAGTTCTCGGAGTACGGCGCGCCATAGAGCCCATCGGGGGACTGCACCTGCTGATAGATGGCGACGCCCAGAATGCCGATCACCACGAGCGGGATGACCAGCTTGATCATCCAGTCGTAGGCCGCGGGCAGATGGTACTTGGAGTGCTCGTTGATCGTACGCCGGATGCGGTGCACACCGTAGACCCAGCCCAGGAGGAGGCACTCGACCAGGCCGACGAAGAGCAGCCCGTGCCCGAAGGCCCAATGATCGACCATATCGAGCAGCGTCAGGCCCAGCGTGCCGTTGTCGCTGAGCGTGTGGTCGATGACCTGAGGCAGGGCGAAGAGGAGACTTCCCGAGGTGCCGACGATGAACGACCAGACGAGCACCTTCTTGCGATTGGCGCGGAACTTGTCGATCAGGGCCGAGGAGAAGGCTTCGACCAGCGAAACACTCGAGGAGAGTCCCGCGGCCAGCAGCAGAATGAAGAAGAGAATGCCGAAGATGAAGACCATCGGATCGCCACCCGGCATCTGGCCGATCCCGGTCGGGATGACGAAGAACATCATGCTCAGCGTCGAGGCGCGCGGGATGACGACCGTGGCGAAGAGAATCGTGAAGATCGCGATTCCGGCAATGTACTCGAAGCCGCAGTTGAGGAAGCTGGTCATGAGCGCGTTGTTGGTCTGATCGCTCCGGCGCGGTAGGTAGCTCGAGTAGGCGGTCATGATGCCGAAGCCGAGAGAGAGGGTGAAGAAGATCTGGCTGAAGGCTCCCTGCCAGACGTCGATGCTCTTCATCACCTCGAAGTTCGGCGAGAAGAGCACCAACAGGCCCTGGACACCGTTCTCGAGGGTGATGCCGCGCACCAGCAGGATCATCATGAAGAGCCACATCAGCGGCACGAAGACCTTGACCGTGGATTCGATCGTGCGCGCCCCGCGACGCACGATGAAGATGTTGGCCAGCCAGACCAGGAAGACCAGCGCCAGGACCCAACCGGAGGAGAGCATGCGGAAGAAGAAGGCATGCGGGTTGGGCAGCACGCCCTCGGGCATGCCGAACTGCGGCAGCGGCAGGGATTCCCGCCATAACGGCCCGAAGGCCCCGGTGAGCATGCCCAGCACCCAGGAGAGGATCGTGATGTAGTACATGCAGATGAAGGTCGCATTGATGATCGCGAACCAGCCGAGGTACTCGCCGGCCCGACCAGCCGTCCGACGCAGCGCCAGCGGAAACGACTGACCGGTGTGATGCCCGAGTCCGAACTCGAGGATCATGATCGGGATGCCGACCAGGAAGAGGGCGATGAAGTAGGGCAGGTAGAAGGCGCCGCCGCCGTACTTGTAGGCATTGGCGCTGAAGAAGACGATGTTGCCCAGTCCGATCGCCGAGCCCGAGGCCGCCAGGATGAAGCCCAGGTTGGATTTCCACTGCCCGCGGCCGTTGCCGGTCTCTGACATGCGCGCGACCTCCACCCATCGCTCGGTTGCGCCTCGGCAATGGCGGCATTATTGGGGCAAGCGCATAGCCGATCAAGACCGCATTGGCTGATCGGCCGCGCATGGGGGCACCGGCGACGGGGGCGCGGAGTTGATCCGCCCCGCGGCCTGGCCCGATACTGCGGGGGCGCGGGGGCGCGGAACCGCACGGCCGACTCCGGGGTCGTCCGCGGGAGGCGGACGCGCGTCGCGCGGGCAGCCAGCGAGAAGGCAGCAGGCACGCTAGGACAGGAGCAGCGCATGGGACTCTTCGACCGGCTGAAGGCCGACCCTCAGAAGATCGAGACGAAGGGCGACGCGGCGCTGGCGGCGGGCGATCCGCTGCAAGCGCTCCAGCTCTTCCGTGCGGCGGAACGCAAGCTCTCGCGCGGGGGCGCGGAGCATGCCGAGCGCCTGCGGGGCAAAATCATCCAGGCGCAAGGCGGCTTCGTCCGCGCCAAGATCGCCGAAGCGCGCGAGTTCCTCCAGGACGAGGTCCTCGAGGCCGCCTTCGAGGCGCTCGAGATCGCGCGCGAGCATCTTCCCGAGGGCGACTCGCAGCTGCAGCAGGCACTCGCGGAGGCCCGTGCGGCGCTGGATCGCGCGGGCGCGCCGCGCTCCCCCGCCGGCGGCGCCGGGGAGGCAGCGCCGGATCCGCCGGTGGGCGAGCAGACCCTGGCGGGGGGCGGAGCGGCGTTCCCGGCACCCGGAGAGCTTTCCGGCGAAGCCCCAGCGTCAGCGGATCTGGCCGGCTGGGACGCCGAGGCGGGAGAGCAAGAGATCCTCTTCGAACAGCTCGCCGGAGGGCTTTCCGCGGCGGATCGCGAGAGGGGCCTCGCGCTGGGCGCGCAGTTCCAGGCAGGCTTCATCGCGCATCAGCGCGGAGCGGCCCAAGAGGCGATCGCCACGTTCGAGCGCGCCGCGCGCGAGCATCCGAAGGAGGCGCTGGTGCGCGAGTATCTGGCCCTGGCTCTGGATCAGGCCGGGCGCACGCCGGACGCCGCCGAGCAGTACCGTCTCGCGCTGCGTCACGACCCGCAGCGACGCGATGCGCGGCTGGGGCTGGCCGGCATCCTGGCCGGTGTCGAGGCGTCCGCTGGCGCTCGCCCGGCGCTGCTCTGGCTGCGGGCGGCGGAGACGGCCCCGCAGCTCGATGCCGACGGCGCCGAGGAGGCCCTCTCCCTCCTGGAAGAAGGCGTCCGGCTCGATTCCCAGGGCGTGGTGATCTACCGCTTGGCAGCCGCGGAGATCTGTCTTGCCCTGCGCGACGGCGCGCGCGCGCAGCGCCACTCGCAGGAGGCCCTCGAGGCGGGGGCGGGCGCCGATCCCTCCGCCTGGCAGGTCCATGCAACGGGCCTCGAGATCCAGGGCGATCTGGAGGGCGCCGAGGAGGCGTTCCATCGCGCCGTGCGCCTGGCCGGATCGAGCATGTTCTATCGCGCGGAGTTCGCCGAATTCGCCCTGCGCCACGGACGGGCTCTCGAGGAGGCCGAGAAGCTGATCTTCGAAACCTGCCTCGGATGCCAGGCCGGCACCCTCTCGCCGGAGCAGTTGGATAGCTACGGGATCTTGCTGACGCGCCTCCAGTTCGCCCGCGGGGAACTGAAGGCGGCCCTCGAGGGTCTCGATCGACTGATCGCCAAGGGTCCCGAGCCGCGCCTCTGGGAACAGCTACTGCGCATGCGCCGGGAAGCGCTGGAGCAGATGCGCGCACGCGGCCACGACCTCGACGGCATCGCGCTCGAGCCTCCCGAGCCAGACGAGACACTGCGGCGCTAGACGAGTAGGCGCGCCACCCCTCTGCGACGGCCGCGGGGGCGCCGTCCCCATCGGCATGCCCCGCGCTCGGCGCTTCGCGTCGCTCCGGATCACGCGCAGCCATCCAGCGGCGTAGATCTGTTAGGGGTTGCACGCAGAGCGGGCGACTCGGTAGCATGGCTAGGTGGGCGTATCCGCGTCCGCGCCGCGCGCGGCCGCGCTGCGTCCCGCATGGTGGGCATAGCTCAGTTGGTCAGAGCGCTTGACTGTGGATCAAGAGGTCGCGGGTTCAAATCCCGTTGTCCACCCAGATCATCGAGCGCGTTGCGGATGCCGATTCCGCTCGGCGCAGTCTGTGCCCTCCTCGGATCGCCCTCGGAGCACTGCATGCTGTGCGTTGCGCCCACCACGCGGACGTGTCGCTGCCAATGCCCAAGATAAGCAGCCCTACGGGGTTGCTCACTTCGATAGGGGTTGACGGCCCGCGTCGCCATCTCGTACCGTTTCTCGTTCGTCATGCCGAAGCCCAGGGCACATAGCGGCACGGAAGAGAACGATGTTCACAAAAGCTGAGAGGCTCTTCACGAGCATCCTCTTCGTCGTCTGCGCCGTGGTCGGCCTCGTCGGATTCGCGCTGTCGCAACGCTCGGATGCGCCAGATCGGATCTGGTTCGACGCCGCCGGCGGGGACGTCATCTTCGACCACACCTACCACGCCGCCCTCGCGGAGTGCAGCGCCTGCCATCACAATATGGAGGATGCATCCGAGGCGGAGAGCGCCGAGATGAGCTGTCGGCGCTGCCACTACCACGGCGAGGCGCGGGAGGTCCCCTGCGAGGACCCGCACCCGCGTTGCGTCGGCGCCAACTGCACCGATTGCCACGACGGATTGGGCGCGGCGATGTCGCAATGCGACGCCTGCCACCTGCGCGCTGGACTGGCCTTCGAGGCTTCCGGCCGCGAGCTCTCTCCCCCGCCGCCGCAGATCGAGCTGGAGACCGACTTCGGCACGGTGCCCTTCGATCACCAGCTGCATGCCGGCGAGGCACTGGGCCTGGGGTGCGCGGACTGCCATCACGCGGTGCCGGAGACCGCGGCATGGGAAGACATGGCGCACGAGAAGAACTGCCGCGCATGCCACTACGATAGCGCGGATCAGATTCCGGCTTGCGAGAGCGACGGAATTCATGAGCGCTGCATCGGCGCCAACTGCACGATGTGCCACGGCGTCGACGAGTGCGACCTCTGTCATCAGGAATAGCCGTTTCGCACTCCCCCTGAGGGAAGACCGAGGTGGGAACCGGATGGGCGCACAGTCATTCTTCGGAATTCTTCCGCACAGACTCCCCTACCAGATCTCCGAGCTTCCGATCGAGGAGCTGCCCCTGCCACAGACGGCAACGCTGGTCTGGAAGCACGGCACACCGGATGATCTGCTCGTACGAGCGGGACACACGGTGGAGACCGGACAGAATCTGGCGGCCGCGCGCCGCCGGCCGTTCGTCTCGACAGTGACCGGCGATATCCGGGAAATCGGCGTGGCGCCCGGACCCGACGGCGGCCAGTGGACGCACGTGCAGATCGGCGATGTCCGCGCCGATCAGTACGCCCCGCTGCGTGCGGTCTCCGATTTCAGCGTGCTCTCGCCCGGCCGCATCCTGACCCAACTCATCGAAGCGGGCATCGCCGGCCTCTGTCCCCTGGCCCCGTCGGCCGAGCACCCCCAGCTGCCGGGCGTGCAGGTCGACGCGGTCGTGGTCAGCGCCTGCGACGCCGATCTGGAGACGACCGTCAATCCCCAGGTCCTGCGCGACGATGCCGATCTGATCGAGGACGGCCTGCGCGTGCTCGCGCAGGCCACCGGCGTGCGGGGCGCCGTGTTGGCCGTGCCCGAGCCCCTGGTCGAGCAGGCGAAGGGCACTCCCGGGGCGGCCGCCTGGGTGCGCGCAGTGCCCCCGAACCACCCGCAGGGGTCGCCGGAGATGCTGGCCCGCAAGC
>WJJG01000409.1 GCA_014729815.1 Candidatus Eiseniibacteriota bacterium
CGTCTCGGCATGGGTCACGGGCCGCGCGCCGAGCGGGAAACCGAAGAAGTCGGCGGGGGCGGGCACGCGCGCCTCGAAGGGCACCTGCGGGAAGAACGGCTCGGGCAGCCCCGCGCCGCCGCGAGCCGCATCGCGGAGTCCGTGGTCCGCGGCGGTCTGCATGTGCGTGGCCCAGACCTGCTGCGGGGCCCCGTCCTCCGCCACCACGGGGCCACCGGGCGGGATCGGGGAGAGGAGGAAGAGGAGCGTCAGCAAGACCATACTGCGCTTGTGGGTACAGGATACGGCGATCCGTCCGCGCATAGGAACCTCCCGATGCTCGTCGCCGCGATCGACGGCGGCGCTCGCCGCGAAGTCTGCCGCCCGCGCGCCGGCAGGACAAGCGCCGGATGCGGCGCGCGCGGCTCAGTAAGCGCTGTGCGCAGGCCGATCCATGAAGAGGGGAAAGGGATCTCGTTTCTTGGGAGGTCTTCCATGCAGATGCGCAGCTCGTCCGTCAGACTCCTGGCCGCGCTGGCCTGGGTCGCCCCTTGCCTCGCCGCCGCGCCGGCGGGAGCCGAGGAGTCACCGTTCGAGTTCTTCAACGTCTACAGCTGCGGTGACATCGGGACCGCCGAGGCGCCCTATCACAGCGATTTCCAGGGTCTCAGCGGCGCGAGCGGCTCGGCCCACTTCCGCAGCATGTCGCTCAATGATCTCGGGGCGATCCCCTCCGACTATGCGATCTTCGTTGGTGGCGACTTCGAGATGACCGGGGCGGTCAACCACGGGGGCGTCGAGGCGGCAGGGGATCTGCGGCTGCATTCGATCAGCGTCGATGGCGATCTCGCCGGCGGGGGCGACCTGGATGCCGACGGCGGGCTCTGCGATGGCGACGTGCGCGTGGCGGGCAACGCGCAGCTCGCGGGGTTCACGGTGACCGGCAGCGTGACCGAAGGCGCTGTCTTCTCGCCCACGTGGGACCACGACTGGGTGGCCGACTACTTGCGGAGTCGATCGACCGATTTCGCCGCGTATGCCGCCACGGCCGAATACGAGGAGCGCTGGGGCGAGCTGATCTTTCGCGGCAGCGAGCAGCTCAACGTCTTCTGCGTCGAGGCCGCGGCCCTGGAGACGGCCTGGGGCGTAACGATCGAGGCCGCGGAAGGGCAGACGGTGATCGTCAACGTGCGCGGCTCCGACGCGGAGCTGACCTACATGAGCTGGCGGCTGAGCGGGGGCATCGCGCGCTCGGGCGTCCTGCTGAACTTCTACGAGGCCGCCACGCTCGAGATCACCGGCATCGAGGTCCTGGGATCGATCCTCGCGCCACAAGCGATCGTGCAGTTCCCGGCCGGGCTGGTGCAAGGCGGATTGTGGGTCGGAGAGCTCCGGGGAGGGGGGCAAGTCAATCAGGGCAGCTTCACCGAGCCCCAGGATCCCCCGACTCCGGCTCGGATGAAATCCTGGGGCGCGATGAAAGCCACGTTCCGCTAGCTCTCGGGCGAGACCATGTGCACCACGCGCTGCGGGAAGGGGATCTCGATCCCCTCACGATCGCAGGCCTCCTTGAAGCGGCGCATCAGATCGAAGCGCACCCCCCAGTAGTCGGACGCCTTCACCCAGGGCCGCACGACCAGGTTGACGCTCGAGTCGGCCAACTCGGAGACAGCGATCTGGAACGCCGGCTCGGGCAGGATCCGACTCTCGTTCTTGAGAATCTCGCTGACGACCTGCACCGTCTTCTCGATCGAGGAGCCGTAGCCGATCCCCAGGACCAGGTCGATGCGCCGCGTGTCCTCGGCGGTCACGTTCTTGATCGTATCGCCGAAGACCTTGCCGTTCGGCACGATGATCTTCACATTGTCCGGGGTATGCAGCACCGTGGTGAAGAGAGCCATCTCCTTCACCGTTCCGGAAACGCCGGCCACTTCGACGTAGTCCCCAATGCGGTACGGACGGAAGGCCAGCAGCATGACCCCCGCCGCGAAGTTCGCCAGGGAGCCCTGCATGGCGAAGCCGATCGCGAATCCGGCCGCACCGAGTACGGCCACGAGGGAAGCCGTCTCGACGCCGAAGTTGCCCAGCGCCGAGATCACCGTGAAGACGATGATCAGGTAGTAGGTCAGCGAGGCGACGAAGTTCTGGATTGCCGGATCTGTATTGCGCCGTCCGAGCACCTTGCGCACGATGCTCCGGGCCCACTTGGCCACGATCCAGCCGGCCACCAGCACAAGAATGGCGCCCACGATCTTGATCCCGTAGTTGGTCGCGAAGCCCATCAGAGTATCGATCACGTTCTCCATCTTCTCCTCCTATGCCCAGGCTGAAGCACGCGTCCCGATCCACGCGCGCCTAGAACAGCTTGTAGGAAACGCCGAGAGCGAGGATCTCCCGGAAGCGCCCGCGCCGGTCGACCTGCTTGTCGTAGAGCAGCTCGGCGAAGAGCGAGACCTGGATGTACTGGGCGACCGCGGCCGAGAAGGTGTTCTCCCAGGCCAGATCGGCGGTCTTCCAGTCATCGGCCAGATCGGGCTCGCCCAGCTCTTCGGCCAGTGCCTCGAGATCGTCCGACTCCGAATTGAACAGCGACTGGAAAACGCGCAGCTTGGTCACATACTTCAGATCGCCACCGCCAAAGGTGCGGCTGTAGTCGGTCACCCACTCGAAGCCTCCGTCGGTGACCGTGGCGGATTCGTACCGCAGCTCCGTGCCCGCATCGTTGAGACCACTCACGCTGCGGCTGAGTTGCTGGCGGACGGCGAAGCCGACGCGCGTGAGCAGTTCGGCATTCTCTCGATCGATGAACTGCCGCCCCAGGCCGATCGACTCGGTGAGCTGGATCGGATGGAAGAGGCGATCCAGATTGTCGATCTGGTCCAGATCGCCCTCGGGAACACCCGCCGCGGACGCCTCTTCCGCGAGCACCGGATCGTAGAACTGACTCTCCAAGACCACGGCGGCATAGGGATCGACCATCCAGCCGAAGGTCCCCAACATGAGCGTCTCGAAGAAGATCCGGTCGGAGGCCTTCTCGGGGGAGAGCCAACGGCGCTCCTCGCCGCTTCTCTTCTGGGTGTGCTGTTGCCCGAAGGTCAGCTTGAGCGTGTTCTTCCAGTGTAGTGACTCGCCCAGCATCCGCTCGGCGGTCAGATTGCCGTTGAAGGTCCAGGTAATGGCGCCGGCTTCGCTTCCGGACCAGGCGTCGTTGTAGCTGGTTTGACTGAGGGCCAGCGAGAGGTCGGCGGTCCGCTGCCAACCGGTCGGGGGCGCCTCCTCCTGGGACCAGGCCGGGAGGCAGGAGATACCCAGGATCGCCACCAGCAGTACGGGGATCTTGCATCGAGCTCCAAGCATGCGCTTCCTCCTTCTTCTCCGCCACCGCGCCGGGCGTTGGCGATTCTCCGGAGCGCCGTTGCGTCCTCATCATGGGGGCAGCCGACGCAGAGACGGTCCGCGCTACGAGCACTGGCGCAGAAAGCCGACGGGGAGCATACTCGATCGACGCCGAGCTTGGCCACCATCTGCAGGGCGGTGGGCCGCGGGCTTTCGACCGCTGCTAATCTCTTCCCAGATGGGGGCTTGCAGATGCTTTGCGGTGCCACTCTGTGGCATCCGCCGCGTTCCCTGCGGCGGGGCGTGGGATGCGAGGTAGAGGAGGAAGATGGAACCGGCACGCTTTGCGGACCTCTGGACACTCGATCCCGAGGTGACCTTCCTCAATCATGGATCGTTCGGCGCCTGCCCCAAGCCGGTGCTCGCGGAGCAGCAGGCGCTGCGCGCTCGCCTCGAGCGTGAGCCGGTCGATTTCTTCGCCCGGCAGGCCGATCGACTACTCGCGGAGGCCCGGAGCGCCCTGGCCGAGTTCGTCGGCGCGCAGCCCGACGATCTGGCTCTGCTGCCGAACACGACCCATGGGGTGAGCACGGTCCTGCGTTCGCTGCCCTGGGAGCCGGGCGACGAGCTGCTGACCACCGACCACGAGTACAACGCCTGCCTCGCGGCGCTTGAGTTCGTGGCCGCGCGCAGCGGCGCGCGCGTGGTCGTGGCGCCACTGCCCTTCCCGATCGAAGATCCCGAAGTGGCCGTGGCGGCGATTCTCTCGCGCGTGACCCCGCGCACGCGCCTGGCGCTGATCGATCAGATCACCAGCCCCACCGCCCTCCGGCTCCCGATCGAACGCGTCGTCGCCGCTCTGCGTGAGCGGGGCGTCGAGACCCTGGTCGACGGCGCCCATGCCCCCGGAATGGTGCCCCTGCAGCTCGACCGGCTGGGTGCGGCCTACTTCACGGGCAACTGTCACAAGTGGCTCTGCACGCCCAAGGGCGCGGCGTTTCTGCACGTCCGCCGCGATCGGCAGGCCGGGATTCACCCGCTGGCGATCAGCCACGGCGCGAACGATCCGCGGACCGATCGCTCGCGCTACCGTCTGGAGTTCGAATGGACCGGAACGGTCGACCTCAGTCCCTATCTGTGCATCCCCTCCGCGATCCGTTTCCTCGGCGGGCTGCTTCCCGGCGGCTGGCCGGCGCTGCAAGCCCACAACCGGGATCTGGCTCGCCGCGGCCGAGACATCCTCGCCGCGGCGCTCGGCGTCGCGGCTCCGTGTCCCGACGAGATGCTCGGTTCGATGGCGGCTCTGCCGTTGCCGCCCGCGCCGGGGACCCCGCCCCCCGCACTGATCGCCACCGATCCGTTGACCGATCGGCTCTTCGAACGCTTCCGGATCGAGGTGCCGGTGATCGCCTTCCCGCCCGGGCCGCACCGACTCCTGCGCATCTCGGCGCAGATCTACAACTCGCCCGAGCAGTACGAGAGGCTGGGAGAGGTCTTGCGGCAGGAGATCTGAGCAGTCGCCAGCGATGCGACGTCGCCCGGACTCGGCATGCGAGATCCGTGTCGCCCGCGATCCCGCGACGCCGTCCGGACGACCACTCAGCGGGCCAGCACCAACGCGCGCGCGAGGCGCTCGTCGGCGCATTGCAGATAGACGTAGTAGACGCCTGCGGCGCAACGCCACCCCCGCGCGTCGCGGCCATCCCAGGCCAGGTTGCCTTCCGCACGGCCCGCAGGTGCAGCGTGGAGCGTCTTCACGCAGCGCCCGTCGGCCGCGTGGACCGAGATGCGCAGCGCGGCGGTAGGATCCGCGCTCGGCACCGCGTAGTGCAACGTGGCGCCCGCCGTGGCGGGGTTCGTGCTGCGGAGCGCGAGTTCGGCTCCTGGGAGCCGCGACGTCTGCCCGGGGATGGCGGCCGCGCCGCAGCGCACGGGCAGCGCGCCGATTCGCCCGCAGGCGGGCTGGTTCTCCTCGGCGCAGGGCGAGTCGGAGTCGAGCGTGTAGGGACCCAACAGGGGCCCATCCCCGCAGAAGAGCGGATCGGCGTCGAAGTTCCCATCCACCCCCTCGAGACCATAGAGGCAGCCGTACCAGTCGCCACCCATGTTGCCGTGCACGTCGCTGCACGAAATGGCGACGGTGGCGTCGTTGAGGCAGCGGACCGAGCCGCCCATGATGGAGAAGGCGATGATCGTCCGCGCGATCTCCGCGTGTGCGTTGTCGACGGCAACCATGCCGCCCCCCGCGGGGGCGCTGTTCTCCACAACCGTGCAGCCGCTCAGCAGGAGCTGCGCCGCGGCCGAGGCGTGGATGGCGCCCCCGCGCAGAAACGAGTGATTCCCGAACAGGACGCAATCGGTCAGCTGTCCTTGGCTCGTCTCCAGCATCACGGCGCCCCCGGTGTCCCCCTCGTTGCCGGAGAAGATGCAGTCGATGCAGGTCACCGCACTGCCGTCGACGGCGCAGATCGCGCCGCCGCCCGCACCGGACGTGTTGCCCTGGAAGCGACAGCCGAGAAAGCGTGGCTCGGAGTCCTGCACCATGACACCGCCGGCCATGGTTCCCAGATTCCCTTCGAAGAGGCAGTTCTCGAAGGTCGGCGAAGAACCGGTCACGCAGTGGGCCCCACCGCCACCGGAGTAGCCTCAGCAGCCGAGATCGAAGCCGCCGGTGACTCCGATGCCGACCACACGCGCCTCGGAGGTTTCACCGGTGTGAAACACGAACCCGAAGCGCTGGTTTTCGGGATCGCCATCGACGTCGATCCAGCAGGCCTGCGGATCGCCGGAGCGGGAACGCACGGTGATCGAGAGACCCATAAAGTCGATCAGGCGATTCCAGTTGCCGCGGAAGATCCCATCCCCCAGCTCGACCGTGTCCCCGTTGGCACAGGCCCAGATCGCCTCTTGGATCGTGCCGAAATCGCCCGAGCCGTCCGGCGCCACGAAGTGGATCGTGGCCATCGCCGCGCCGCCGGTCAAGAGGAGACCCGCGGCAACCAGGAGGGACAGGACCCGGACGCGTGATGCCTTCATCGATCCGCTCCTCTTCTGAGCCCCTGCTCCACGCAGTGGCACCCCTACCATTCTACCTGAATTCGGCAACCGAACGCACGCGCCCGGCCAGCCGGCCGGCTTCCGGCGCCACGGGATCGGCCTTCAAGGGCGCTCCGCGGGGCCCCGCTGGCCCCCCTTCTTGCCGCCTTGGCCTCGGCCTTGTCAGCCTTCCTCGCCGCCCTGGCAGCCTCCTCTGCCATGGCGATCTCGGCTTCCGCCCGGACGCTGCCCGTGTCCGGCCCGGGCCCCGCGGCGTACGGCGCCGGACGGCGGCGGCGCCCCTGGATGATGCGCTGCGCCAATGGCTTGCCGAAGCCGGCGATCACGCCGGTCACGAAGACCACCAGGATCCACTCCAGGAGCTCGTCGATCTCGATCTCTTGCATCGCGCGGCGGGGCAATGGCCCCGGGACGACGGCAGCAACCGCACTTCCCGCCCACCGTCAGCCACGGTGGCGAAGACGCCAGCAGATCCGACCCGCGGGTGCGGAGCCCATGCTTGCGAATCCCGGGTAGGCGCGCTAGAGAGAGGTCATGTGGCACGTGCTCTTTCTGTGCAGCGGGAATGCCTGCCGCAGTCAGATGGCCGAGGCCTGGGCTCGGGCGCTCGCGTCGGGATCGATCTTCGCTGAAAGCGCGGGCACCGATCCGCAGCCCCTCGATCCGCGCGCGGTGACGGTGATGGCCGAGGCCGGCATCGACATCTCGCGCCAGCGCTCGAAGCACGTGGGCGAGCTGGCCGACCGGCCGTTCGACGCCGTGATCACCCTTTGCGATGCGGCGCAGGAGCAGTGCCCGGTCTTTCCCGGAGCGCGACGCATGCTGCACGCCGGATTCGACGATCCACCTCGTCTGGCCACTGGCGCGCGGAGCGAGGAGGAGGCGCTGGCGCCGTATCGCCGCGTGCGCGACGAGATCCGCACCTTCATCGAGCGGTTGCCCGAGACGCTGGCGACGGAATCGTAGCGCCGGCGTCCCCCAAGCCGCGCCAGCCGCCGTGGCGTGACTCCGCCAAGCATCATTCTCGGGCGCCGGGCGCGGGGCCCGCCGGCGCACTTGGAAGTCACGCGAAGCCGTCTAGCGGCTCTCATCGATCACGAAGGTGAAACGCAGGACGATCTGGCACGGCACGGCGACATCACTCTGCCGACAAGGCGTGAAGAGGAACTGTCGCGCCGCCTGCAGCGCGGCAGCCTCCAGCGATTCGATCGTATCGCTCTCCTCCACCCAGGCGGACACGACGCGACCGTTGCGATCGATGGAAACACCGATCGCCACACTGCCCTCGGCCTGCGCCAGCCGGGCGATCTCCGGATAGACGGGCGCCACGCGACGCACCACTGCGGGCGGTTCTTCGAAGACCGCCGGTGCGGCCGACGGCGCCGCATGCCCGGCCCGCGGTACCGGGACCATCGGGTTCTGTAGCTGCGTGGGCATCCGATCCTCCGGTCCGGGGCCCTCGAACGGATCGATGTCCCTGGGCATCTGCGGAGTCGGAATCTCGGCCGGCTTGGCCGGGATCTCATACTCCGGAGGCGGTTCGAGCTGGATCGGATCGGCGACCACCGGCTCGTAGGGACTGGGAACATACGGCGGCGAGAAGAGGGCCAGCAGTCCCAACAGAATCAAGGCTCCCAGCAAGGCAACATGGAAGTGTCGCCGATGGCGCGCCCGAAAGCGCTGGTGGGCTGCACGGTACCAGGTAGCGTCGCGCATCGCTTCCCCTCCGACCCGCGGGCGGGCCGCTGTGGGGGGATGCGCCGGCGCTGGGATTCCACACCCTCGCCAGGCGGCACGGCTCTCGTTTGCAGTATAGGCGCAAACCGCCGTCCGCCCCATCGACGTCTCCCGCGGGCGGCGCGCGGAGAGCGTCCCCGCGGGAGTCCGGCGCGCCCGCTAGGCCCGGCGGCGCAGCGGACGGGTGGGCAGATCCCAGACCACCAGCCGCACGCCGCGCTTGATCGGATCGATCGACGCGTACATCACCGGCACGACGACCAGCGTGAGGAAGGTGGCGATCGCCAGGCCCCAGATGATCGCGACCCCCATCGGCCCCCACCATTGACTCGACTCTCCGCCGACGACAATGGCGCGGGCGAGGTCGCCGCTGGTCAGGCGATCGAAATCGACCGATAGGCCGGTGGTCAGCGGGATAAGGCCGAGGATCGTGGTGACGGCCGTCAGCACCACGGGCCGGAAGCGGGTCTTGCCGGCCTCGATGATCGCCGCGAACTTCTCGTGACCTTGGTTGCGCAACCGGATCACGTAGTCGAGCAGGACGATCGCATTGTTGACCACGACCCCCGCCAGCGAGATCACCCCGACTCCGGTCATGATGATGCCGAAGGGCATGCGCATCACCAGCAATCCGGTCAGAACGCCTACCAGGGAGAGGATCACGCTGGTCAGAATCACGAAGGGGATTGTCACGGAGGTGAACTGGGTGATCATCACCAGCAGAATCAGCATGATCGCGATGGCAAAGGCATCGCCGAGAAAGGCGATCGCCTCCTCCTGATCCTCGTTCTCACCGGTGAAGTCCAGGTGGTAGCCGGGGGGCAGCGGTAGGTCCGCGAGCCGGCGCTGACATTCGTCCAGCAGGGCGTTGCTGTTGTAGCCCGCGGCGGCATCGGCCGTGACGGTCACCACCCGCTTCGAATCGATGCGCTGGATCGCCCCCAGACCCGCCTCATAGGAGACGTCCGCGAAGGCGGTCAGCGGAATGTGCTGGCCTTCGCTGAAGATCGTCAGATCTTCCAGATCCTCGGCGCTCTGGCGCGCCTGCGGGTCGAGACGCACCACGATGTCGTACTCCTCCTCTCCCACCCGATAGGTCGATACATCGTCGCCATGGATCGCCGTCCGCACCGTGCTCGCCAGATCGATCGTGCGCAGTCCCAGCCGCGCGGCGCGCTCCAGATCAGGCCGTACGCGGATCTCGGGGCGTCCGCGATCGTAGTCGTCCTGCAGGTCGACGAGGCCCGGGATGTCGCGCACCTCGTCCTTCACCCGCTCGGCCAGCTCCCCCAGCAATGCGAAGTCGTCCCCGGAGATCTCGATGCTCACCGGCGGTCCGGTCGGCGGGCCCTCCTCCTCCTTGTCGATCGTCAGGCGCGCGCCGGTGAAGGAGTCCAGTCGCTGCCGGAGTCCCTGCAGCGCATCACGCGAGGAGGATTCCCGCTCCTCCTTCTTGAAGAACTCCAGGCTGATCGTGCCCATGTGTGAGACGGTTCCGCCGCTGCTCAGGCCCCGGCCGCCCTCCACGCCCACGCGCGATACGTAGGCTTTCAGCTCCGGCGTCTCCCGCACCTGGGCCTCGACCTGGCGGGCGTAGGCATCCGTCTGCTCGATGCGGGTGCCCGACGGCCCTTCGATGTTCGCGTAGGCGAAGGTCGGATCGGTATCGGGGAAGAGCTCCACGCCGGCGTTGAAGCGCCCGAACAGAATCAGCACGACGATCAGCAGGGCGAACATCCCCAGCATGGTGACTGTGCGGTGTCGCAATGCCCAGCGAATGGTCGGCTCGTAGCTGCGCAGGCCCACCGCCAGCAGCCGATCTCCAAGACGCCGCTGCGTGCCGGCATCCTTGGGCACACGCATGAAGCGCGCGCAGAGCACCGGGTTGAAGACCAGCGCCACGAAGAGCGAGGCCAGCAGGGTCACGATGATCGTCACCGGCAGGTATTTCATGAACTCACCCATGATTCCCGGCCAGAACACCAGCGGACCAAACGCGAAGACCGTGGTCATCGTCGAGGCGATCACCGGAGCGGAGACCTGATGGGTGGCCTTGCGCGCTGCCTCGTCCGGTCCCATGCCACGCAGTCGGAAGCGGAAGATGTTCTCCACGATCACGATCGCGTTGTCCACCAACATGCCCAGTGCGAGGATCAGGGTGAAGAGGGTCACGATGTTCAGCGTGAAGTCGAGCGCCCGCAGCACGGCGAAGGAGATCAGCATCGAGAAGGGAATCGCTGCGCCCACGAAGAAGGAGTTCGTCCAGCCCAGGAAGAGGAACAGCACCACAACGACCAGGATCAGTCCGCTGAGGATGTTGTTCTCGAGCTCGTTGACCATGTCGCGGATGTAGACCGAGATGTCGCCGGTCACGGTCACCTCGGTGCCCTCGGGCAGTGTCGGCGTGAGTGTTTCGAGCATCGTGTGCACGTCGTCGGCGATGCGGATCACGTTCTCGCCGCTGCGCTTGGTGATCGAGAGGGTCACCGCGTCGACGCCGTTGAGACGCGAGATCGTCTCGCGATCGCTCAGACCCAGCCAGACCGCGGCCACGTCCCGCACGTAGACCGGTGTGGGCGCTCCCGGATTGAGGAGCACCCCCTCGATCTCCTCGACCGACTCGAACTCGCCGGGCACCCGGACCTGGTAGTCGTACGTGCCGAGGGGCAGGTCGCCCCCCGGAATCGTGACATTCTCCAGAGAAACGGCGTCCATCACGTCGCGCAGACTGAGGCCGTAGAAACGCAGGCGCTGCGGATCGACATCCACCCGCACTTCCCGCTCCACGCCCCCACTCAGCTCAACGGCCAGGATGCCCTCGATGCGCTCGAGCTCCTCCTGCAGATCCTCACCGACCTCCTTCAGGCGCACCGGATCGTAATCGGCCGAGAGCACGACCTGCATGATCGGCCAATCATCGGAGCTGATCTCGCGGATGTAGAGATCGTCGCGCACATCCTGCGGCAGATCCGGCTTGGCCATCTCGACCGCATCGCGCACCTTCTGCAGGGCGTCGCTCATCTCCACGTCGGTCTCGAACTCCAGGAAGACGTGCGAAAGACCCTCGGCCGAGGTCGTGGTCATCTCCTTGAGGTCGGCGATCCCCTTCAGCTCCTGCTCGAGCTTGCGGGTAACGAGGTGCTCCATATCCTCGGGGCTCGTCCCGAAGTAGGGCGCCATCACCATCACGAAGGGAATCTTGACGTCCGGGGACGCTTCGCGCGGCAGGGCGCGGTAGGAGGCGATGCCAAGCACGATGACGATCAGCATCAGCGTGAAGACGGTCACCGAGCGCTGGATGGATATGTCCGTGATCCGCATCGATTCCCTTCCTCGCCGTCCGGCCCGCAGAACCGGGCGGACGCAGCCTTCCTCATCGCCGCCTATCGCGCGCCGTGACCGGCGGACTGCGCAGCGGAGACGACGCCCGGATCATCCGGCATCGTGCCATCCGCAGCGGTCGCCTTTTCCTGCACCAACACGGCCGAGCCGTCATGGACCTCTCGCTGGCCGCGCACGATCAGCTCGTCCCCGTGAGCGAGGCCGTTCTCGACGACCACCATCAGGCCCTGGTCCGGACCCAGGGTCAGCCGGCGCACGCGCGCGCGCGCGGCCTCGACGACGAAGGCCACGGGGCCACTCGGACGCTGGACCACGGCGTCGCGCGGGATGCGGATCACGTCTTCGTGGCGCACCTTGAGCACGCGGGCGCATCCGATCACTCCGGCGTGCAAGCTGCGCTGCGCGTTGTCGACATGGATCTCGATCGGAAACTTGCCGGTCAGAGGATCCGCCTCGATCCCGACCCAGTGCACGTATGCCGAGCGGGGATCGGGGCTCTCCTCGCAGCTCACCTGCGCGGGCTCCCCTTCGCGAACGTAACCGATCTCCCGCTCGGTCAGATGGCCCACCAGCTTGAGCACGTGCGGATCAACGATGCGCGCCACGGGCATGCCCGGGGAGACGTACTGCCCCAGCTCGACGTAGCGCTCCGCCACCACGCCGTTGAACGGCGCCTCGATCGCCGCGCGCTCGTAGCGCAGCTCGGCGATGCGAGCCGCCGCTTGGGCGCTGCGGTGTTCGGTCTCCGTCGTGAGGAGCTCGATGCGGCTGGCCGAATTGGCCTCGTAGAGCGCGCGCGTCTGCTCCTGGTTGAAGGCGCTCAGGTCCCGGCGGGCGCGGGCCGCATCGCGCTCGGCCTCCAGCAGGTCCCGGTCGAGTAGGATCAGGACCTCGTCCCGCGCCACGCTGGCCCCCTTGCCGCGCGGAATCGCGGCCACGACGCCGCCCTCCTCGGCGCTGATGTCGGTGCCGCGCATCGCCTGTAGCGGGCCCGAGATGCGCAGGTACTCCTCCAGCTCGCCGGCCTGCACACGCAGGGTGCGCACGTTGCGCGGGACCTCCGGCGTGCCGTCTCCGGCCCCCGCATCGCCGCCGCTTCCGCAGCCGGAGAGCCAGAGGCTCAAGGGCAACAGCAGCAGGGGGGCGCGGCGGGCGGCCGACCGGATGATCCGTTCCGAACCAGAATGGCGATCCGCACTCATGAGTCTACTCCTCCGTTTGCGCGCCGTCGGGGGGGCCAGCGGAACCCGCCGCTCGCGTCCGCACCTGGGCGGCGACGTGATCCAGCGGTCGCGTGGGCGAAAAGCCGAGGGCGCGCTTCAGCGATGCGGTCAGGGTCAGGACTTCGTTGCGAGCGGCGATCAGATTGCTGCGCGCCAGATAGCGTTGCGCCTGGGCATCCAGCAACGAGAGGTAGCCGGCCTTGCCCAGCTCGTACTGCAGGCTCACCTGACGCACGGCGTCTTCCGCGGTGACCAGATTGAGTTCTGCCGCCTGCAGGTTCGTGCGCGCGGTTTCCAGATCGCCATGCAGCGAGAGGATCTCCAGATGCGCCTGGCGTTCGGCGGCGGTCAGCTCCTCGCGGGATCGCCGCCAGGCCGCTTCGGCCTCCTCGATCTGCCCCTTGGTCAGAAAGCCGTCGAAGAGCGGGATCCGCAGACTCACGCTGGCGCTCCAGAAGTCGTGTCCCGTATCGGTCAGTTCGTCGAGTTCGCGGGTCACGTAGCCGTACGAGCCGTTCGCCGAGAGCGAGGGGCGATGCTGCGACTTCTTGGCGCCGCGATCCTTGCGCAGGATGCGCGTGTAGAGTTCGAAGGCCTCGATGTCCGGCCGCTCGGCAACACGGCCCAGAGCCGGATCGATCGGCACTCTCTCGCGCTCGATGGGCACTTTCGTCTCCAGCGCCAGCGGCGTCAGTGGATCGCGACCCATCAGGATGTTGAGCTGCGCGCCGGCGTCGCGCAGGTCCTGCGCCGCGCTCCGGCGTTGCGGCTGCAGGTTGGCATAGGACACTGCCGCCCGCAGCGTATCGAGCTCCGTGGAGAGCCCCAGCGCGAAGCGTTGCCGCGTGACCTCCAGGAACTCGCGCCGCGCCGCCAGCTCGGCATCCAGGGCCGCCAGCCGTTCGCCCGCCATCAGTACGGCATAGTACCCGCGCATCGCGGACTCGGCCGTGCGGTGCTCGGTGTCGACGACCATCAGGTCCTGCCGCCGCACCCCGAGCCCCGCCGCTCCGACCGCGTTGTAGATCAGTCCCGGGTTGATCTCCCAGCGCGCGTTGGCGCTGGCGCGCCAGAAGGTCTGCGCGGGAATGTCCTCAGGGGCCGGAATGAAGCTCAACCCTCCGAAGCAGGCGAACACGCTGTCACACGGTGAGGCGCTCGTGGTCGTATCGTCCTCGCCGCCGAAGCCGCCCCCGAAGGTCTGATCGAGGGCGAAGCTCGGGTCGCGCCCCCGCGACCATGTGCCGGTCAGATCGATCGTCGGCAGACCGATGGCCACCGCCTGATAGCGCAGCGCATCCAGCTCCTCCCGTCGCGTCCGCTCGGCTTGCAGATCCGAATTGGCCTGCAGCGCCTGCGCGACGCAGGCCTGCACACCCATCGCACGGCCGGCCCCCGGAACGGCGACGATCGGCCCGGGGGAATCCGCCGGCACCCCCTCCTGGGCCGGCGCGGCCGTGAGGAGGCCCACGATCGGCAGCAGCCAGGTGACGGCCGCAGCGCGCACCGCCTTGCTCCGCCGCGCGACTCCCGCTCGCCGACGCGCACGCCTCGCCGCGCTACGCGGCGGCGGCGACGGGGGTCCGGGGAGGATCTCGGCGATGAACCGATCGGCCAATCCCAGGTCGAGGCGCGGTGCATCACCCCCCAACTGACCATGCACCGCAGCATGCTCGATGCCGCCGAGCAGAAGCGCGGTCAGTTCCGGAATCCGTCGCCGCGCGAGCAGCCCTTCGTCGGCGCAGGCCCGCAGTGCATCGCGCAGCGGCGTTTCATACCGCCGCAGCGCAGCGCCGACCCACGCGCCATCGCCCTGGGGAAGGTGAAGGATGGCGCCCAGGCGATGGATCAGATCTCGTTCGCGGGCGAACTCCTGCAAGTAGGCCTGCAGCACGGCGCGCAGCCGCCGCCGAGAGCCCCGGCGCTGGGCCAAGCGCCGTTCGATGCGAGCCTGCACGCGCGCCAGCGCCCACTCCGTGGCCGCCCGGAAGAGCGCGGACTTGTCGGGGAAGTGGTAGTAGAGCGCCGCCTTGGTTACGCGGGCCTCTTGGGCGATCTCGCGCATCGAGGCGCCGGCGTACCCGCATCGTCCGAACTGCGCGCGTGCGGCTCGCAGGATGATCTCTCTGCGATCCGTGGGTCCCATGCGATCTCCCTCTTCCGTCCCAACAGTGCCGGCCGTCGGCTTCGCGCTCGGCGGCCGTCTTCTCGATCCGTCCGCGTCCGCGGCTTGAACGCGGGTCGCAGAGACTAGCAGACCTACCGACCGGTCGGTCAGGAAGTTTCCGGGGACAGCCCCCGGAAGAGGCGCGCCCCGGGTTAGGATTCGGTTAGAAGGCTTCGAGGAACTGGAAGTAGATCTGCGTCTCCTCGTCGCCCACCGCGAAGTCGAAGCGCACGTTCATCCTCTCGGCGGGATTGATCGCGAAACGCAGCCCGGCGCCTGCAGTGGGGCGCATGCGGTCCAGGCGCCAGGCGTGCGGTCGGGGAGCCACGTCCCCGGCGCCGGCGAAGCAGACCCCGCTGAAGCGGCGCCAGATCGGAAACCGGTATTCGATCTGTCCCATCAGCGCTGCATGGTCGACGTAGCGCTCCTCGAAGACCCCGCGCAGGCTGCGGCCCAGTCGCGCGAGCTGCCCGAAGGGCACGCGACCCGGGCGATCGATCGCCAAGATCTGGAACGCAATGATGTGGCGCCCCGCCACGCTCCGGTAGGTGCGCAGATCGGCGGCGTACGACTCGTAGACGTAGTCGCCCCCCAGCCAATCGCGGTAGGCACGGGCGGAAAGCTGCAGCCAGCTGCCGCGGGCGGGATAGAAGCGGTTCTCCCGGCTGTCCCAGCGCAGGACGGGCCCGATCCCCGCCAACCGACCGCGATCGTGTCCGAGGACGGCGCCCGACTCGAGCAGCCCGAAAGGCTCCGTCTCACGGATCCGGAACGCCTGCAACTCGGCGGCCAGCCCCACCCGCAAGTGCGAGAGGATCCGCCGCAACACGACCGGCTCGGCGGCGGTCGCCTCCAGCGTGTACGACTCCTCCGCCTCGCGCGGCGCATCGCGGCCCACGCCGTAGAAGCGACTGGGGAAGTCGACATAGCTGGCTTCCAGCTCCACGGTCCAGTCACCGCCATGCAGATGCAGCTCGGGGGCGAAGGCGATGCTCGTCTGTCCCTTCTCGGTGTAGAGGCCGAAGACCGGCAGGGCTTGCGGAGGCGTCGCCGCAGACTGCTCCCCACTGCGATGCGTGAGCAGGAGCCCCGCGCCGCCGCCCACACCGGTCTCGGGCGTGGAGAAGATCGCCGGCAGCAGCGCCCATCGCCACCCGGCCTTCGCCCGGGAATCATCGGCAGCGACGCGCGCCGCCGCGCCATCGGCAGCCGGCACGCTCTCCGCAGCCGGTTCGGGGGCGTGCGCCGGCGCAGCATCTGCCTGGGCACGGATCGGCGGTGGCGTCCAGAGCGTCAGGAAGAGGCCGGCGACCCCCCAGAGGCTCCGGCGCGTGGGAGTGACATTCGGCATGCGCATGCCCTACCTACTTGGTTCCTCGGCCTCTAGTTTCTGCAAACCTTCGTGGCTCGTGCGGCACCGAGGATGGAGCTCGATCGCCCGGCGATACTCCGCGATGGCCGGCTGGCGATCCCCCAACAGGGCACAAGCTTCCGCCAGGCTGTCGTGGGCGTTGAAGGAGTCGGGATAGGCCGCGACGATCCGCTCGAAGACCGCCCGCGCGTCGCGCACGCGTTCGGCGGCGACCAGCCGGTACCCCATCTCGTTGAGCTCGAACGGATCGAAGTCGTATTCGCCCGGTGGTCGGGCGCGCATGCGCTCGTATTCCTCCAACGCGGCGTTGACGCCATCGGAGAGAATCACTTCTTCCACGCGCAGTGCCGCCGAGACACCCTGGGAGCGGGCACAGCGGAATCCGATGTTGAAGTCCACCCAGTTGCTCTTCCGTCCGCTGCGATAGCAGACACGGCTGCCGTAGGGGCCGGTGTGCCATCCGCCTCCCCGGATCACCTTGAAGCTCCCGTGCCAGGGCCCGCGCGGACTCTCGCGGCGGCCGGACTCGTAGGTCGTGGCAGCGTACCAGTCGTGTACCCATTCGGCTACGTTGCGAGTCATGTCGTAGAGCCCGTAGCCGTTCGGTGGGAAGCTGCCCACCGGCTGCGGGGGGGGGGCGGTACCGGTGAAGCCGCCGGGCGCATAGAGGGTCGAGTCGAGATCGTCGCCATGGGAGTAGATCCGATCGAGCCGTCCCCCGCGCGCCGCATACTCTCATTCCGCTTCGGTCGGCAGGCGGCATCCGCGCCAGCGTGCGTAGGCTTGGGCATCCCGCCAACTGACGCCCACCACCGGGTGCTCGGAATAGTCGGGCCCGGAGCGATAGACATCCATGGTCCAGAACTCGGGCAGCCGGTGGCCGGTGGCTTCACAGAAGGCGGCGTAGTCGGCGTTGGTCACCTCGCAGCGATCGATGTAGAACGGATCGAGATGGACGGTGTGCGCGGGGCTGAAGTCGGCGAAGCCGTCCTTGCCGATGCGGACTTCCCCGCCCGTCAGCAGCACCATCCGTTCCGCCCCCGGCGCGAGGCGGATCACGTCGATCGGGGGCGCGGCGGCGGGGGCTTCTCGCGAGCGACAGGCCAGGGGCGTGACGAACAAGAGAGAGAGCAGCGCACAGGCCGCGAGCCTTCGCTCCGACGACGCGGACCTCCGCGGATCGCTGGTCGGACGGATCATTGTCCCCTGCTCCTCGGATCGGGCACAGGAGCATCCCCACCGCTGCAGGCTGCCGCGGGCAAGATCGGTCTCAGGCGGCCGCAGGGTAGCAGCCCCCCGCCGCCGGTTGTAGGCTGCAGTCATCGTATGTGCACAGGCATGAGGAGGTAAGCCATGGGCCAGAGCAGCAGGATCCCGGCCATCGACGAGCAGTTCGCCGCGCTGGGACCCGCCATCGCCCGGGAGCGGCAACGGATCTCCGAGGAGCGCATGTTCGCGCGCCTCTGGCAGCGGGATCACACGCTGTGGAAGGACGATCCGCGCGGCATCGTCGATCGTCTCGGGTGGCTCGACTGCCCGGCAGCCATGCCCGCGGCCCTCCCCGAGCTGGAACGCTTCGCGCAGCAGGTACGCGATGCTGGCCTGACCCATGCGCTGCTGCTCGGCATGGGGGGATCGAGTCTGGCGGCCGAGGTGATGCGCCGGATGCTGGGCGTACGAGCGGGATTCCTCGATCTGGCGATCCTCGACAGCACCGATCCGGCCACCATCGCGCAGCGCGCGGCTCGCAGCGACCCGGCCCGCACGCTCTTCATCGTCGCCACCAAGTCGGGGGGCACGGTCGAGACGCTCTCCTTTCTGCACTACTTCTACACCCGGCTGCGCGACGGCCTGGGCGCCGAGGGCGCGGGCCAGCGCTTCGTGGCGATCACCGATCCCGACAGCCGATTGGACCACCTGGCGACCGAGCTCGGCTTCCGCCGCACCTTCCGCAACGACCCCGAGATCGGCGGGCGCTTCTCGGCCCTCTCCTACTTCGGCCTGGTCCCCGCGGCCCTGATCGGTGCGGACCTCTCCGGGCTCCTCCAGGGTGGGGCACGCATGGCGGAGTTCTGCCGCGAGGCCGATTCCGATGTGCGCGAGCCGCATCCGGTCGCCTCGCTGGCCGCCGCGCTGGCGGCCGGCACGCGCGCCGGGCGCGACAAACTGACCCTGATCGGCTCCCCGCGCCTGGCGCC
>WJJG01000410.1 GCA_014729815.1 Candidatus Eiseniibacteriota bacterium
CGCGCGCCCGCGAGCTGGTCGAGCACGTGCAGATGCTTGTTGCTGATCTTGCCGCAGCCGATCAGCGCGAAACCGAGCTCTTCGCTCATTCGATCGCTCCTCGGAAGATCTGACTTCGCGACCGCGGGAGTATACGGGACGTGCGGGGGGCGAACAAGGCCGCCGGGGGCTCCCGCCTGCAGGTCGGCACCACCGCCGCCGCTGTGCGCCGTGCCCGGCCCCCACGGGGCCTGGGCACCACGCCGAACGGCTCCGGCTGGGGCCCGCGCAGGGATCCCCGCGAGCTCAATCAGGCTTTGGCATCTGCGTCGGAAGCGCGGGAGGCGATTCCGGCTGAGGCTTCGGCGCCGCGTCGAGTCCGCGCGCGGGATCGCCCCCCATGCACTTCGTCGAACAGCGCGGCGAGTCGTTCGGTCAGCGCCCGACGCGAATAGCCCTCGATCGCGGAGCCGCGGCGCTGGAGGCCGAATTGCAGAGGCTGATGCGGTGCGCCCGACTGCGTGGTCGTATGCTGGTGCGTCCGCCAGACCTCCCGGAGCCGCATGCGCAGGGCCTCGCGATCGTGCGGCTCGTATACCCATCCCGCGCCGGTCTCGCGCAGCAGACGTGCGGCCTCTCCGTCGCCCGGACCCAGCGCCAGAATCGGAACGCCGGATGCCAGATACTCGAACAGCTTGCCGGTCACCATGCTGCGTGCCTGTGCATCGCTGCCGATCAGCAGAAGCAGCAGGCTGCTGGCGCGCAGCAGTCGGATGCTCTCGGCATGCGGCAGATATCCGGGCAGCTCCGTGATCGCATCGTACGGCGCGCGCGCGAGCTGCCGCTGCAGCTGAGGATCGAGCCGGCCGGCGAAGGTCAGCCGCACGCGCTGCGCGAAGCCCGGTTCCTGCCGGAGCAGATCGGCGACGGCATCCAGAAAGGCCTGCGGGCTGCGCGCGGCGAAGACCGAACCGGTGTGCGTGATGCGCAGCGACTCGGAAGATGCGAAAGGGACATCGCGGAAGTCGGATGCGTCGTAGCCGTTGGGGATCACGACCAGCCGCTCGGGCGACAGGTCCGGGTACCGCTGCAGGAAGTCGGACGCCATGCCGCGTCCGACCACGATGCTGCGCTCCGCGCCGTGCAGGCAATCGGACTCCAGCCGCTGATCGCGTCGGCGTGCGCAAGGCGGACGAGGCGGATAGAACGTGGCCTCGGTCCAGGGATCGCGGTAGTCGGCCACCCAGGGCAGGCCGCTGCGCTGCTGCAGCCGCCGCCCGATGAGATGGCAGGTGAAGGGCGGCCCGGAGCTGAAGATCAGATCGACGCCGAGTTCGCGAATCATTCGCGTCCCGGCGGCGACAGCGAACGGCTTCCAGGCCGCGCGGCCATCGGGCACGAAGAGCGCTCCCCGCAGCCATCGCAGGAAGCGAGCGATCCCGCGCGTCTCCTGGGACCCGTGGGTGGCGATGTCCAGCGGCGCTGCGCCGCGCTGTCCCATCAGGGCGCGATAGATGCCGTAGAACTCGGGGCAGCGCGTGCGCCGCACGATCAGATCCACGGGGACTTCCGCGCAAAGGCTCTCGTCGCGCACCGGGAAGTGCGCATCGCGGGGCACCGTCAGGACCACCGGCTCCCAACCGTAGTCGGGGAGGTACTGGACGAACTTCAGACCGCGCTGAACGCCCGGCCCGCCCGAGGGCGGGAAGTAGTAGAGAACGAAGAGCGCGCGCCGCACAGCACCCCTCATGGGTCCACGTAGAGCCCGGCTTGACTTCCCTCGAGGGCATTGGTCTCATGCCCGGGGACGGCGGCCGCGAGCGGCGGCCGCTACCCGCGTCACCCTACCACCCGCAGGGAGGGGCGGCAAACGCCGGGCGACGGGCAAGGGGGTGCCATGTCCAGTTTTGCAGGTGCCGGTCTGCGCCGGCCGTTGTGGATCCTGTTGCTACTGATTCCCCTGGTCTTCTTCTGGCAGATGATCATCGGTGGACAGGAACCGCTGGCACCGGATACGCAGGCCGTGCGACCCCTCTCGGTCTGGGTCCAGGAGACGCGGGCGGAGCTGGGCGAGACACCGCTCTGGTGCCCGGCGATCTTCTCCGGAATGCCGTCCTACGGCAGCTTCATCCATACGCCCTCGAGTCCGCTCGACCTCACGCGCTGGCTCCGCAAGCCGTTTCAGGATGCGCGCGGCGCGCGCTACTACATCTCGCTGATCCTCGCCGGTCTGGGCCTCTACGGCTGGCTGCGGCTGCGCCGGCGGCATCCGGTGAGCGCGTTGGGGGGCGCGCTGGTCTTCGTCATGACGCCCTACATCCTGGGGCTGGTCGCCGCCGGGCACAGCACGAAGCTGCATGCGCTCTGCCTCGCGCCGTTGGTGTTCCTGGCCATCGAGGTTCTCTTGCAGAAGCGCACGCTGGCAGCGGCGGCTTTGCTGGCGGCGGCCGTGGCGTTGCAGCTGTGGAACAACCATCCGCAGATCAGCTACTACACGCTCCTGATCGGGGGGCTGTATGGCTTGAGCACCGTGCTGCTCGACCGACCGCCACGCTGGAGAGGCCGGGGGGCGTGGGCCGGTCTGGGATTGGCCGCCGCAGGATTGCTCATCGCGGCTGGCCTGGTTCTGGAACCGTACGGCGCCGTGCTCGAATACGTGCCCTACTCGATCCGTGGCGGCGGTGCCCTCGCGGGCGATGGGGGTGGGGGCGCCGGCTGGGACTACGCGACGGCATGGTCCTATCCGCCCTCGGAGACGCTGGCGTTTCTCTTCCCCTCCTGGTTCGGTCTCGAAGGGGCGACGTATTGGGGCGAGCTGCCCTTCACGCAGTCGACGCACTACTTCGGTGTGACCGCACTGCTCCTGGCGATCCTGGGCCTGGCGTTGACGGTGGGGCGGCGCAAATGGATCTGGGTCGCCCTGGGTGCGGCGGTGCTGGTGATCGGCTTCGGTCGCCACTTCCCCCTGCTCTACTGGCCGGCGTACGAGCTGCTCCCGATGTTCGACCGCTTTCGCGTGCCATCGATGATCTACGCGCTGCTGCCGTTGCTCGTCGCCGCCCTGGCCGCGGCGGGGCTGGATGCGGTCCTGCGTGGCGGACCCTGGCTGCTGCCACGCCGCACGGCCGCGGCGCAGGCCAAGGGGCGACGCGCCCCTCGCCACAAGGGCGGGGACAAGAGCGCCAAGGTGCAGCAGACGAAGACGGCTGTCCCCGCCGGTGCGACCCACGCCGCTCCCGACTGGGGGCGCCGGCTCCTGGGGCGCTGGACGATCGTCACCGCCATCCTGGGTGTGCTGCTCCTGTTCTGGCTGGTGGCCGGCAGCGCCCTGACTGCGCAGCTCGAGCAGTCCGGGACGTTCGTGCGTGCGGGGGAGGCGGAGCGATACGGGGCGCAGCTGAGCTGGCTCACCGCACAGCGGGCCGCGCTGCTGCGCGACTCGGTTGCCTGGGGGCTGCTTCTGCTGGCGCTCTCGGCTGGCTTGGTCGAGGCACGCCGGCGACGACTCCTTCCGGGCGTCTGGACCGCGGCGCTCCTGGTGGCAGTCCTGCTCGTCGATCTCTGGGCCATCGATCGCCAGTTCTATCACCCGGTCCCGCGGAGTCGCACGGAAGCCGTGCTCGCCGAGGATGCGATCGTGCGCGCGCTGCGCGAGATCGATCGCGAACGCGATGCTCTGGGGCGCATCGCCCCGCTCACCGCCAACGAGTTCGGCAGCAACCGCTACGCGGCCTTCGGAATCGAGAGCGTGGGCGGCTATCAGCCCGCCAAGCTGCGGATCTACGACGACCTGATTCGATCGGGAGCGATCTATTCCCTCCTGGTGCTCTCGATGCTCAATGCACGCTACCTGCTCACCGATCGTGCACTGCCGCAGGAGTTCCCTCAGCTCGCCCGCGCCGCGACGCCCGGGGGCGGAGAGCTGCGTCTCTATGAGAACCCCGCGGCGTTGCCTCGGGCCTGGTTCGCGCGAGAGATCGCGATCCTGCCGGATGAAGCCACGGTGCTGGCGCAGATGACGCTCCCGGAGTTCGAGCCGGCGCGCGTCGCGTATCTCAGCGCACCGACAGCGGTCACGCTGCCCGATTCGATCTCCCCGGGCGAGGTTCGGGCGCTTCGTCACGGGCCGCACGAGATCGATCTGGACGTGCGCGTGCGCGGTCCGCATGCGGGGCTGCTGGTGCTGAGCGAGATCAACTACCCGCCCGGCTGGCGGGCGACGGTGGATGGCGAGCCGACGCAGGTCCGGGTGGTCGACTATCTGCTGCGCGGGTTGCCGGTTCCCCCGGGGGAGCATCGCGTGCGCCTGGCGGCGGTTTCTCCGGGACTGCAGCTGGGTCGCTGGGCCAGCCGCGCGGCGGCCGGCGCCTTGCTCCTGCTTCTGCTCCTCGGCGCGCTGGGCAAGCGACGCAGCGGGCGGCGCTCGGCGTAGCCGTCTCACAATCCGGCGTAGAGGTCGATCAGCCGACGCGCGCTCACGTCCCACCGGTAGCGCGACAGCACCGCCTCCCGCCCTGCGGCCCCGAGATCCTCGCGGCGGCTCTGGTCACGCAGCTCCAGCCAGACCTGTGCCAGCGCCTCCGGGTCCCCGGAGCGGTAGATCCGACCGGCACCGGTCCGGCGCAGGATACGCGCAATCGGCGCGCAGTCGGTGGCCACGACCGCCCGCGCCAGCAACATGAAGTGGAAGAGCTTGTGTGGGATGGTCGTGTCGGTGTGTGGCGACTTGAGGTGCGGGATCAGGCCCAGCGCGCTGCCCTCCACATAGCTCGCGAAGCGATCGAACGGCTGCCAGCCTTCGAACGCGACGACGTCACGCAAGTCGTGGTCTCGGACACGACGCACCAGCGCTGGTTCCGTGGCACCCGTGCCCACCAGCACGAGCAGCAGCTCGGGCATGGCGCGGCGGGCGATCCGCGCCGCGTCGACGGCGGTTTCCAGGCCTCGATGACGGTCGAACTTGCCCACGTAGGTGACGCTGAAGTGCTCCCGCAGGCGCCGGATCAAGGCCGCGTCGCGCGGGAGGCGCTCGAACTCGTCCACGGGGACCGTGTTCTCGACGACCACGATGCGATCGTCCGGCAGTCCCTGAGCGAGCAGCCGCGCCCGCGCCTCCTCGATGACGACGACGATGCGATCGACTTTCGGCAGCACCGCTCGCTCGTAGGCATCCCATCGTTGCGGATGGACCAGCCAGCGTCCGGGGAAGCGACGCGCCCAATCGTAGAGACGCACGGCCGCGGGGTAGTTCTCGTGCAGATCCGCGATGCAGGGGATTCCTGCCCCCCGCGCGGCGCGCAGGCCTTCGCCGACCAGGGGCAGATCGTGCACGTGCAAGGCTTCGATGCCGTAGCTGCGCAGGAAGCCCGGAAGACGATGGCGAAACCAAAGCCGATAGGCCGGCACGGTCAGGATCAGCGCGCTGGCCTTTCTCCAGAAGCGCTCACCGATCGAGTAGCGTACGATCTCCAGCCGATCGCGCGTCTCACGCGGAGCCGCCGGCCGCGGCGCCAGACAGAAGAGGAAGACCTCGTGGCCGGCATCGATCAGACTCCGCGCCTCGTTGGCCACGCGCGGATCGTGCGGGAAGGGCTTGTCGAGGAGCATCCCGATGCGCACGTTCGACTCCTAGGCGGCCAGCTCCGCAGCCAGGATCTTGGCGATGCGCTGCGCCGCCAGGCCATCCCAGCCCGGCAGCACCGGCGGTTCGGCCAAGCGTGGGGCGGCCAGCACCGCATCGGCCGCCGCCAGCACCTTCGCGGGATCCGGGCCGACGAGTCGATTGGTCCCATGTGTGACCGTGATCGGACGTTCCGTATTCGCTCGCAACGTCAAGCAGGGGATGCCCAGCACGGTCGTCTCTTCTTGGATGCCCCCCGAGTCGGTCAGTACGAGGCGGGCCTGACGCATGAGGTCCTGGAACTCGAGGTAGCGCAGCGCTGGGGCCAGAATGACGCCCGGAGCGGCGCGAAGCCGCTCCAGCAGGTCGAACGAACCGAGACGTTCTTGCGTGCGCGGATGCAACGGGACGACCAGCGGCAGGCGTTGCGCCAGGTCGACGAAGATCGTCACCACCTGCGCGAGGCTCTCGCGCTGATCGACATTCGAAGGACGATGGATGGTGGCCACGGCGTACGCGCGGCCCGCCAGACCGAAGCGCCCGGGCGTCTCGCGACGCGCCGCCAGCGGCAGAGCGTCGAAGAGCGCATCGATCATCACATTGCCGGTGAAGTGAATCCTCTCTTGGGCGATTCCCTCGCGCAGCAGGTTCCCACGCGCCTCCTCGGCGGTGATGAAGAGCAGATCCGAGAGCTGGTCGGTCAGGACACGGTTGATCTCCTCCGGCATCGAACGATCGAAACTGCGCAGACCGGCCTCGACATGGGCGACGGCCACACCGCGCTTGGCGGCCACCAGGGAACAGGCGATCGTGGAGTTGACATCGCCCACGACCAGCAGCAGTGCCGGGCGGTCGTCTTCCATCACGCGTTCGTAGCGTTCCATGATGCGCGCCGTCTGGAGGGCATGGGAGCCGGATCCCACCTCCAGGTTGCGATCCGGATCGGGGATCTCGAGGTCCTCGAAGAAGGCGCGGCTCATCTCCACGTCGTAGTGCTGGCCGGTGTGGATCAGGCGGGGGTCCAGGATCTCCTCATGCGCGAAGGCGCGCATCAGGGGAGCGATCTTCACGAGGTTCGGTCGCGCCCCCACGATGCAGTGGATGCGTGCTGCCAAAGTCCCGGCCCTTCCGTCGATGCGTGGTGCCTCGCGCTGCGGATTCGGATGCAGCGGTTGCCGCGCGGCAGTTGCACGCTACTGGCGGGTGCAGCGCGGGTCAAGCCTGCTGCTGGCGCCGCTCGCCGCCGATTCGCGCCGCCGCGGCCGGCCAGTCCTTGGCCGCGATTCCGCCAGCCGCTATGCTGAGAGCTTCGCCCGTCCGGAGTCGCCATCCGGCGGCCGGGGGGCATGGGCGTCAGACGAAGGAGATCGCCGATGAAAATCACGTTCTGGGGTGCGGTGGGAGGGACGACCGGTACGCGTACGTTGCTGGAGGTGCGCGGCCGCAAGATGCTGCTCGATTGCGGGCTCTTCCAGGGGCGGCGAGAGGAGGCCGAGGCCAAGAACCGTCGTTTCCCGTTCGCGGCGGACGAGGTCGACTGCGTCGTGCTCTCGCACGCGCACATCGATCATAGCGGCAATCTGCCGGGCTTGGTGCGTGATGGCTTTCGCGGCTCGATCCACGCCACGCGCGCGACGATCGATCTCTGCGATCCGATGCTCCGGGACAGTGCCCACATTCAGGAGCGCGACGTAGAATTCGTCAACAAGCGGCGCGCGCGAAAGAAGCAGAAGCCCAAGGAGCCGATCTACACCGAAGCGCACGCCGAGCAGACGCAGCCGCTCTTCGTGGGACACGACTATCATCGGCCCTTCGATGTGATTCCGGGGGTGCGCGCGACCTTCTTCGATGCCGGGCACATCCTCGGCTCGGCGATCACCGTGCTCGAGATCGAGGAGGGGGGGCGACGCCTGCGCCTGGGCTTCACCGGCGATCTGGGACGACCCGATCTCCCGATCATCCGCGATCCAGAGACGGTGGAAGGTCTGGAGGTGCTCATCACCGAGAGCACCTATGGCAACCGGCTGCACGAGGAGACCGGGGAGATCCCGGATCTGATGGCCGGGCTGCTCAACCGCGTCCATGCGCGCGGCGGCAAGGTGATCATCCCCGCCTTCGCGGTGGGGCGCACGCAGGAGATCGTTTCGGTGCTCAAGGACCTCTTCTCCTCCCAGCGTGTGCCGCGCATGCCGGTCTACGTCGACAGCCCGCTGGCGGTGAATGTCACCGACGTCTTCCGGCGCCATCCGGAGTGCTTCGACGAGGACGCGCTGGCCTTGCTCAACGAGGAGCACACCGATCCGTTCGGGTTTCGGCTGATGCACTACGTGCGGGACGTGGAGGAGTCGAAGGCGCTCAACACCAAAGACGGCCCGATGATCATCATCTCGGCGTCCGGCATGTGCGAAGCCGGGCGCATCCTGCACCATCTGCGCAACAACATCGAGGATCCGCGCGCGTTGATCCTGGTGGTGGGCTTCATGGCCGAGAACACGCTCGGCCGCAAGCTGGTCGAAGGCTGGGACGAGGTGCGCATCTTCGGCGAGGAGTTTCCGCGCCAGGCGGAGGTCGCGGTCCTCAACGCGTTCAGCGCCCACGCCGACCGCAACGAGCTGCTGGCCTGGACGACGGGACTCGGACCGCCTCCGCAGCGCTGCTTCGTAGTGCACGGGGAGACCGATCAGGCGGAGGCGTTCGCCGCCCGCCTGTCCGAGCAGAAGGGATTCGATGACGTGCGGATCCCGGAGCTGGGGCGCGCATACACGCTCTGAGCGGCAGCGCGCGATTCCGGAAGGCGGCGGATCCCCCCCTCGGGGCCTGGTCCGACCCGGGAGCCCCAAGGAGGCGGATCCGCTCTCGGCGCCTCGTCCGATCTGGGGATTCCGCGCCCCCTAGGCCTCCGCTTCGATCTCGCTCAGGGCCGCGGTGAGGCTGGCGTAGGTTTCCTCCAGCGTCTCCGGCGGCTCTTCGGCCGTGGCCCAGCGCTGCCAGAGCTGGCCGGCGGGCCAGGCGACCACATGGAAGTGCAGATGTCCCGGCACTCCGGCGCCGGCTACGCGCCCGAGATTGGCGCCTCCGTGGACCGATCGGCACCCATAGACGCGGCGCAGCGCCCCCTCTCCGAGCTGGCAGAAGGTCAGCAACTCGGTGACCTCGTGCGCCTCGAGCTCCGCGATCGAGGCCACGTGTCGATAGGGAACGGCCATCAGATGTCCCGGTGTGTAGGGATAGATGTTGAGCACCAGGAAGCCGTGGGTGCCGCGACGCAGGATGAAGCCTTCCGCATCGCTGGCCTCCTCGGCCAGCAGATCGCAGAAGACGCACCCCTTGTAGTGCGCAGTGGAGATGACATACTTCATGCGCCAAGGCGTCGTCAGGTAGCGCATGCACGGCTCCCCGCCGCAACGTCGGTGCGCTGCGGCTTGTTTGGTGGGCAGGTCAAGACTCGCACGGATAGCCTAGGTCATCGCCGAAGGCGATTCAAGCGATGCCCCACGCGCGCCGCGCGACCGTTTCCGCAGGCACTCGGATCCTGGGGCCGGGACGGGCCGCATGCGCCGCGAAAGGAACCCGACGGTGGATTCGCCGGTAGGGACTAGATGTGGGGTGGGGGCGAGGCGGAGTGCGCTCGCAGGCACCTCCGCGGCGGCGCAAGTGAGTGGATCAGGGATGAGAGGCTCCGACTCCACGCACGGCGATTGCTGGCTGCTGCTGCGCAGCGGGCGCAGAACGGGCGGCCCGCGGTCTGCCTCCCTCCGCACGTCCCGGCGCGCCCAACGCTCCAGTCTGCTCCTGATCCTGGGGGTGGCGCTCTTCTGCGCCTGCGCGACGGCACCGCCGGAGATCCCCACGCCACCCGGCGCGCTCCCCGCCTTGCGGCCTCCCGGCGCGGCACCGCTCCGTTTCCCCGCGCCGCTGCCATCCGAGGCGTGGGCGTCTGCGGCGCTCGAGCTCGCCGAACGTCCGCAACTCACGCGACCGTTCGCAGCCAGTGAGGCGCTCTGGCCCGGTGAGGGGGCGGCCGCTCGTCGCGATGCGCGCTACCGAGCGGCGTTCGATGCGGGCGGGGCGATCGCCAGCCTGCGGCGCCTCACACGACACGGGTTGGATCGAGGCGCGCGCGTGGCGGCGCAGATCGATCTGGCAGAGCAGCTCCTGCGCGATGGCGCCGCGCAGGCGGCCGCGGATGCGCTCGAGGAGGCCGTGCGCGCGACGGGCGAGGGGGAGATCGCCTGGCGCCTGCGCCTCTGGCGCGGTGCCGCGCTGGCCGAGGCCGGGGACGACGCGCGGGCCGCTGCGATCCTGACGCAGGCGGCCGCCGGCGTGCCCC